>NZ_JACUUD010000017.1 GCF_014859505.1 Halomonas sp.
CTCTGATGGCTACCACAACCCTGGTCCTGCTCCATGGTTTCATGGGTCGCGGCAACGACTGGAACGAGGTCATCAAGCACCTGCCGCCGGCAATCCGCTGCCTCGCCCCCGACCTGCCCGGACACGGCGATGCCCCTCTGGACCCAGCGGATGAACACCTGCCGTTCGACGCCTACTGTGAGCGGGTCTGGGCCGGGCTGACCGAACAATTGCCGGAACACATCGCCCTGGCCGGGTACTCCATGGGCGGGCGCATCGCCGCCTGGCTGGCCGTGAGACATCCCGAAAGGGTCAATGCCCTGATACTGGAAGGTGCCCATCCCGGGCTTGCGTCGAGCGCCGAGCGCCAGGCCCGCCTGGACCATGACGAAGCCTGGGCCCGGCGCCTCGAACAGGGCCCCTGGCCCGATGTCCTGGAGGCGTGGTACCGTCAGCCGGTTTTCGCGTCGCTGGATGACGCCCGTCGCCGGGCCTTCATCGCCGCTCGCGCCTCACAGGATCCACGGCAGCTGGCCCGAGTCCTGCGTGCCGCCAGCCTGGGGCATCAGCCCGCGCTCATCCCCGGGGTGGCGGCGCTGGGTATGCCGTGCCGCTTCATCGCCGGGCGGCGGGATGAAAAATTCTGCGCCCTGGGCGAGCGCTGGTCCCGGGGCTGCCCCGGCCTCGAACTTGTCAAACTGGATGGCCTGGGGCATAACTGCCACGCCGAGGCCCCGAAAACGGTGGCCTACCTCATTCATCGCACCTGCCGCGACACGCAGGCCGTTGCCAAGAGCCGTGACCGTTAATGACTACAGCCACCACCTCCCGGATCATTTCTGCCGCCGACTGGCAGGATCACAGCGGCGCCTTCCAGGATGTGCTCTATCACAAGGCGGAAGGGATCGCCAAGATCACCATCAACCGCCCCCAGGTGCGCAATGCTTTCCGTCCGCTCACCGTCAAGGAGATGCAGCAGGCCCTGGCCGATGCCCGTTTCGACGAGACCATCGGCGTGGTGATTCTCACTGGCCAGGGAGACCTGGCCTTCTGCTCCGGCGGCGACCAGCGGGTACGCGGCGACTCCGGCTACCAGGATGATCAAGGCGTGCATCACCTGAACGTGCTGGATCTGCAGAAAGAGATCCGTTCCTGCCCCAAGCCGGTGATCGCCATGGTGGCCGGTTATGCCATCGGCGGCGGGCATGTGCTGCATCTGATCTGCGATCTGAGCATTGCCGCCGAGAATGCCCGCTTCGGTCAGACCGGTCCCAGGGTAGGCTCCTTCGATGGCGGCTTCGGTGCCAGCTACATGGCCAGCGTGGTGGGCCAGAAGAAGGCCCGCGAGATCTGGTTCCTGTGCCGCCAGTACAACGCCCAGGAGGCCCTGGACATGGGCCTGGTCAACACCGTGGTGCCGCTGGAGCAACTGGAACAGGAGACCGTGGCCTGGTGCCGCCAGATCCTGGAACATTCGCCCATCGCGCTACGCATGCTCAAGTCGGCCTTCAATGCCGGCACCGACGGCCAGGCCGGTATTCAGGAGCTGGCCGGCAATGCCACCATGCTCTTCTACATGACCGGAGAGGGACAGGAAGGGCGCAACGCCTACCTGGAAAAGCGCAAACCCGATTTTGACAAGTTCAAACGCCAGCCCTGATGCCCCTCACGTGGCACAGGACGCCATGATGTCGTGCCAGGTTCCGCTCATCGGACTTACCCTCTGGCGCTATCGGGTTGCCCTGCGCCAACCCCTGTCCCTGGGTCAGTTCACGCTCTTTCATCGAGAGGGCCTGCTTCTGGAATGGCAGGTTGAGGATCAGCGCATCATCTGGTCCGAGGTCAGTCCGCTGCCCGGCTTCAGCACCCATGGCCTCGAGCAATGCAGCCGGCAACTCCAGGATCTCCTCCAGGGGCCTGGCACTCTGGAGCAAAGGCTCGACACGGATCGGCTGGATCGGGCCGAACTCTGCCCCGAGGTACGCTTCGGGCTGGAAAGCGGTCGACTGCAAGGATCGACCCCGCTGGCCCCGGCCCGCGACCTGCCACGCTGCCGGTTGCTGCGCCACGACGCCGACTTGGACACGCTCCCCCGGGACCCCTGCATCAAACTCAAGGTCGGTCGCGCATCAGTGGCGGTGGACGGGCAACGCATCCGGCACTTGACCGGACGCCTGCAAGGCGACCAGCGGTTACGGCTGGATGCCAACCGCAGTTGGACACTCGACCAGGCCCGCAGCCTGAGCGACACGATGGATGCCCGGCGGGTGGAGTTCATCGAGGAGCCCTTGCTGCCCGGCAGCGACTATGCAGGCTGGTTCGCCGCCACTGGCCTGCCCTTCGCCTGGGACGAGACCCTGCGGGAAGCCTCCCCCGAGACCCTGGACAGCCGGCTGGACACCCCCGGACTGGCGGCCCTGGTGATCAAGCCCATGCTCACCGGCCTCGAGCGCAGCCAGGCCTGGGTGTCCGCGGCACGCCGCCGGGGGCTCGTCGTGGTGCTAAGCGCCGCCTACGAGAGCAACCTCACCCTGGACCTCTACGCCCGCCTGGCCGACCACTGGGGGCTGACCGGCCCCCAGGGCCTGGACACCTTCGCCCCCTTTACCCACGCCCTGATCGAACCCATACGCAGCCAGCCCGAACATGCCCGACGGCCAGTGCTGAGGCGTGACGATCTAGATTGTCTGGGACACTGGACATGACCGCAGCACCTAGTGATTTCCTGCCCTGCCTGCTGAGCGAGGCGGCCCGCCGATGGCCCGGGCAAACGGCCCTGATTCGGCCGGGACAAAGCGACCTGAGCTTCGCCCAATGGTCGGATCGGGTCACCGAGCGGGCCCTGTCACTCAGTGAACAGGGCGTGGCACCCAACCAATGGGTCGTTCTCGGCGCGGAGCGCAGCTTGGAGACCCTGGTGGATCTCTTCGCCGTGTTGCGCGCGGGGGCCCGCCTACTGCCGGTGAACCCGGCCATGCCTCCGGCGTCTGTGAAGGCGCTGATGCAGGTTCATGCCATGGCCTGGCGGATCGCCACCCCCGGGGACGCGGTCTTCGCCGGTCCTGGCACCCAAACTGACGCCAACACGCCTGGGCGCCCCTCGGGCCCGGAGCGCACAGGACTTGCACTGCAATTCCCGACGGACGACATCCGCACCGGCGTTCTCACCTCAGGCACCACCGGTCAACCCAAGGTGGCGATGCATAGTTACGCCAACCACGTGCTGAGCGCCAAGGGGGCCAATCGGGCGATCCCCCTGGCCCAGGGGGATCGCTACCTGCTCTCCCTGCCGCTGTTCCACGTGGGCGGGCTCGCCATCCTGTTTCGCTGCCTGCTGGGGGGTGCCTCCCTGGTACTGGGGGAGCGGGCCGAGGACGTAGACCATCTGGCAGCCGCCGGCGTGACCCATCTCTCCCTGGTGGAAACCCAGTTGCAGCGACTGCTGGAGCAGGACTGCGCCCTGCCCCGACTCAAGGCGATCCTGCTGGGCGGCGGTCCGGTGCGCGCCTCCCTGCTGGAGACGGCCCGGTGGCGGGGGCTGCCCTGCTGGATGAGTTATGGCCTCACCGAGATGAGCTCTCAGGTGCTGAGTCAGTCCCCCGAAGGCAGCGTCAAGGTGCTGGACCATCGCACATGCCGGGTGGACGACAACGGCGAGATCCTGGTGCGGGGTGACACCCTGTTCAAGGGCTATCTGCGCAACGGCGAGACGGACCCGGCCACCGACGCCGAGGGGTGGTTCCACACCCGCGACCTGGGCCACTGGAGCGACCACGCCTTCGAGATTACCGGACGACTCGACAACCAGTTCATCAGCGGTGGCGAGAACATCCAGCCCGAGATGGTGGAAAAGACCCTCCATCAGCATCCGCAGGTGGTGCGGGCGATTGTCGTGCCCCGCCCGGACCGGGAATTCGGGCAACGCCCAGTGGCCTTCATTGAGGTGCGGTCAGTCGTGGAAACCGAGGCGCTCAGGAGCTGGTTGCGCGAGCGCCTGCCGCCCTTCATGGTGCCCGTGGCCTTTCAGCCATTGCCCATCCAGACTGGACTCAAGATCAGGCGCCTGGACCTGGCACAGAGGGCCGAGGCCGATGGCGTCGCGGTGCTGTATCCTGACGATCGAACACCCTCTTGAGCGCGCGGCCCATGTGGAAGCGCCCCGTCGACATCGATGCGCTGAATGACGCCAGCCGAGACACCCTGATGCAGTCGCTGGGTATACGCATCACCCAAATCACCGACGACACGGTCTACGGCACCCTGCCCGTGGATAGCAGCACGGCGGGTCAGCGCAGCCAGATCACACTGGCCATGCGGCCGGTGCGGCCGTCGTCGCGGCGGTGGGAGTAGAAGCGCGGCTCGCAGGCGGTGCAGAAGTGGCCGCCGCTGATGTGGGACACGCCCAGGCGCTCGAGGCGCAGGCGCGCCAGGCGATAGAGGTCCGCCATGTAGTGGCCCAGGCGGTAGGGGCTGGGGTCGAAGGCCTCGATGGCCTCGGGGTGCACCCCGACGAAGGCATGATAGACCTCGGGACCCACCTCGAACTGGGCGTTGGAGATCGCCGGCCCCAACCAGGCGAGCTGCTCTTCCGGCGGCACGCCAAGCGCGGCCACCGTGGCTTCCAGCACGCCGCCCGCCAGCCCGCGCCAACCCGCGTGAGCCACCGCCACCCGGGTACCGCGATAGTCGCTGAAGAACACCGGCAGGCAATCGGCGGTGAGCACCACGCAGGCATAGTCGCGGTTGAACGCCACCGCGGCATCGGCCTCGGGCGACGTCGGATCGAAGCGCTGCTGTACCCGCGCGCCATGCACCTGGTTGAGCCACAGCAGCGGCCGTTCTTCATCGACCTGCTTCTGCAGCAGCCGCCGGCACAGGTCCACATGGTCGGCGTTGTCGCCCACGTGGTCCGCCGGATTGAAACAGGCGAAAGCGCCCTGGCTGGGACCCGTCTCGCGGGTGGTGACGAAGGCGCCCACGGAGGTGGGCACCGGCCAATCGGGCAGGATCAGGGAAGGCCGCAGGTCGGGGGCGTCGCTCATCGGCAGGTCCTCGGCGAAGACAGGTCAGCGCATCGTCTCGTGGTCGTGGCGCAGGTAGTCCAGCAGCATCAGAATGTCATCCGGCAGCGGCGAGCGAAAGGTCGCCGGCTCGCCGCTGGCGGGGTGCACGAAGGCCAGCTTGCGGGCGTGCAGCGCCTGGCGGGGAAATTCGCGCAGGATCTCCTTGAGGGGCTCGGCAGCGCCGGGCGGCAGCTTCAGCCGCCCGCCGTAGGTCGCGTCACCCACCAGCGGATAGCGCAGGTGCGCCAGATGCACGCGGATCTGGTGGGTGCGCCCGGTCTCCAGCCGGCAACGCACATGGGTATGGGCGCGGAAGCGCTCCACCACCCGGTAGTGGGTCACCGCCGGCTTGCCGGAGGCCGTCACCGCCTGGCGCTTGCGATCCTTGGGATGGCGACCGATGGGCGCGTCAACCTTGCCACCCGAGGTCATCACCCCCACGCACACCGCGTCATACTCGCGGGAGACGGTGCGCGCCTGCAGCTGCGCCACCAGAGTAGCCTGGGCGGCCAGGGTCTTGGCGACCACCATCAGGCCGGTGGTGTCCTTGTCCAGACGATGTACGATGCCGGCCCGCGGCACGCCGGCAAGCCGGGGAGAGTGGTGCAGCAGCGCATTGAGCAGGGTGCCGTCCGGGTTGCCCGCCGCCGGATGGACCACCAGGCCGGCCGGCTTGTCGATCACCAGTACCTCGTCGTCCTCGAAGACCACGTTCAGCGGGATCTCCTCGGGGGCGAAGCGGGTCTCCTCCTCGATCTCGGTGGCCAGCCGCAGCCACTCCCCCCCGTAGACCTTGTCCTTGGGCCTGGCGGGAGTTCCGTCGAGGGTGAGATCGCCAGCCTTGATCCAGGCCTTGAGGCGTTCGCGGGAGTAGTCGGCGAACAGTTCGGCGGCGGCCTGGTCAAGGCGCAGGCCGGCCATGGCATCGGGAATGCGTTGCTGGGCTTCCAGGGTCTGGGGCATGGTCGATGGGCTGCCAGTCAGCAGGGTGAAGAAAGGGAGGCACCGCCCGGTGACTGCGTTTTGCCGCGCAGTGCTTTATAGTGAGCGAGTCATAGCCGATTCTACCACGGCCCGTCCGCGTTGTTTGCCACGAGGATCACGATGCGCGTTTTCCGACCTACCGCCCGTCTTGCGGCCATGCTGCTCGCCTCCAGCCTGCTGGTGGGCTGCGCCAGCAGCGGTTCCACCGACGAAGAAGAGGACGAGTTCGCCGGCGTTGCCGAGCGCGAACTCTACGAAGAGGCGCGCGACTCCCTGGAGCGGCGCAACTTCACCGCCGCCATCACCCGGCTCGAGGCCCTGGATACCCGTTTTCCCTTCGGCAACCACGCCGAACAGGCGCAGCTGGAGCTGATCTACGCCTACCATGAGAGCGGTGACTGGGAGGCCGCCCGGGCCGCCTCGAGCCGCTTCATCCGCCTGCACCCGAGCCACCCCCAGGCCGACTACGCGCTCTACATGCGCGGCCTGGCCTCCTGGCAGGCGGGGCGTTTCAGCCTCGAGCGTCTGAAGCTGATCGACATCTCCAAGCGCGACCTGGGCGCCTCCCGCGACGCCTACACCGACTTCAGTGAACTGGTGCGCCTTTATCCCAACAGCCAGTATGCCCCGGACGCCCAGCAGCGCATCGTCTACCTGCGCAACCTGATATCCCGCCACGAGCTGCACGTGGCCGACTACTACCTGCGTCGGGGCGCCTACCTGGCCGCCGTGGAGCGTGGCCGCTGGGTGATCGAGAACTATCCCGAGACCGAGGCGTCCCGGGATGCCCTGGCGGTGATGGTCGAGGGTTACCTGGGCCTGGAGATGCGCGACCGCGCCCGGGAAGTGCTCGAGGTGCTGATCGAGAACGCCCCTCGCCACGACCAGCTGCGCGGCCGCACCTTCGAACCCAGGCACGTGCGCGCCCAGTCGCTCTCAGCGTAGTTAGCGCCGAGCAGGATGATGCCGACGTCGTGGCAGGCGTCCACAAGAAACCCCGCCGGGTCTCGACCCGGCGGGGTTTCTGTTTGCGGTCTCGACACCGGCGGCCCATCGCCCACCGGCTTGGCTACACGGCGCTTGCCACCGGGCGCTGCCCGAAGGGCGCTTACTCCCCCGGCTGCCAGCCGTTGACGATGGGGTAGCGGCGGTCGCGGCCAAAACCGCGTCGGGTGACGCGCACACCCACCGGCGCCTGACGGCGCTTGTACTCGCAGCGGTCCACCAGGCGAACAACCTGATAGACCTCCTCACGGTCGAAGCCGGCCTCGATGATCGCCTCGGCGCTCATGTCGCCCTCGATATAGCTCACCAGGATGGCGTCGAGCACGTCGTAGTCGGGCAGCGAGTCGCTGTCCTGCTGGTCGGGCGCCAGCTCCGCCGAGGGCGGGCGCTCGATGACCCGCTCGGGGATCGCCGGTGACTGGGTGTTGCGCCAGCGGGCCAGCCGGTAGACCCAGGTCTTGTAGACGTCCTTGATGGCGTTGTAGCCACCCACCATGTCGCCGTAGAGGGTGGCGTAGCCCACCGCCATCTCGCTCTTGTTGCCGGTGGTCAGCACCATCAGCCCCTTCTTGTTGGAGATCGCCATCAGCAGCACGCCGCGACAGCGCGACTGAAGGTTCTCCTCGGTGGTGTCGCGCTCGGTGCCCTCGAAGGTCTTGGCCAGGGTGCTCATGAAGGCCTCCACCATGGGCTCGATGGGCATCACCTCGTAGGCCACCCCCAGCAGCTCGGCCTGCTGCGCGGCGTCCTCCCTGGAGATGTCGGCGGTGTAGTGGTAGGGCATCATCACCGCGTGTACCCGCTGCGGCCCAAGCGCATCCACCGCGATGGCCAGGGACAGCGCCGAGTCGATGCCGCCGGAGAGGCCCAGCACCACCCCCTCGAAGCCGCTCTTGTTGACGTAGTCACGCAGCCCGGTCACCAACGCGCAGTAGAGGTTCTCCTCGGGCTCCACGTCGGGTTCGGTCTCGCCTGGCTGCGGCACCCACCGGCCCTTCTCCCTGACCAGCTGCACCGGCATCAGGCCCACCTGCCAGTGGGGCGCCTGCACCATCAGCTCACCGGCGGCATCCACGCAGGCGGAACCGCCGTCGAATACCAGCTCGTCCTGACCGCCGATCATGTTGACGTAGACGATGGGCAGCGCCACCTCGGCGGCACGGGCCTCGAGCAGGCGCAGGCGCTCGGCAGGCTTGTCCTGGTGGAAGGGCGAGGCATTGAGGCTGACCAGCAGCTGGGCACCGGCCTCCAGGGCCTGGCGCGCAGGTGCCTCGTCCCACAGGTCCTCGCAGATCATCAGGCCCAGCCTGAGCCCCTTGTGATCGATCACCAGCGGCTGGGTGCCGGCGGCGAAGTAGCGCTGCTCGTCGAACACCTGGTAGTTGGGCAACGCCTGCTTGGCATATTCGCCGAGCCACTCGCCGTTGTAGAGCGCGCCGGCCAGGTTCCAGGTCTGGCCCTCACGGCGTCCCGGGTAGCCGACGATCACCAGCACGTCGCGCACCACCTTCTCGGCCATGCGGGTGCGGGCCACGCGCAGGCGAGTCTCCATGGAGGGGCGCAGCAGAAGGTCCTCCGGCGGATAGCCGGTCAGGAAGAGTTCGGGGAGCACCACGATGTCGGCACCATGCTCGATGCGCGCCTCGCGCACCGACTCGATGGCGCGATCGGTGTTGCCGGGAATATCCCCGACCAGCGGGTCCAGCTGAGCCATCACCAGCGTCAGGTCTTGCATGGGCTTGGAAATCTCTCGAGAATCGACGGATATGCTCATTGTCCCGCAAGGGAAGCCGAGTGGCAAAGCCATCCCGCCCCCACCTGCTAGGTGAATCGACCGGCAACGCCATCCTGCCCCCACAACGCCATCACGCCCCCTACCTGGGAGTCCCGACTGGAATGAATCTATTGATCATCCGCCTGATCATCTTCGCCGTGCTGTTCTTCGCCGGCCTCAAGCTCTACCGCATGTACCGGGAGTGGAAGCTCGACCGCGAGGAATTGCTGGAGAGCGACGACACGCGCCAGGAGGGCGGCCAGATGGTGCGCTGCAGCTGGTGCAAGGTGCATGTCCCCGAGAGCGACGCCCTGCGCGACCAGGGTGAGTGGTTCTGCTCCACCGCCCACCTCGACCGCTACCTTCAGGAGCAGCAGGAGCAGAAACCGGACGAGAAGGAATAGCGCCTCCTACCTAGCCTTCGACAAGCGCCCCTCCAGGGCATAGGGCGCCGGGTCGAGGATCGGCTCGCGGCCCAGCAGCCGATCCACCAGCAGACGCGTCGAGGCCGGCGCCAGCACCAGGCCATTGCGGTAATGGCCGGCGTTGACGTGGAGGTTGTCGATGCCCGGCACCGCGCCGATGAAGGGCACCCCGTCCGGCGAGCCCGGGCGCAGTCCTGCCCAGTGGTGCTCCACCTCGCAGTCGGCCAGGGCCGGAATGATCGCCGTGGCGCTGGCCCACAGCGACTCCCGCGCCTGGGCATCGGTCGTCTTGTCGAAGCCGCACTCCTCCAGAGTGGAGCCGGCCAGCACCCGGCCGTCGGCGCGGGGAATCACATAGCGGCCATCCATCAGCACCACCCGCTGCACCAGTCCCGGCGGCGCCCTGAACAGGATCATCTGCCCCTTCACCGGCCGCACGGGCAGGGCAACCCCTACCGTCTCCAGCAGCCCCGCGGCCCAGGCGCCTCCGCAGACCACCACCTGGCCGCCGGCCAGGTCGCCGCGGGTCGTCTTCACCGCCAGCACCCGCCCCCCGGCCACCTCGAACCCCGTCACCTCGACCTCCTCGCGCAGGGTGACCCGGGGCATCGCCGCCAGCCGCGTCCACAGCGAACGCACCAGCCGCGGGTTGCGGATGCTGCCCAGGGTCGGCATCCACAGCGCCTCCCGGCATCCCGGCGCCGCCTCGGGCTCCCGGGCATAGAGGAAGTCGGCGTCGACGCGCTCGAGCCGCTTGCCCTGCTCTCGGGCCCAGCCCAGGGCGCGCGCCTCATCCTCCACCCTCAGGTAGAGCAGGCCCCGCTGGCGATACTCCGGATCGACACCGGTCTCCTCCCCCAGGCGCTGCGCCAGTTCGGGATAGTACCCCTCCGACCAGCGCGACAGTCGCGAGACCGCCGGGCCGTAGCGCCAGGGATAGAGCGGCGAGACGATGCCGCCCCCCGCCCAGGAGGCCTCCTGGCCGCAGCGGCCACGCTCGACCAGGGTCACCGAGTGGCCCGCATCGGCCAGTTGCAGCGTCGTCATCATGCCGATGACGCCCCCACCCACGACTAGGAATTCGCTCACAGTCATTGTCCGTTTTGTCTGACAGAGGGAACACGGCGCTTGGCTAGGGTGAAGAGACCACCCATGGCTCAGGGGTCCACTCCGGGAGGGCACCATGCGTCTCGTCACGCCTTGCCGTACCATCCGTCACCTGGTCACTTCACGCCGTCGCCAGGCAATGCCTCCCGCGCCGCCCTGGCCGGCACGCCAACAGCAGGGCCTGACGCTGATCGAGCTGATCGTGGCCATCGCCGTGGCGCTTGTGCTGTTTACCACGGCGATTCCCGGCTATCGGCAGTTCACCGCCCGCAACGAGGTGGCTGCCGAGGTGATGCGCATCAAGACGGCCCTGGCGCTGGCCCGCAACACCGCCGTGACGCGACGCCATGTGATCGCCATCTGCCCCGTGGCCAGCCCCGGGGCTACCCACTGCGAGAAGCATGACTGGACGCTGCCCATCGCCATCCTCGACGGCCACGCCACCGCCGGCAACCTCAACGGGGTCAATGTGCTGAGGGTGCTGGAGCCCAGCGGCGGGCCGACCATCACCTTCAACCGTGACTACCCGATCCGCTACCAGTCCACCGGCTGGAGCCGCGGCCACAACGGCACCTTCACCATCTGCGGCCGCCACGGCGATGGCCGGAAGGTGATCGTCAACAACATGGGCAGGGTCCGGGTCGGCAATGACGAGGTCGACGGCCCTGCCCAGTGCTGACGTGGTGCTGCGGCTCAGCTGACCCCCATATAGCGCCCGGGCTTGTGGTTGAGCGCGATGATCAGGTTGAGCGCCACGGCGCCCAGCACCGAGAGCCCTACCCGATCCATGGGCAACAGGGCCAGCGCCACCAGCATGATGACGCCATCGATGCCCAGCTGCACATAGCCGGCACGCCACCCATGGCGGTCCTGCAGGTAGAGCACCAGAATGTTCACCCCGCCTAGGCTCGCCCGGTGGCGAAACAGGATCAGCATGCCGATACCCACCAGACAGCCCCCCATCAGCGAGGCGTAGAGCGGCGCCACCGCCTCGATCAGGATCCAACGGCCGGTCATCTCGGAGAACAGCGACACCAGGCCGATGGCGGCAAAGGTGCGCAGGGTGAAGGACCACCCCATGCGGCGGATGGCCAGCCAGTAGAACGGCAGGTTGATCAGGAAGAACCAGGCGCCGAAGGGCCAGCCGCTGGCGTACTGCAGCAGGAAGGCGATGCCGGCGGTGCTCCCCGTCAGCAGCAGGGCCTGGGTGTAAAGGGTCACGCCCAGGGCCACGAACAGCGTGCCGATCAGCATCGCCATCAGGTCCTCATAGTGGCGATGGGGGTCGGTGGGCCGCTCCTGAAGGTCCATGAAGTGCTCCTTACTGTATGGGTTCGGCGTGCTCGACCATCAGTTGCAGGCTCTCCCGGCCCCGCCAGCGGTTGCGGTTGAGCTTGTAGGCGCAGCGCAGCCGATCACCCACGCCGAAGGCGGGCATCTCGCCGGGGGTCAGCGCCCGGAACCAGATCGCCCGGTGGCTCACCGCGCCCGCCGAGAGCTCCAGCATCAGGTGGATGCCGTCGCCGCCCACCGGGCGCAGCGCCTCCACCACGAAGTCGCCCTGGAACAGCGGCGCCTCGAACTCGCGGCCATATGGGCCCAGCGCCTGAAGCTCGTCCAGGGTCGCCAGGCTCAGCTGCTGCGCCCCCAGCTCGCCGTCGGTGAGGATCTTCGGATAGAGCGCCGCGCCGCCCAACTGCTCGCCCACCGCCTGCAGGAAGGCCGCCTTGAAGACTGCGAGACGCTCCGCGGGCACCCCGACGCCGGCGGCGCCGCGGTGCCCACCGAAGCGCGGCAGCGCCTCCGGGGCCAGCGCATAGGTGCGCTGCAGGGCGTCGCGCAGGTGCAGCCCCTCGATGGAGCGGCCCGAGCCGGTCAGCATGCCCGGCGCCGCGGCCGGGGTCAGCACCAGGGCCGGCCGACCGTAGGCCTGCACCAGCCTGGAGGCGACGATGCCCTGCACGCCGGGGTGGCCGTTCTCCAGAAAGACCACCACGGCAGGCTCGTCGGCGGCCAGGGCCGGCAGCGCCAGCGCCCTCGCCTCCTCGGCCATGTCGGCCTCGATCGCCTTGCGCGACTGGTTATCCTGATCCAGCACATCGAGGTAGCGGCTCGCCACATGATCCTGCTCGGCGAGCATAAAGTGCAGCGCCGCATAGGGGTCGTCGAGCCGCGAGCGGGCGTTGATCCGCGGTCCCATCTGGAAGCCCAGGGTCTCGGCGTCGAAGGGCACGCTGTCGGCCCCCAGGCGCTCGGCCATGGCCCGCCAGCAGGCGGCCTCCATGCGGTTGATCAGCGCCAGGCCGTGGGTCACCACGGCGCGGTTGGCGGGGCTGCCGCCCAGGGAGACGCAGTCCGCCACCGTACCCAGCGCCACATAGGAGAGCCAGGGCGAGAGCTTGGGGGTGGCCTGGGGCAGCACCCCCCACTCGATCAGCACGCCGCGGGCCAGCGACATGACCAGCCAGGCCACCATGCAGCCGGCGATGGTGGGGTCGGGGTAGGCACAGTCATCCCGGGTGGGATTGACACAGGCGTGGGCCGAGGGCGGCGGCCCCTCCACCGGCAGGGCGTGGTGGTCGCTGACCACCACGTCAATGCCCTGGGCGGCCAGGCGCGCGATGCGCGGCTCGTCGCTGCTTCCGCAGTCGGCGGTGATCACCAGGCTCGGACGCGGCGATAGCGCCAGGGTGCGCTCCACCAGCGGCAGGCTGATGCCGTAGCCGTCATGGATGCGGTGGCCGATCAGGCTGTGCAGCTTCGCCTCCGGCACGCCGAAGAGCTCCACCAGGGTGCGCCTTATCACCACGTGGGAGGTAATGCCATCCACGTCATAATCGGTGAGGATGCCGATGTGCTCGCCGTCGATCACCGCCTTGGCAATGCGCTCGGCGGCGCGGCGCCCGTCGGCCAGCTGCTCGGGGTGGGCGAGATGTCGAAGGCTGGGCGACACCAGCGGTGCGATCTCGCCCGTAAAGCCTGCCAGGCGCCCGGCCAGAACCCGCGCCTGCAATTCGGAGAGCCCCTCGCGCTGGGCGCGGGCATAGAGAGCGGCGTCCCGGGGCCGCGGCAGGATCCGCGGCCTCAGGCGCTCACTCAGATCGATGGGATCGATGACGGCGTTCAAGCCTGACTCCTGCAGATAATGCTGGCAGTTGAGAACGCAGAGGCAGCAGCCCGCTCGGGGCTGATCCGGCGACAGGCCTGTTCGGGGGCGCTGTGAATACTTCCCTGTACGCTACTTTTTCCTTCCCTGGAAAAAGACCCCCTCCAGACCTGTCCCCGGCGCCCCTCGCTGCTTGCCGCTTCCGGCTTCAGCGGCGGTTGTCGACCACGAACCGCTGCACCGCGGAGAGCTCCGCCGGCAGCACGGTGTAGCGCTCCTCGCGCTCCAGCAGGTCGTCCATGTGCGGCGGCAGCGGCACACCCGGGAAGCCCGCCTTGACCACCGCCTCGGCGAACTTGGCCGGGTGGGCGGTGGCCAGGGTGATCATCGGCACGCTCGCATCGCCCCGCTCGCGCTCGGCGGCCCGGTAGCCGGTGGCGGTGTGCGGGTCGAGGATCTCCTGGGTACGGTGGTGAGCCTCGCGAATCACCTCGAGGATGGTGGCGTCATCCACGCTGTAGCTGGCGAAGAGCTCTCGCAGCCGGGTCAGGGGCGCATCGGCCAGGGCGGTCGGCTCGGCCTGGAAGCGCTCCAGCAGGGCCGCCACGGCGGCGCCGTCGCGGTCGTAGGCCTCGAACAGCAGCCGTTCGAAGTTGGACGACACCACGATATCCATGGAGGGCGCCAGGGTCGCCTTGAGCTCCTGCTTGGAGAAGTCGTTGGCGGCCAGGGTGCGGTGCAGGATGTCGTTGGCGTTGGTGGCGATCACGAAGCGTTCCACCGGCAGGCCCATGCGGTAGGCCATGTAGCCGGCGAAGACGTTGCCGAAGTTGGCCGAGGGCACGCAGAAGCTCACCTTGCGGTGCGGCGCGCCCAGCGCCACGGCGGAGGCCACGTAGTAGACGATCTGGGCCATGATGCGCGCCCAGTTGATGGAGTTCACCGCCACCAGCCGGGTGCCGTTCAGGAAGGACTGGTCAGCGAAGCTCGCCTTGACCATGGCCTGGGCGTCATCGAAGTTACCCTCGATGGCGACGTTGAAGACGTTGTCGGCCAGCACCGAGGTCATCTGGCGGCGCTGCACCTCCGACACCCGCTGGTAGGGATGGAGGATGAAGATGTCGAGGTTGTCGCAGTGGCGGCAACCTTCGATGGCCGCGGAGCCGGTATCGCCGGAGGTGGCGCCCATGATCACCGCACGCTCGCCGCGCTTATTCAGGAAGTGGTCGAGCAGGCGGCCCAGCAGCTGTAGCGCCACATCCTTGAACGCCAGGGTCGGACCGTGGAACAGCTCGAGCAGGAAGTGGTTGGCGTCGAGCTGGTTGAGCGGGACGACGGCATCGTGGCTGAAGGTGGCGTAGGCCTCCGTCACGAGGCGGCGGAAGGTATCATCATCGATCTCGCCGTTGACGAAGGGCTTCATGACGCGGAAGGCGATCTCGGCATACGACAGGCCGGCCATCTCGGACAGGTCATCGGTCGACAGCTGGGGCACGGTCTCCGGCACGTAGAGGCCGCCGTCGCTGGCCATGCCGGTGAGCACGACCTCCTCGAAGGAGAGCGCGGGCGCCTGCCCGCGGGTGCTGATGTAGCGCATGGGTTATTCCTGCTCGTCCAGGGATTCGACGCGGATCCGCATCACCGGACCGGCGATATCGGCCATGGCCTCGATCTGGCGGATCGCCTCGTTCATCTGCTTCTCGACCGTGCGGTGGGTCATCAGGATGATCGGCACCAGTTCGCCCTCGGTCGCCTCCTTCTGGATCAGCGCCTCGATGGAGATACCCTGCTCGGCCAGGATGGTGGCCACCCGGGCCAGCACGCCGGGACGGTCCACCGCCAGCAGCCGCAGATAGTAGGCGGAGATGATCTCCTCCATGGGCATGATCGGCAGCTGGCTGACGTCCTCGCTGATGCCGCTGAAGGCCAGATAGGGCACCCGGTAGTGGTGGTCGGTGGCGATGTCGCGGGCCACGTCGAGGATATCGGCCACCACCGAGGAAGCGGTGGGCTCGGCGCCGGCGCCGGCGCCGTAGTAGAGGGTCGGCCCTACCGCATCGCCCATGATGGCGATGGCGTTCTTGACGCCGTGCACATTGGCCAGCAGCCGCTCCTTGGGGATCAGCGTCGGGTGTACGCGCAGTTCCAGGCCCTGGTCGGTGCGCTTGGAGATACCCAGGTGCTTGATCACATAACCCAGGTTATCGGCCTGCTCCACATCTTCCGCGGTCACCCGGGAGATGCCCTCGGTGAAGGCCTTCTCGAACTGCAGCGGTACGCCGTAGGCGATGGAGGCGAGGATGGTCAGCTTGTGGGCGGCATCGATGCCCTCCACATCGAAGGTCGGGTCGGCTTCCGCATAGCCCAGCGCCTGTGCCTCGGCCAGCACGTCCTCGAAGGCGCGGCCCTCGTCGCGCATGTGGGTGAGGATATAGTTGCCGGTGCCGTTGATGATGCCGGCCACCCACTCGATGCGGTTGGCACCCAGCCCCTCGCGCAGCGACTTGATGACAGGAATCCCCCCGGCCACCGCGGCCTCGAAGGCCACGATCACGCCCGCCTCATGGGCCGCCGCGAAGATCTCGTTGCCATGCACGGCGATCAGCGCCTTGTTGGCGGTGACCACATGCTTGCCGTTCTGGATGGCGGTAAGAACCAGCTCCCGGGCCACGTCATAGCCGCCGATCAGCTCCACCAGCACGTCGATATCGGGGTTGGTGGCCACCTCGAAGACATCGGCGGTGGTCTGGATGCCGGTGAGGTCGCAGTCGGGGTTGGGCGTGCGATAGGCCACCTGCTCGATGACGATCGGGCGGCCCGCACGCCGGGCAATGTCCTCGGCGTTGCGCGTCAGCACGTTGAAGGTACCGCCACCGACGGTACCCAGCCCACAGATTCCTACTCTCACCGGTTTCAATGTCTCGCTCCTGCTCGCATGATTCTTGAGTGGTCAGGCTTTGTGTTCAGGCCTCCGGGGCGGCCCGGGGGCAGACCCGAGTACCGGCTCCTGGGCCGGCGTCTCTCTGGTATGACTCGTCGGGTCTCAGCCCTCGAGGCCGAGCATGGCGGCCAGTCGCTCCGCCGGCACGTAGCCGGGGACCAGGCGGCCGTCCGGCAGCACGATGGCCGGTGTGCCCTGAACGCCGAGCTCCAGGCCCAGATGATACTGTGCCTCGACCGGATTGTCGCAGTCGGCGGCCCCGGAAAGCGACTCCTGGCGCTTGGCGGTGCTCATCGCCTCGCTGGGGTTAGCGTCGCACCAGATCTGTTGCAGGGTGCGGGCGCCCGGAGCGTTCATGCCGGAGCGCGGGAAGGCCAGGTAGTGCACCTCGATCCCCAACTCGTTGAGCCGCGGCACCTCCTCGTGGAGCTGGCGGCAGTAGGGGCAGGTAGTGTCGGTGAATACCACCACTTCGGCGCGGCTTTCACCGGCGCCGCGGAAGATCACGCGCTCGGCCTCGGGCACCTGGGACAGCCGAGCGGCACGCTCGCCGTTGCGAGCCTGCTCGGTCAGGTTGACCAGCCCCTGGTCGCCGTTCTCGTAGAGGTCGCCGACCAGGAAGTGGCGCCCCTCGGCGTCGCTGTAGAAGCGCTCACCGGTCTCGAGGTGCACCTCGAAGAAGCCCGCCACGGGGGTCTCGCTCACGCTCTGCACAGGCATCGGCTGGCCGTTGACCGCCAGCCGCTCGGCCAGCTGTTCGGCCATGTCCTGGCGGGAGTCGGCCTGGGCCAGCAGCGGAACGGCAAGGGTGGTGGCCAGCAGGCCGCCGAGCAGGGTTCGAAAAGGGATCTTCATCATTCAGCCTCTGGGATGATGGTCGGCATGCAGGCGCTCCAGGCGCGCCTGCGCCACATGGGTATAGATCTGCGTGGTCGAGAGGTCACTGTGACCCAGCAGCAGCTGTACGACACGCAGGTTGGCCCCATGATTCAACAGATGGGTGGCAAAGGCGTGGCGCAGGGTATGCGGCGACAGCGGTCGCTCGATCCCCGCGGTGCGCGCATGAGCCTTGATACGGTACCAGAAGGCCTGGCGGGTCATGCATTGGTCATGCCGCCCCGGGAAGAGTGCCGGCCGGGTGGCATCGCGCATCAGGCCGCCACGCGACCCGCGCAGGTAGCGTGACAGCCACTCTACCGCCTCCTCGCCCAGGGGCACCAGGCGATCCTTGTCGCCCTTGCCGCGCACCCGCACCACCCCCTGACGAAGGTTGACCGCATCGGTGGTCAGGCCGACCAGCTCGGAGACCCGCAGCCCCGCCCCGTAGAGCACCTCAAGCATGGCCCGGTCGCGCAGCCCCAGGTCCGTGGCAACATCCGGCGCGGCGATCAGCCGCTCCACCTCCGCCTCCTCCAGGGTGTTCGGCAGCGCCGGCCGCACCCGCGGCAGGCGCACCTCGGCCAGCGGGTCGCCCTCGATGAGCCCCGACTCCAGCGCCCAGCGGTAGAAACGCCGCAGGCTCGAGAGCAGCCGGGCGTTGCTGGTGAGCCGATAGCCCGCCTCGCGGCGCTCGTCGAGCCAGCCCGGCAGCGCCTCCGGCGCCGGTGCCAGTAGCGCCTCGCCCCGTCCGTCGAGGCGCCCCGCCCAGGCCGAGAGGTCGCGCCGGTAGGCCGACAGGGTGTGCTCGCTGACGCCCTGCTCGAGCCACAGGGCGTCGAGGAAGGCATCGATGCGGGAACCGTTGTCGAGCGAGGTCATGGCAGGTCAGAAACGCACGGCCCAGATGGCACGAGACCCCGCCCCGCGAAGGCGGTGACGGGGTCTCGAAGGGCCGGGCACTGCCCGACCCACCGGCGGTCGAGGCGCAGCCTCAGGCCAGCTTTTCCTTGATGCGGGCGGAACGACCGCTGCGCTCGCGGAGGTAGTACAGCTTGGCCTGGCGCACGTCGCCGCGACGCTTGACGCTGATGGAATCGACCAGCGGGCTGTAGGTCTGGAAGGTACGCTCGACGCCGACGCCGTGGGAGATCTTGCGCACGGTGAAGGCGGAGTTGAGGCCGCGGTTGCGCTTGCCGATGACCACGCCCTCGAAGGCCTGGAGACGCTCGCGGGTGCCTTCCTTGACCTTGACCTGAACGATGACGGTATCGCCGGGGGCGAAGGCCGGAATTTCCTTGCTCATCTGCTCGGTTTCGAGCGCCTGGATCACCTTGTTCTTGCTACTCATGACAACTGACTCCTTGATAACCTGATTCATCAGTCGGCTTGGATGGCCGATGAATCGTGATCCCGGCGCCCGAGCGAGCTCGAGAGCGCGGGAGATGATGGGTGACGCAGGTCCGCGGTGAGGATTGCCCGAAGGCTCGGCCTCTCGCGTCCTGCACCTCCGCCCTGACCTACTCGGTGGACAGGGCGTGTTCCTCGATGAACTCGGCCAGCAACTGGCGCTGCTCCTTGCTCAGCGTCCTGCCCTCCAGCAGGTCGGGGCGGCGAAGCCAGGTGCGACCCAGGGACTGCTTCAACCGCCAGCGCCGGATGGCGCCATGGTCGCCGCTGAGCAGAACCTCCGGCACGCAGTGCCCGTCGATCTCCTCGGGGCGCGTGTAGTGCGGGCAGTCCAGCAGCCCGTCGTTGAACGAGTCCTCGACCGCGGAATCCTGATGACCCAGCACCCCGGGCACCAGCCTTGCCGCGGCGTCGATCAGCACCATGGCCGGCAGCTCACCGCCGCTCAGCACGTAGTCCCCGATCGACCACTCCTCATCGATGTCCGCTTCCACCACGCGCTCATCGATGCCTTCGTATCGCCCGGCCACCACCACCAGGGGGGGACCGGACGCCAGCTCCTGCACGCCAGCCTGGTCGAGTCGCCGCCCCTGGGGCGACAGGTAGACCACCCTCGGGCGCTGCCCGGTGGCCTGCTCGGCCCGCTCACGTGCGGCATGGATGGCCGCACGCAGGGTCTCGACCTTCATCAGCATCCCGGGGCCGCCGCCGTAGGGGCGATCATCCACGGTACGATGCCGGTCGATCGCGTAATCGCGCGGGTTCCAGAACTCCAGCGCGATGCGTTTCTTCTCCACCGCCCGCCCGGTGACGCCGTGGCGGGTGATCGCCTCGAACATCTCCGGGAACAGCGAGACGACGCCGATCCACATGGCCACTGGCTCTTGGGAGCCCTCGACCATCAGAAGTCGGGGTCCCAGTCGACGGTCATCACGCCAGCGTCGAGGTCCACCTCGAGGATCACCTCCTCGGGCAGGTAGGGCAGCAGCCGCTCTCCGCCGTCGACGGCATCCGGGGCCAGGGCACCCTTCACGACCATGACGTCGTTGGCGCCGGTCTCGAAGAGATGGTCGATGCGACCCAGCACGACGCCCTCGCGGGTCACGACCCGCAGGCCCTCGAGCTGGTGCCAGTAGAGTTCATCGGCGTCGAGCTCGGGCAGCTCGGCCTTGGGCAGCAGGATCTCCGCCCCGGCCAGCGCCTCGGCGCCCTCGCGGGTATCACACCCCTCGAGCAGCGCGACCAGGCCCTTGCCGTGACGACGCCCCTGTACCAGGCGCCGACGCTCCAGGCTCTCGCCTGACCTCAACACCCACAGGGGGTAGTCGAGAACGCCCTCCATGGGGCTGGTGTACGAATACACCTTGAGCCAGCCCTTGACACCGAAGGGGCTGGTCAACTTGCCCAGCACCACGTGATCGTCAGCGGGCTGCACGGTAGCGTGTTCGCTCATCGACGACCTCGGCTTTCCTTCGAGCAGGCGGCAAGTCAGGCTCAGGCCTGCTTGCGGGCTTCCTTGACCAGTTCGGCGACACGATCAGAGAGCATGGCGCCCTGGCTCTGCCAGTGGGCAATGCGCTCGAGATCGACGCGCAGGCGCTCTTCCTGACCGCGCGCGATCGGGTTGAAGAAGCCCAGGCGCTCGATGAAGCGGCCGTCGCGGGAATTGCGGGAATCGGTAACGGTCAGGTGGTAGAAAGGACGCTTCTTGGCGCCACCACGAGCCAGACGAATGGTAACCATGGCCTGTTCAGTCCTTCGGTTGTGTTGGATTCGGTCACGACAAGGGCCGCGACGTTCGCGGTCCTGCCAGTGAAGAGGCAGCATTCTACGGAATACAGCCCCGCTTGGGAACCTTTTTCGGGCCTACCGCCTGGGTAACCCGCCGGGGCCACCCATCCCCCCCATGCCGCCGGGGCCACCCGGACCGCCGCCGCCCATCATCCCGGACATGCCGCGCATCATCTTCTGCATGCCACCCTTCTGGCCAGCTTTCTTCATCATCTTCTGCATCTGCTTGTGCTGCTTGAGCAGGCGGTTGAGGTCGGGCACCTGGAGGCCGGCACCGGAGGCGATGCGCCGCTTGCGTGAACCGTTGATGATCTCCGGACGCTGGCGCTCCTGGGGGGTCATGGAGTTGATCAGCGCCTCGAGCTTGCCCAGCTCCTTCTCGGGGCCGGGGCCCTGGGCCATCTCGGCCATCTGGCCCATGCCGGGCAGCTTGCCGAGCAGGCCGCCCATGCCACCCATCTTCTTGAGCTGCTGGAGCTGGTCGCGGAAGTCCTCGAGGTCGAAGCCCTGCCCCTTCTTGACCTTCCGGGCCAGCTGCTCCGCCTTCTTCTTGTCGACGGTGCGCTCGGCCTCCTCGATCAGCGACAGCATGTCGCCCATGCCGAGGATCCGCGAGGCGATGCGGTCCGGGTGGAAGGGCTCCAGGGCGTCGACCTTCTCGCCCATGCCCATGAACTTGATCGGCTTGCCGGTGACGTGGCGCACCGACAGCGCCGCGCCGCCACGGGCGTCGCCGTCGGCCTTGGTGAGGATCACGCCGGTCAGCGGCAGCGCCTCATGGAAGGCCTTGGCGGTGTTCGCCGCGTCCTGGCCGGTCATGGCGTCGACGACGAACAGGGTCTCCTGGGGAGAGACAGCCCGATGCAGCGCCTGGATCTCGGCCATCATCGCCTCGTCGATGGCCAGGCGACCGGCGGTATCCACGATCAGCACATCGTGAAACTGGATCCTGGCGTGCTTCATCGCCGCTTCGGCGATGTCGACGGGCTTCTGGTCGGAGCGCGACGGGAAGAAATCGACCCCGACCTCCTTGGCCAGGGTCTCGAGCTGGTCGATGGCCGCCGGACGGTAGACGTCGGCGGAGACCACCAGCACCTTCTTCTTCTCGCGGTGCTTGAGGTAGCGAGCCAGCTTGGCCACGGAGGTGGTCTTGCCCGCGCCCTGCAGGCCGGCCATCAGCACCACCGCAGGCGAGCCCTTGAGGGTCAGCCCCTCGTTGGCCTCGCCCATGGTCGCCTCGAGCTCCTGCTGGACGATCTTGACGAACTGCTGTCCCGGCGAGAGGCTCTTGGAGACCTCCTGGCCCACCGCACGTTCGCGTACCCGCTCGATGAAGTCCTTGACCACCGGCAGCGCGACATCGGCCTCGAGCAGCGCCCGGCGCACCTCGCGCAGGGTCTCCTTGATGTTCTCTTCGGTCAGGCGCGCCTGACCCTTGATCGACTTGAGTGTCTGCGAAAGACGCTCGCTGAGATTCTGAAACATTGGCCTCTCCAGAGACGACGGCCCGAAAGTGGCGATGATTATACGCGCAGTCGCCACCAGTCTCCATGCGCCGAGCCTCCCGGCGCCCGGCCGCGACGGCAGGGTGACGCATCCGCCGCGCTGTGCGCTGCCCGGGGGATTGGGTATAGTAGCCCCACGCCATGAACACCCACGTCATTCATTCCACCGGCGCACGGAACGCAATCGATGCAGGCGCTCTTACTGGCCACCCTGGCCCTTGTTCTCTATCTTGCCGCCGCCTCCTGGCAGGGCCTGGTGCTGCTGCACAGGGCCTCACCACAGCCGCTGCTGGTGCGCGGCATGGCCCTGCTGGGGCTGCTCTGCCACCTGCCGCTGGCCATCGGCCTGTTCGGTCACGGCGAGCAGGTGCTGCCCGGCCTCTCCACCAGCGTGATCGTGATAAGTGCCGGCGTGGTCGCGATGCTGCTGCTGGTCAGCCTGTTCAAGCCGATCCTCAACGCCGCGGTGGGCATCCTGCCGCTGGCTGGCCTTTCGCTGGTGCTGGCGGCGGGACTCCCTAGCCCCGAGCGCGTCGAGGGGCTGACGCCGGGCATCGCCCTGCATGCCCTGAGCTCGCTGCTGGCCTTTGCCGTGCTGGCCATTGCCGCGGTTCAGGCGGCGCTGCTGGGCCTGCAGAACCGCGCCCTGCGGCAGCACCATATCCGCGGGCTGGTCCAGGCGCTGCCGCCGCTGACCACCATGGAGCGAGTCCTCTTCGAGCTGATCTGGGCCGGCATGGGGCTGCTCACCCTGTCGATCCTCAGCGGCTTCCTGTTCCTCGACAGCATGTTCGCCCAGCACCTGGCCCACAAGACCATCCTCTCCCTGGCGGCCTGGGTGATCTTCTCGGTGCTGCTGTTCAGCCACCACCGGCTGGGCTGGCGCGGCATGCGGGCGGTGCGCTGGACCCTGGGGGGCTACGGCGTGCTGTTGGTCGCCTACTTCGGCAGCAAGTTCGTGCTGGAAGTCCTGCTGGGCCGTGGCTGAGGCCGCGCAGGGCGCCTTGACAGCGCGCGCGCCCCTCCCGTCCAATCGAGCCTGACACGCAACGAGGACCCTTCGACTTGAGCGACGACTTCCCGCTGGGATTGCTGTTCGGCCTGCTGTTCCTGCTCATCTGTCTCTCCGCCTTCTTCTCCAGCTCCGAGACCGGCATGATGTCGATCAACCGCTACCGGTTGAGCCATCAGGCCAACAGTGGCGACTCTCGGGCCCAGCGCGTGGTGCGGCTGCTCGCCAGGCCCGATCGCCTGATCGGCGTGATCCTGATCGGCAACAACTTCGTCAACAACCTGGCGGCCTCCATCGCCACCATCATCGCCATCCACTTCTTCGGCGAGGTCACCGGCCCCGCCGTGGCCACGGCGCTGCTGACCATCACCGTACTGATCTTCGCCGAGGTCACCCCCAAGACCTACGCCGCGGTCAAGCCCGAGCGCATCGCCTTCCCGGCCTCCCGGGTGCTGGAACCGCTGCTCAAGCTGCTCTATCCGCTGGTCTGGCTGGTCAATGCCATCTCCAACGGCCTGCTGCGCGTGATGGGGGTGAAGAACATCGACGGCGGGGCCGACCACCTGACCCGCGACGAGCTGCGCACCGTGGTGCACGAGGCTGGCACCCTGATTCCCCAGCGCCACCAGGCCATGCTGCTCTCGATCCTCGATCTGGAGAACGTCACCGTGAACGACATCATGGTGCCGCGCCACGAGGTGATGGGCATCGACCTGGATGACGACCTGGAAGAGATCCTGACCCAGATTCGCACCAGCCAGCACACCCGGCTGCCGATCTACAAGGGCGATATCAACAACATCATCGGCATGCTGCATCTGCGCAACGCGGCGCGCTTCCTGTCCCGCGGCGAGGTGACCAAGGCAGCCATCGTCCAGGAGGCCCGAGAGCCCTACTTCATTCCCGAGTCCACGCAGCTCCATACTCAACTGCTCAACTTCCAGAAGCAGAAACGTCGCATCGGCATCGTGGTCGACGAATATGGTGACGTTGAGGGACTGGTGACCCTGGAGGACATCCTCGAGGAGATCGTCGGCGAGTTCACCACCGACGTGGCGGGCATGGAGCAGGACATCCACCGCCAGGAGGACGGCAGCCAGCTCATCGAGGGCACCGCCAACATTCGCGATATCAACAAGACCCTCGGCTGGCAGTTGCCCACCGACGGCCCCAAGACCCTCAACGGCCTGATCCTCGAGCACCTGGAGGCCTTTCCCGACGGCCCCACCTGCTTGCAGGTGGGCAACGTGCGCATGGAGATCCTCGAGGTGCGCGACAACCTGGTCACCGCCGCACGCTGCTGGCAGGCCCCGCGCCGCCGCTGAGGGCGGGCCGGAATCAGGGGCGTTCCAGGGCCTCCACCACCCCCGGCTCGGCCCAGCAGTCGGCCTCGGCCTTGAGCTCCCTCACCCGTCGCTCCAGCAGCGCTCGGGTGGCCCGCTCAGAGGGGTGTTGCTCGCCGAAGTGCAGCGCCACCCGGGCGCGGAAGCGCCGCGGTCGACCACTCAGGGCCGGGCCATTGGCGTGAGAGGTCCAGGAGCCCCACAGCCCCGAGAGCCCTGCCGGAACCACCGGCACCGGGTCCCGCGCCAGGATCAGCTCCAGACCACGCCGGAAGGTATGGATCTCGCCATCCGGCGTCAGGCGCCCCTCTGGGAAGAGCATCACCACCTCACCCTCGCGCAGGGCGCAGCTCACCTCATGAAGGGCGCGGCGCACATTGCCCGGGTCGTGGCGCTCCGACTCAACGGGAATCGCCCCCACCAGTCGGAACAGCCAGTTGAGCCAGGGCGAGTCGTAGATCGGCTTGTCCATCAGGAAGCGCAGCGGGCGCCGGCTGGCGCCGCCGATGACCAGGGCATCCATGAAGCTGACATGGTTGCAGACCACCAGGGCCGCCCCCCGGGAGGGGATATGGTCGGCGCCATGCAGGCGCAACCGGTAGACGAGACGCACCGTCAGGTACACCAGACAGCGCACAAAGGGACGCGGGCGGTGCGCCACCCGCCAGACCAGTGCCAGACACAGACCGGCGAGCACTCCCCAGGCCACCACTCCCCACCCCGATACGATCACGTCTTGGCGGGCCTCGTCCTGAGGCCCGCCAGGATGGTGCGGAGCAGCTGGTCGAGCAGTTCCCCCACCTCCAACTGCTGGCCCTGCCAGTAGCCCAGGCGCTCGTTGAGCCCGAGCAGCACCAGGCCGTGGACGCTGCCCCACAGGGTGCGCGCCAGGCGGCGCGCCTCCAGGTCATCCAGCGCCGGCTGATACTCCTTCAGGGTCGCCTCCACGCGCAGAAAGAGTCCCTCGATCATGTCGCTCTGGCGCTGGTCCAGCTCGCCCTCCTGGGCCAGAGGGTAGTCGAACAGCAGCTGCCAGCGGTAGGCATCGCGCTGGGCAAACTGCCAGTAGGCACGCGCCAGGGCGGTGAGCCGCTGCTCCGGAGTGGCTTCGCTGGTCAGCGGCTCGATCACCTCGCGCAGGTGCGCCAGGGTCTCGATGTTGACGTGCTGCAACAGGTTATTGAAGCTGCCGTAGAGCTTGAGCAGGGTGCTGGGCGCGCAACCCACCTCCCGAGCCAGGGCGCGCAGGGAGAGGGTGTGCACCGGATTCTCCTGCAGCCAGGCATCGCAAGCCGCCATGACCTGCGCATGGAGCGCCTCGGGGGCATGCTGTCTGGGACGGGCCATGGTTTCCTCGCGAGCCTCGAACGGGCAGTTGCATGACAGGACCGACGCGAAGTCGCACCGGCCCGGTGATCAAGGATAGCGCATTTCGAACACTGTTTTCGATACCCGCGCGCTCCTCTCCCGCTTTCCCTTGCTCTCCTTCCCGCACACAGGACACCCCGCCCTTTCCTCCACCCCTCCGCTTGGTTACCCTGAACGGCCCATCCCCTGCGGAGCGCCCATGGCCGGACGACTGCATATCGCCCCCCTCGACCTCGCGCGCCTGCTGCCGGAACTGACCGTCGACGCTCCACTCGTGACCAGTCCCAACCTGGCCCCGCGCCGCATGCTCTCGGCCATTCGCCTGGAGGCCGGCAGACCGCGTCTGGGCCGGCTGTTCTGGGGGCTTACCCCACCCTGGCTGGAGGTGCTCGACCACGCCCCCCACTGCGCCCGGGCCGAATCGCTGGAATCGCGCCCCATGTTCCGCGAGGCCTTCCAGGCGAGGCGCTGCCTGGTGCCGGCCAGCGGGATCTACGTCTGGAAGACCCAGCCGCGCTTCAAGCAGCCCTTCCTGATCACCCGCGTCGACCGCGGCCCGCTGCTGCTGGCAGGGTTGTGGTGCCGCTTCCATACCAGCCTGGCGGAGCATACCGACTCCCTGGCGCTGATCACGGTACCGACCAATGGGCTCCTGGCGCCGCTCAGCGACCGCCTGCCGGCGGTGATCGACCCCGCCCGGGCGCGACGCTGGCTCGACCCCGAGACGCCCCTGGAGGAGGCCCGCGCCCTGCTCGCCCCCGCCCCGCGGGAACTGTTGGGCGCTTTCCCGGTATCAAGACGTGTGAACAACCCCGCGAATCAGGACGCCGCCTGCGCCCACCCGGTCGGACCGATGCTGCGCCAGCCCGACTGATGCCCAGATCCACAGGAGAGACGATGTTCCCTACCCCGACTGCCCGATGCTGCGGCCTGGCCGCTGCCGCGGCCCTGCTGATCGCCGGCCCCGCCGCGGCCGAGCGCCCCCTCGAGGCGGACGCCGTCGCCGAGGTAGCCACGCCGCTGGTCAGCCCCCATGACAGCCGCGACTACCGGGTGCTGACCCTGGAGAATGGCCTCACCGCCCTGCTGGTCAGCGACCCCGAGGCCGACAAGGCCGCCGCCTCCATGAACGTCTCGGTGGGCAGCGCCCAGGACCCCGAGGACCTCGCCGGCCTGGCCCACTTCCTCGAGCACATGCTGTTTCTGGGTACCGAGCCCTTCCCGGAGTCCGAGGCCTACCAGAGCTACATCACGCGCCACGGCGGCAGCCATAACGCCTTCACCGCACCCCAGGACACCAACTACTTCTTCGACATCGACCCCGACGTCCTGGAGGGCGCCCTGGACCGCTTCAGCCAGTTCTTCGTCTCGCCGCTGTTCAACGCCGACCAGCTGGAGAGCGAGCGCAACATCGTGCACTCCGAGTACATGGCACGCATCCGCGACGACGCCCGCCGCGAGAATGACGTGCTCAACGCTCTGCTCAACCCCGAGAACCCCACCACCGGCTTCTCCGTGGGCAGCCGCGAGACCCTGGCCGACCGCCCCGAGGGCGAGCCGAGCCTGCGCGAGCGGGTGATCGATTTCTACGAGCGCTACTACGACGCCAACGTCATGCACCTGGCGCTGGTGGCGCCGCAGACCCTGGACGAACTCGAGACGCTGGTGGCGGAACGCTTCGCCGACATCGCCAACCGCGGGCTCGCCGCCCCGGAGATCACCGAGCCACTGGTGATCGACGACAGCCTGCCCCAGCGGGTTGCGCTGCAGTCGGTGCGCGACAGCCGCCAGCTGCGCCTGCTGTTCCCGATCCCCGACCCCCTCGCCGAATATCGCCACAAGCCCGCCGACCTCATCGCCCACCTGCTGGGCCACGAGGGTGACGGCAGCCTGCTGGCGGTGCTGCGCCAGGCCGGCTGGGCCGACGGCCTCTCCGCCGGGATCTCTCGCAGCGACGGCCACCACGCCCTGTTCAGCGTCAACGTCAGCCTGACCCCGGACGGCGCCGAGGCCCGCGACGCCATCGAGGCGACCCTGTTCGCCGCCATCGAACAGCTCCGCGCAGGAGGCCTCGAGGCATGGCGCTACGACGAGAAGGCACGCCTCGCCGAGCAGGAATTCCGCTTCCAGCAGCATGGCGCGCCTCGCCAGGAGGCGATGCGCCTGGCCATGAACCTCTCGCGCTTCCCGATGGAGGACGTGCAGTACGCCGCCTACCGCATGGACGGCTTCGAGCGCGAGCGCAGCGAGACCTACCTCGACGCCCTGCGCCCCGATAACCTGATCCGCCTCTACAGCGCCCCGGACGTGGAGGGCGAAGACACCTCCCCCTGGTTCCACGCCCCCTGGCGGGAGGACGACAGCGGCGAAGCCACGGCGCTGTCCGGCCTGGCCCTGCCCGCCCCCAACCCCTATATCGCCGAGGACCTCGACCTGCTCGACGATCAGGACGAGCGCCCGCGGCAGCTGGTGGCGGAGCCGGCCTTCGACCTCTGGCACATGGCCGATGCCACCTTCAACACCCCCAAGGTGGAGTGGCGCTTCAGCCTGCAGCACCCCGGTGCGGCCAGCTCCGCCCGGGAGGCCGCCCTGGCGCGCCTGCTCGCCGGCTGGCTGGATGACAGCCTCAACGAGGCCTTCTACCCGGCGCGCCTGGCCGGCCAGCACTTCGAGGCCTATGCCCACGCCCGCGGCATCACCCTATCCTTCTCCGGCTGGCGCGACCGCCAGGAGCAGATGATGGAGCGGGTACTCGAGCAGTTGCAGGTCGGCGAGGTGGACGACGCCAGCGTGGCGCGGGTGCGCTATCGCCTTCAGCGGGAGTGGCGCAACGCCCCCCAGGCGGCACTGCATCGTCAGGCCGGCCGCACCCTCGCCGAGGCGCTGGTCCGCCCCCAGTGGCCCAGCGCCGACCTGCTGGAGGCGAGCCGGGAGCTGACCGCGGATGACCTGCGCGACTACCGCGACGCCCTGCTCGCCGAGCTGCGCCTGGAGGCCATGGCGGTGGGCAACCTGGGTGCCGACGAGGCCGAGACCCTGGGGCGACGGGTCGCCGAGCGCCTGGCACCGAGCCTCGACGCCTCCGCCATTCCCGATCTCACGCCGCTCAAGGCCGACAGCGAGCTGCCCAGCCTGACCCCGCACACCAGCCGCGAGGAGTCGGTGGTGCTGCGCTACCTGCAGGGCCCCGACCGCTCACTGGCCAGCCAGGCCCGCCTGGCGGTGCTCGGCCAGCTGATCGACACCCCCTTCTACCAACGCCTGCGCACCGAGGAGCAGCTGGGCTACGTGGTCAACGCCGGCTACTCGCCGATGCTGGACGCCCCGGGGCTGGCGCTGCTGGTGCAGTCGCCGGACACCGAAAGTGCTTCGATCGATGCGCGCATCGACGCCTTCCTGGACGGCTTCGAGGAAAGCCTGGCGGCGCTGGACGACGAGGCCCTGGCGCCCTATCGCCGGGCGGTCCACGACCGCCTGACCCAGCGCGACACCAGCCTGGCCGGCCGCGCCGGCCGCCTGTGGCAGGCCATGTCCTTCGGTGACACTGACTTCGACCGCCGCGAGCGGCTCGCCGAGCGGACCCTGGCGGTCGACGCCGACGAGCTGCGCGAGCTGTGGCCTGACCTGCGCCAGGCGGCGGTGGCCCGGGTCGCCTTCGACCCGGGTGACAAGCCCGACGACGTACTGGCCCTGGCCCGGCATCTGGAGCCGCTGCCGGAAGTCGAGGAATGAAGAGTGAAGGGTGAGGAGTAACGCAAGATAAGCGAGAGGCACCTGTGGGAGACCGGCTGTGCCGAGCGAATGGCGGCGCAGCCGCCCGGCGGTGTTACGGCCTGTGCCGAGGCCACCACCTTCGCCCCGCAGAGAGAGGGCCTGAGGGGCGATACCTCAGTCGAAGGCCTGGGGCGGCACGATCGCCTCGACGTGCATCACCAGCTCCTCGAGGACCTGGCGGTCGCGGTCGCTCAACGCCACCTGATTGAGTCGCTCGATCTCCCGGGCGAAGCCCTTTAGGGTAAGGCCGGCCACCGCCGAGTCGTTCATGCGCGCCCAGCGATAGGCCTCCCACTGGGCCAGCTCCTCGCCCTCCAGGGTCTCGGGGTAGCTGCGCGCCCGATAGCGGAACAGCATCTCCTCCAGGCGCGGGTCCTGGAAGGCGAAGCGTGCTCCCACCAGGTCCCAGGGGTCGGCGTCGCGCACCCGCTGCATCTGCTGGCGGTCGGCCGGGGAGAAGAAGCCCCCGGCGTAGAGCATCAGGTCGGGGTCCTCGGGGCCCGTCGGCGGCGGGTCGGCGAACACCTCGCTCACCCGGCGCGCCACTTCGGGGTGGGCGGCGAGGCGCTTCCAGTGCTCGCGACAGGCGACCACGTCCAGCCCGAGGCGGGCGACGATCTCGCCATACTCGCCCTGCTGAGGACCCTCCACGTCCTTGAGGGCGCTGGCGGGGAAGAGCACCGGGCACCTGTTGATGTGAATCACCTTGAGGGGAATGCGCTCCTCACCCTCGGCCAGGTCGTCGTTGCTGACGAAGACCCGCTGGCGGATCTGCTCGGCGGTGAGGTCGAAGAGCGGGGTCGGGTCCATCGAGAGGTCGTAGACGATGACCCCATTGGAATTGGTGGGATGCTCGGCCAGTGGCACCACCAGGGCGGCGCAGCCGCGGCTGGCAGGATAGCGGCGCGAGATATGCAGCACCGGCTTGCGACCCGGCACGTCGAGCAGCCGGGCCACCGAACGCTTGCCGCGCAGCCCCAGAAGATAGTCGAAGAGCCTCGGATTGACCTCGCGCAGCCGCTTGGCCAGGGCGATGGTGGCACGCACATCGGCCAGGGCATCGTGGGCGCCCACGTGGGCGATGCCGTTGGCGGCGGTCAGGTCCTCGAGGCGAAAGCTCGGCGCGCCGTCCTCGCGGCGAGGCCACTCGATGCCTGACGGGCGCAGGGCATGGAAGGCACGCACCACATCGATCAGGTCCCAGCGGGAATTGCCGTTCTGCCACTCCCGGGCGTAGGGATCGATCAGGTTGCGATAGAAGAGGTGGCGGGTCACCTCGTCGTCGAAACGCAGGCTGTTGTAGCCCAGCACGCAGGTGCCGGGCGCACTCATCAGCGCCTCGATCTGACCGGCGAACGCCGCCTCGGGCAGGCCACGACGGCGCGCCTGCTGGGGTGTGATCCCTGTGATCAGGCAGGCCTGGGGATGGGGCAGATAGTCGTCGGCGGGCTTGCAGAACCACTCCACCGGTTCGCCGACCTCGTTGAAGTCGGCATCGGTGCGGATCGCCGCGAACTGGGCCGGGCGGTCACGGCGCGGGTCGGCACCGAAGGTTTCGTAGTCGTGCCACAGAAAGGTCAGCGGGGCAGCAGGCGGCGCCATGGGCAGACTCTCCGACGGTCAGGCTGGATGGAGGCCACAGCCTAGCACAGCACCGCTCGTCGCTCAGCCCGGCGAGCCCTTCGGCAGGGTGACGTTGAGCTCCAGCACCGAGCAGTTGTCCTCGCTGTCCAGGCTGATGTTGATGGCGTCGTCGTCCACCTGGACGTAGCGACGGATGACCTCCAGCAGCTCTTTCTCCAGCATCGGCATGTAGTCGGGCTGGCCACGCTGAGTGCGCTGGTGGGCCACAATGATCTGCAGCCGCTCCTTGGCGACCGACGCGGACTTCTTGCGCTCTCGCTTCAGGAATTCAAGCAGTTTCACCGGCGAACTCCTCCAAACATGCGGCTGAGCAGGCTCTTCTTCTGGTACTCGTGGAAGCGCAGGGGCACGTCCTCGCCGAGCAGGCGCGCCACCGTATCGGTGTAGGCCTGGCCGGCATCGCTTGCGGCGTCATGGGTCACGGGCACCCCCTGGTTGGAGGCGCGCAGCACCGCCTCGGACTCGGGGATCAGGCCGATCAGGTCGATAGCCAGGATCTCGCGAATGTCGTCGAGATTGAGCATGTCGCCCAGGTCGACCCGCTCCGGGTTGTAGCGAGTGACCAGCAGGTGCTCCTTGATCGGCTCCTCCCCGCGCTCGGCGCGTCGGGTCTTGGAGGCCAGCAGGCCGAGGATGCGGTCGGAGTCTCGCACCGAGGAGACCTCGGGATTGGTGACCACGATGGCCTCGTCGGCGAAGTACATGGCCAGCTGGGCGCCGCGCTCGATGCCCGCCGGGGAGTCGCAGAGGATGTAGTCGAAGTCCTTGCTCAGTGTCTCGAGTACCTTCTCGACCCCCTCCTGGCTCAGGGCGTCCTTGTCGCGGGTCTGGGAGGCCGGGAGGATATGCAGGTTGTCGACCCGCTTGTCGCGGATCAGCGCCTGGCTCAGCCCGGCCTCGCCCTGGATGACGTTGACCAGGTCGTAGACCACCCGGCGCTCGCAGCCCATGATCAGGTCGAGGTTGCGCAGCCCCACGTCGAAATCGATGACCACGGTCTTGTTGCCGCGCAGCGCCAGGCCGGTGGCGATGGCTGCCGCGCTGGTTGTCTTGCCGACGCCTCCCTTCCCGGAGGTCACAACGATGATCTTGGCCAAGAGTCGCTTCCTGTCTGTCGTCAGATGGTAAAGAAATGACCGCCTCGGTCGCGTCCAGCCTAGGCCAGCGAAGTGATGCCGAGCTGGTCTCCCTCGAGACGCACCTGCACCATGGCACCGAGCAGGCGCGGGTCGATGTCCTCGAGTCGCTTGTAGTTGCCGGCCACCGACAGCAGCTCGGCGTGGAGTTCACGGCAGAAGATGCCGGCCAGTGGGTCGCCGTGGATACCGGCCAGGGCTCGGCCGCGCAGGGCGCCGTAGACATGCACGCTGCCGGCGGCCAACACCTCGGCGCCGGCATTGACCGCGCCGACGACCACCAGGTCGCCCTCCGGGGCGGTGATCTGCTGGCCGGAGCGTACCGTGCCCCGGAAGATCCTCCCGCCGCTGGCCACGCCCGGAGGTGACGACAGGGCGACCTCTTCGTCGGCGCTCTCCTCGACGTCCGTCGAAGGCACGCTCTCGAGGGCCCTGGGGCGGCTCGCCTCGAGGGGCGGGAACCAGCCCAGGCCCAGCGCCCAGGCCGACTGCTTGACCGGCTCGGCCCCGCCGCGCACCGCCACCGGCAGCAGCTTGTGGGCACGGCATACCGCGCAGATGCGCTCCAGGGCCAGGTGAGGCTCGTCGAGCTTCTCGACGCTGAGCACAACCGGGGTATGCTGGAAGAAGGCCGGGGACTGGCTGAGCTTGCCGGCAAGCTGGTGACGGATCTGCTCGGGGTCGGCGCTGGCCAGCTCCATGACCGTCATCGGCAGCATGCCGCCCTTGAAGGTGAAGGCCATGCCGTCCCTGTCCACTTTGAGGCTCATTGCCGAACTCCACATGGATGTTGGTCGGGGTACGCCACCAAAGCTAAGCGAGTGCCGCGCCCCCTGCAACTGATCATACGCCCAGCAAGCCCCCACTGTCAGTGTCTCCAGGTGGCCACAACACGGGCTTTTCCCCAGCGGCACCGCATGCTTAGATACCCTCCATGCCCAAGACCGGCGAGGCGCCTGACGGCCCTGCCCGGCACCACCCGACAATAATCTATCGGCGCGTCCCGGTGTGTGATGCGCCCTTCATCAGGATCGCCCATGTCAGGACTCCTTCGTCGTCTGTTCACCCCGCGCTGGCGGCATTCCGACCCCCAGGTGCGGCGCCAGGCCATTGCGCGCCTCGACCTCGCAAACGACGAGCAACGCCAGGCCCTGGAGCGGCTCGTCCGGGACGAGGACCCGTCCGTCAGGTCCACGGCGCTGGCCCGCCTCGACGACCCCGAGCGGCTGCTCGTCCTGGTCGACGAAGGCGGCGCCTCCGAAGAGCTCTCCCATCGGCTGATCGCCCTGCTCGCCGGGGGCACCGGCAGCCTGGAGCTGGGCGCACGGATCGCCCTCATCGAACGGCTCCGCGATGCCGACCTCCTGACCGAGCTGTGCCTGCAGGGCGACAACCAGCAGCTGCGCCTGGCCGCCCTGGCCAGGCTCGAGGGCGAGGAGGCGATGATCCGCCAGGCCTGCGACAACGGCATCGCCGCCGTGCGCCACGCCGCCGCCGCGCGGGTCGAAAGCGAGGCCGGACTGGCGCTCCTGACTCAGCAGGCGCGCCGCGACCGCCAGGTGATGCGCCAGGCCCGGGAGCGCCTCAATCGCCTGCGGGCCGACGCCGCCCAACTGGCCGCCGCTCGTGAGCGCCGAGAATCGCTGCTCGCCGACCTGGAGCGCCACGCCACCGCTCCCTGGGAGCCGCTCTATGCCGGGCGCTTTCGCCACCTGATGCGCGAGTGGGCGTCCCTGCAGGATCTGCCCGACGCCAGCCAGGAGCGGCGCTACCACGATGCCGGCCTGCGCTGCCGCAAGGTGATCAGCGACCACGAAGCCCAGCAGCGGACCAGCGAAGCCGCCGAGGCACGCCGCGCGGACGCCGAGCAGGCCAGAGAGGCGCTGGTGGAGGCCCTCGAGGATGGGATCGAGGCCCTGGGTCGCAGCGAGGTGGTCATGACTCAGGACATCGCCAGCCTGCGTGCCCAGAAGCAGCTGCTGGCCCACCGCTGGCAGGCGCTCTCCGACCAGCACCTGGCCGATCAGGCGCTACGCCATCGCTACGACGCCGTCCGCGAGGGCTTCGAGTCCATCAGCCAGGCCTGGGTCCGCCTGGAGGAGCGCGCCGATGAGATCGAGCGCGCCCTGACCGACGGCGATGACGAGCGCCTCGCGGCGCTCCTTGGCGCCCTCGCCTGGCCCGCGGACCTGGCCCCCGCCCCGCTGCTGCGCCGAGCCCGGGAACGCCTGGCGCAGCAGGACGCCCCGGCCGAAGACCACCCGGCGCAACTGGAACGCTTCATCGCCGATCTCGACGACCTGGAGAGCCTGCTGGAGAGGGGCGCCTTCAAGGGCGCCAGCCGCCTTCACCAGCGCCTGCGCCAGACCGCCGACACGCTCGACGCCGGCGCTCGCCAGCCCCATATGGCTCGCCTCCGTCAGCTGGGGGCTAGGCTTGCCGAACTGCGCGACTGGCGCAGCTTCGTGGCCGGCCCCAAGCGCGACCAGCTGGTTCAGGCCATCGAGGCCCTGGCCGAGGATATCAGCCTCCACGACACCGGCCTGGATCGTCGACATCGTCAACTGGTCAAGGAGTGGAAGTCCCTGGGCGACGCCGCCGCCAACCGCGAGCAATCGGCCCGCTTCCGGACCGCCTCCGACCATATCCACACGCGCCTGGCCTCCTGGCGGGAACGCCTCGATGCGGAGCGACAGGCCAACCTGGCCACCCGCGAGACCCTCTGTGAGCAGCTCGAGACGCTGCTTGAGCAGCCCGCCGAGGCGGCTGACCCTGATGCCCTGCGCGAGATCCGCGACCGCGCCCGGGATCAGTGGCGACGAGCCGCCCCGGTGCCCCGGGACGAGGCCGAGGCCATCGGGCGCCGGTTCGGCCGGATCCGCCATGCGCTACAGGCGCTGATCGACCAGCGCGCCCAGGCGGTCGCCGAGACCAAGCGTGACCTCATCGAGCAGGTGCGTGCCCTGCTCGGCCAGGCGATTCCCGCTGCCCGGCGCGCCGAGACGGTGAAGGCGCTGCAGCAGCGCTGGCGTGAGCTGGGCCGAGCCCCGAGGGGAGAAGAACAGGCGCTGTGGCGCGAGTTCCGTGCCCTGTGCGACCAGGTGTTTGCCTCCCGGGAGGCCGAACGCGACGACCGCGTCCGCCAATCCCGGGAACGCCAGGAGGCCATGCAGACACTGATCGAGCGCATGGACGCCTGGCAACCCGCCAGCAGCGCCGATGAGGCTGAACTCGACGCCGCCGTTGCCGAGGCCGCGGCGCTGGAGCCCCTCCCGGGCGGGCGTCGCACCGAGGGCATGCGGCGTCGCTGGTCGGGCATCGTGCGCGCCCGCAGAGAACGCCTCGAACGCCTGGCCGTGGTGGAAGAGATCGAGCGCTGGCGGATCGTGCAGCCGCTGCTGCTCGCCCATCTGGAGGCCGATGCCGAGCGCCTGGCCGGTGGCGAGTCCCGCGAGGTGGCACTGCCCGAGGGGCTGAGCCTGGAGGACGACATGCGCGGCGCCCATGCCCGCCGCAATGCGGCACGCCAGGAAATCCCTGCCGATGATGAGATGGCAGAGCGATTGGCCAGGGTGCGAGTGCATCTCTCCCTGCTCGCCGTGGGCAGCGTCAGCCACCGCGACGACCCGCTGCGCCTGGCGATCCAGGTGGAGCGCCTCAACGAGAGCCTGGGCCGCGAGCTCTCGAGCGCCGAGGAGGTCCACGGCGTGCTGCGCGAACTGCTGGCCACCGGCCCGGTAGCGCCTTCACTGTGGAGCCGCGAGGTGGGAGAGCTGGACCGCATGCTGGAGCGCCTGACACGCCTGCCACCGCCCTGATGCCGGCCACCTACCCATGACGACGCAGGAGCGCGAGGGGTCACCTCGCGCTCCTGCATTCGGGGGCGTACCCCCTGCCCGGTCGGCAGGGGCCACGGAAATTCCGGGCTATCAGCCCATGAACTGGCCGCCGTTGATGTCGATGTTGGCACCGGTGATGAAGCCGGACTCCTCGTGGGCCAGGTAGGCCACCAGGCGACCGATCTCTTCCGGCTTGCCGTAGCGCTTGACCGGGATGGTCTCGCGGATGGACTCACGCACCTTCTCGGGGATCTTCATGATCATGTCGGTGGCGATATAGCCCGGCGACACGGTGTTCACGGTGATGCCCTTGGTGGCGGTCTCCTGGGCCAGCGCCATGGTCAGGCCGTGCATGCCCGCCTTGGCGGCGGAGTAGTTCACCTGCCCGAACTGGCCCTTGCGGCCGTTGATCGAGGAGATGTTGATGATCCGGCCGTACTGCTTCTCCAGCATGGTATCGAGCACGCTGCGGCAGGTATTGAAGACGCTGTTGAGGTTGGTATCGATGACCTCGTGCCACTGCTCGGGTGTCATCTTCTTCATGGTGCCATCGCGGGTGATGCCCGCGCAGTTGACCAGCACACCGATCGGGCCATGCTTCGCCCCGATCTCCTTTACCCCGTTGACGCAGGCATCAAAGTCCACCAGATCCACCCCGGCGATATCGATGTTGCTGTAGCCATCCGCCTGCTGGGCTTCCAGCCAACTCTTGGCCTTTTCCGGATTGTGGTAGCCAGCGACTACCTGATAGCCCTCATCGGCCAGCGAGCGGCAGATGGCACTGCCGATACCGCCGGTCCCACCGGTCACCCAAGCAACGATTGCGTTGTTGGCCATTGTAACCTCCCTGATTGTCATGACGCTGTGGCCAGGCCACATCGGCCGGCACACCAATTATTCTCTGAAGCGTTGCCCGTTTGATGACAACTCCGGTGAGTATGGACCACGAAGTGGTGCCGGGACGAGCGTTTGAACCCCGCCCCTTGACTAAAGGGGTAATCCCTGTAGAATGCGCTTCACGTTGATGCGGGGTGGAGCAGTCTGGTAGCTCGTCGGGCTCATAACCCGAAGGTCATCGGTTCAAATCCGGTCCCCGCTACCAAACATAGAAAAAGTCAGAACCGACAGGTTCTGGCTTTTTTGTGCCCGATGCCCCGTCATCGGTTCGCTCCTGTTTCAAGGTCGGCGGTCCCCGCTACCAAATATGGAAAAAAGTCAGAACCAACAGGTTTTGGCTTTTTTTGTGCCCGGTGCCCCGTCATCGGTTCGCTCTTGTTTCAAGGTCGGCGGTCCCCGCTACCCAATATCAAAAGCAGCCAAAACCGAGAGGTTCTGGCTTTTTTGTAGCTGACGATGGCGTCGGCCGGAGTGCCGTGCAGCACCTCCCAGAGCGAGGCAGGGCATGCTGCGGCTGGAGGATATCAATGTGAGCCTGCCGGTGGTCTTCGACCTTCTCTATCGCGAGATCGCGAGGGCAACACCCAGCGAGTGGCCGAGCGGCTCGGCGTGACCCCAGACCACCGTCAGCCACACGCCCAAGCGTCTGCGCCGGCTTCCGAGCTTGAGCAGCGCCAGCATGTCCACCCAGGAGTCCGCCGGGGTCTCGGTGTTGTCGAAGCCCAGCAGCACGCTGATGATCTCGTTATTGTCAGGCGGGCTGACCGAGGCCCAGGATCTCGCGCGCCTGCTGCCAGGTGGCCACCGGACGCTCGTACTTCTCGCACAGCGCTACGGCACGCTCGACCAGGGCCGCGTTGGAGGGGGCCAGGGTGTCGCGGTCGATGCGCACGTTGTCCTCGAGGCCGGTGCGGGTATGGCCGCCGGCGGCGATGGACCACTCGTTGAGCTTGAGCTGGTTGGAACCGACACCGGCGCCGCACCACTGGGCATCCGGCGCCAGGCGCTTCAGGGTCTCGATGTAGAAGTCGAAAGTCGGCTTGTCGGCGGGCATGGCGTTCTTCACGCCCATCACGAACTGCACGTAGAGCGGCGCCTTGAGCTTGCCCTGCGTCGACAGGTTCACCGCCTGGTGGATGTGCGACAGGTCGAAGGCCTCGATCTCGGGCTTGATGTCGTACTTGAGCATTTCACCGGCCAGCCACTCGACCAGTTGGGGCGAGTTCTCGTAGACCCGGTTGGGGAAGTTGTTGGAGCCCACCGACAGGCTCGCCATGTCGGGCCTGAGCGGCAGCATGCCGCCACGCTCCTCGCCGGCCCCGGAGCGGCCGCCGGTGGAGAGCTGGATGATCATGCCCGGGCAGTGCTTCTTCAGGCCTTCCACCAGGCGCGCGAACTTCTCCGGGTCGGAGCTGGGGGTCTGGTCATCGTTGCGCACGTGGCAGTGGGCGATGGTCGCCCCGGCCTCGAAGGCCGCCTGGGTGCTCTCGATCTGCTCCTCGACGGTGATCGGCACGGCCGGGTTGTTTTCCTTGCGCGGCAGGCTACCGGTGATGGCGACACAGATGATGCAGGGGTTGGACATGGTGACCTCATTCCACGCCGTGGCGTGACTGGTTGAGTGGTTCTTGTGTGTTGTGGCCGGGCGGCACGCCTAGGCCTGTTCGATCACCGCCAGCAGCCTCTCGGCGAAGAGGCCGGGAAGATCCCAGGTCAGCACCCGGTAGCGCGGCAGCAGCGCCGGCAGGACGTCGTCCCATACCGCTTGACTCATGCCCAGCGGATGCGCCAGCACCACCAGAGGGTTGTTTTCACTGCCGAGCAGCCGATAGGCGACGCTGCGGCCCTTGATGCTCAAAAATGCCATAGGAAAACTCCGCTAATACCCGCTCAATCAAGAGAGCAGCCCCTGGTCCGCGCACCTTGCATATGGTGCTCAGGCCGAAGTGCTCGCTGCTCATGGGCCGCGCTCTCCGCCAGGCGCGCGCAGGACATGCTCAGCGAGCGGCCAGGTCGAATGAATGTTGACAAAGTTCGTATAGCGAACATAGTTTTGCATTGCGAACAATTTAACCCGCTTTTCGCCCACCGTCAAATTCCGGGCCACTTCAATGGCCAACATAAAGCCGCATGCCGAACCAGAGTTCGCCATGCGGCTTTATGATAGAGTGCCGAAAGATGGTCATTCCAAGGAGAGAGAACTGATGCCACAAGACGAAAGGGATGACGCACTGGCGCCCGATAACCGCGATTTTGTCACCGCCCTGGCCAGCGGCCTCGAGGTGATCCTGGCCTTCGACGAGGCGCATCCGCGCATGACGCTCAGCGAGGTGGCCGCCCGTACCGGCATGAACCGCGCCCGTGCCCGGCGCTTCTTGCTGACCCTGCATGCGCTTGGCTACGTACGCAAGCAGCAGCGCTATTTCGAGCTGGCCCCCCGGGTGCTGCAGCTCGGCTACGCCTTCCTCTCCGCCAACGACTATCGCAGCGTGATCCAGCAGGTGCTGGAGGATATCACCGAGGCCTGCGGCGAATCGTCATCGCTGGGGGTGCTGGACAGCGACGAGGTGATCTACGTGGCCCGCTCCTCCTCGCGCCACCGGCTGATGGCCATCACCCTCTCGGTGGGCACCCGCCTGCCGGCGGCCCATACCTCCATGGGTCGCGTGCTGCTGGCCCAGCTGCCGGACGAGGAGCTCGACGCCTGGCTCGAGCGAGCGGTGCTGGAGAAGCATACCGAGAAGACCATCACCGACAAGGCCGAGCTCAGGAAGTGCATCCTGAAGGTGCGCCAGCAGGGCTACGCCATCGCCGACCAGGAGCTCGACTCCGGGCTGCGCTCCATCGCCGTGCCGGCCTTCGACGCCAACGGCAAGCTGCTGGGCGCCATCAACATCAGCACCAATGCCGCCCGGATCAGCCACGAGACCCTGATGGAACAGTACCTGCCGCTGCTGCAGGAGAAGTCACGGCTCATTCGCACCAGCATCAGCTGAGACTCTCCCCCGCTCCAAGGAAGGCAACACCGTGCTGGAGATACTGGCCATTACCTGCCGATCTTCCTGCTGATCGGCAAGCAGTATGGCCAGGGCGAGGTCAGCGCCGCGGGCCTGATGGTCAGCACTCAGGCCTCCTTTACCTCCCTGGCAACCCGGTGACCCTGCGCACCGGCATCGAGGCCATGGCCGCGGGGGCACTGGCCTGGCTGGCCCGCTGAAGCCAAGCTCATACGCCACCATGCAGAAAGGCCGCCCAGGGGGCGGCCTTTCTCGTCGGTGATGCCGAGTGTGACGGCGCTGGCCTCAGCACTCGATGGCGCTGACGGCGAGCCCGCCCCTGGAGGTCTCCTTGTACTTCGCCTGCATGTCGGCGCCGGTGTCGCGCATGGTGCGGATCACCTTGTCCAGGGAGATGAAGTGCTCGCCGTCGCCGCGCAGCGCCATCTGGGCGGCGTTGATCGCCTTCACCGAGGCGATGGCGTTGCGCTCGATGCAGGGCACCTGAACGAGGCCGCCCACCGGGTCGCAGGTCAGCCCCAGGTTGTGCTCCAGGCCGATCTCGGCGGCGTTCTCCACCTGGGCCACGCTGCCCCCCATCACCTCGGTGAGGCCGGCGGCGGCCATGGCGCAGGCGGAGCCCACCTCGCCCTGGCAGCCCACCTCGGCGCCGGAGATGGAGGCGTTCTTCTTGCACAGGATTCCCACCGCCCCGGCGGTGAGCAGGAAGTTCACCACGTCGCGCTCGCTCGCCCCCTTCCGGAACTGCATGTAGTAGTGCAGCACCGCGGGAATGATCCCCGCCGCGCCGTTGGTGGGGGCGGTGACCATGCGCCCGCCGGCGGCATTCTCCTCGTTGACCGCCA
>NZ_JACUUD010000115.1 GCF_014859505.1 Halomonas sp.
TCCTGGCCTCGGCCATTGAGCCCTTGCGCATGGCCAACCAGCTGGCCGGCCGGGAGCTCTACCGCTGGTTCACCCTGAGCCTTGATGGCGAGCCCATCTCCGCCAGCGATGGCCTCAAGGTCACGCCGGATGCGGCGACAACGGTGCCGCTGGCGCTGGACATGGTGATGGTATGTGGCGGAGTCGGCCCGGCGCGTACCGTACAGCGCGAGCATGTCGCCTGGCTGCAGGGCCAGGCTCGCCTCTCCCGTCGGCTGGGGGGCATCTGCACAGGCAGCTGGGCGCTGGCCAAGGCGGGGCTGCTGGATGGCTACGAGACCAGCATCCATTGGGAGTGCCTGGCCGCCATGCAGGAGTCCTTTCCCCGGGCCATGCTGACTACCCGGCTGTTCTCCATCGACCGCGACAGGGCGACGGCCTCTGGCGGGACCGCTCCCCTGGACATGATGCTGACCCTGATCGGGCGGGATTATGGCCGCGAGCTCGCGGCGGGGATTTCCGAGATGTTCATCTGTGACCGCGTGCGTGGGGAGCAGGACCTCCAGCGGGTGCCGCTCAAGCATATCCTCGGCACGACCCAGCCCAAGCTGCTGGAGATCGTGGCGCTCATGGAAGCCAACCTGGAGGAGCCCATCGGGCTCGAGGAACTGGCGGCCTATGTCGACGTGTCGCGTCGCCAGCTCGAACGGCTCTTCCAGAAATACCTGCTCTGTTCGCCGTCGCGCTACTACCTCAAGCTCCGGCTGACCCGCGCCCGCCAGCTGCTCAAGCAGACCTCGATCTCGATCATCGAGGTGGCCTCGGCCTGCGGCTTCGTATCCACCCCGCATTTCTCGAAGTGCTACCGGGAGTTCTTCGGCCAGCCGCCCCGAGACGAACGGCTGGGCGCGAGTCTGGCCAGGGCGCCGGTGCCGCCGCTCTTCGATCAGGCGGGGGTCAACCTGGAGCTGTTGGCCTTCGAGGCCTATCCGGCCGAGCCGGTCTCCTCGGCCGTCAAGGCCCTCGACCAGGCGCGCGGCGAGCCGACCTACGCCAGCGTCCTGCTGCGCTCCTGACCACTGCCTCCCCGGCATCTTCTGCAGCATCGAGCACCCTGCCGGCCCGTCACGGGCCGGCAGGGTGCCTTCGCGCGTCGCAGGCGCAACAGTCATGACGTTTTTGGGATTCTCGTCGTCGTTTCCAGGCGCCGAGCCAGGGTGGGCCGGCGCTATGCTGCCGGCAAGTCAATATCATTGCCGGAGTGACCTGTATGACCCCGAGAGAGCTTCACGACGACGCCATCGTTATCGACGGACTGATCATCGCCAAGTGGAACCGCGAGCTGTTCGAGGACATGCGTCGCGGCGGCCTCACCGCCGCCAACTGCACCGTCTCGGTGTGGGAGGGCTTCCAGGCCACCGTCGACAATATCGTCAAGTCCAGCCAGCTGATGGCCGAGTGCAGCGACCTGGTGCGCCCGGTGCGTACCACGGCGGATATCACCCGGGCCAAGGAGGAGGGCAAGACCGGTATCCTCTTCGGTTTCCAGAATGCCCATGCCTTCGAGGATCAGATCGGCTACGTGGAGGTCTTCAAGCAGCTGGGCGTGGGCATCGTGCAGCTGTGCTACAACACCCAGAACCTGGTGGGCACCGGCTGCTACGAGCGTGACGGCGGGCTCTCCGGCTTCGGCCGCGAGATCGTCGCCGAGATGAACCGCGTCGGTATCATGTGCGACCTCTCCCACGTCGGTTCGAAGACCTCGGAAGAGGTGATCCTCGAGTCCAGCAAGCCGGTCTGCTACTCCCACTGCCTGCCCTCCGGGCTCAAGGAGCACCCGCGCAACAAGTCCGATGAGGAACTGAAGTTCATCGCCGAGCACGGCGGCTTCGTCGGCGTGACCATGTTCACCCCCTTCCTGCGCGCCGGTGTCGACGCCACCGTCGATGACTACGTCGAGGCCATCGAGTACGTGATGAATATCGTCGGCGAGGACGCCATCGGTATCGGCACCGACTTTACCCAGGGCCACGGCCAGGATTTCTTCGAGTGGCTGACCCACGACAAGGGCTATGCCCGTCGCCTGACCCGCTTCGGCAAGATCGTCAATCCCGAGGGCATCCGCACCATCGGCGAGTTCCCCAACCTGACCGAGGCGTTGCTGCGCCGCGGTTTCAGCGAGTCGCAGACACGCAAGATCATGGGCGAGAACTGGGTGCGTGTACTCAAGGATGTCTGGGGCGAGTGATACTAAGGCTGCCCGGTAGCGAGGAGCGCCGGGGGCAGGCCGAAGAGGAGGTCCGATTCCAGGGAAGGAATCGGTAGCGTACAGGGATGTATTCACAGCGCCTCCTCGTAGGCCTGCCGCCGGATCAGCTCTGAGCGTTGCCGCTCAAGCGATGATCTTGCCTGCAACGCCATAACAATCATCAAGTTTCAAGGAATAAGACCGTGACCAAGATGGCCCCTGAACTGCCCATCGAAGTGGATAGCGAGACCGGCGTCTGGACCACCGATGCGCTGCCCATGCTCTACGTGCCGCGCCACTTCTTCATCAACAACCATGTCGCCGTCGAGGAGGCGCTGGGCGCCGAGACGTACGCCGAGGTCCTCTACCACGCCGGCTACAAGAGCGCCTGGCACTGGTGCGAAAAAGAGGCCGAATGCCATGGTCTGGAGGGCGAAGCGGTGTTCGAGCACTACATGACGCGGCTTTCCCAGCGCGGCTGGGGCAGGTTCATCACCGAGGCGACCGACCTCGAGGCGGGAACCTGCCGGGTGCGCCTGGAGCATAGCGCCTTCGTCTACCAGCTGGGCAAGGTGGGTCGCAAGGTGGAGTACATTTTCACCGGCTGGTTCGCCGGCGCCATGGACCAGATCCTCGCTGCCCGGGGCAGCGACCTGCGCACCGTCGCCGAGCAGACCCAGAGCGGAGCTGAGCAAGGTTGCGACGTGGGCTATTTCGAAGTCAAGCCGCTGACCGGTGCCGCCCACTAACCCCGGGACGAGGAGAGATAATCATGGCATTCGAGGCACTCTTCGAGCCGATCCAGATCGGCAAGCTGACCATCCGTAACCGCGTGGTGAGTACCGCCCACGCCGAGGTGCACGCCACCGACGGCGGCATGACCACCGAGCGCTATGTTCGGTATTACGAGGAGAAGGCCAGGGGGGGCTGTGGTCTCGCCATCTGTGGCGGCTCCTCGGTGGTCTCCATCGATAGCCCCCAGGGCTGGTGGAGCTCGGTGAACCTCTCCACCGACCGGATCATCCCGCACTTCCAGAATCTCGCCGACGCCGTCCACAAGCACGGCGGCAAGATCATGATCCAGATCACCCACATGGGGCGCCGTTCGCGCTGGGACGGCTACGACTGGTCGACCCTGCTGTCGCCCTCCGGCATCCGCGAACCGGTGCACCGCTCCACCTGCAAGACCATCGAGGAGGAGGAGATCCGGCGCATCATCGGTGATTTCGCCCAGGCCGCGCGCCGGGCCAAGGCAGGTGGCCTCGATGGCGTCGAACTCTCTGCCGTGCACCAGCACCTGATCGACCAGTTCTGGAGCCCGCGGGTCAACAAGCGCGAGGACCAGTGGGGCGGCAGCTTCGAGAACCGTATGCGCTTCGGCATGGAGGTGCTCAAGGCGGTGCGCGCCGAGGTCGGCGACGACTTCGTGGTGGGCATGCGCATCTGCGGTGACGAGTTCCACCCGGACGGCCTCTCCCACGAGGACATGAAGCAGATCGCCGCCTACTACGATGCTACCGGCATGGTGGACTTCTTCGGCGTGATCGGCTCCGGCTGCGACACCCACAACACCCTGGCCAACGTCATTCCCAACATGTCCTATCCGCCTGAGCCCTTCCTGCACCTGGCGGCGGGCATCAAGGAAGTGGTCGGCGTGCCGGTGATCCACGCCCAGAACATCAAGGACCCCAACCAGGCACAGCGCATCCTCGAGGGTGGCTATGTGGACCTGGTGGGCATGACCCGGGCGCATATCGCCGACCCGCACCTGATCGCCAAGATCAAGATGGGCCAGATCGACCAGATCAAGCAGTGCGTGGGCGCCAACTACTGCATCGACCGCCAGTACCAGGGCCTGGACGTGCTGTGCATCCAGAATGCTGCCACCTCCCGGGAGTACATGGGCCTGCCGCATATCATCGAGAAGTCCGAGGGGCCCAAGCGCCGCGTGGTGGTGGTCGGCGGTGGCCCCGGCGGCATGGAGGCGGCCAAGGTGGCGGCCGAGCGCGGCCATGACGTCACCCTGTTCGAGGCCGCCGAGGCCCTGGGCGGGCAGATCACCATCGCCGCCCAGGCCCCGCAGCGCGATCAGATCGCCGGCATTACCCGCTGGTACCAGCTGGAGCTCGCGCGGCTCAAGGTCGACCTACGCCTGGGCACCCGCGCCGATGAGGCCACGATCCAGGATCTGCGCCCGGATATCGTGGTGCTGGCCACCGGCGGGCAACCGTTCATGGATCAGTATCCCGAGTGGGGCTACGCGGAAAACCCCGAGGAGAGCCTGGTGGTGAGCAGCTGGGACATCCTTTCCGGCAAGGTGGCCCCGGGCAAGAACGTGCTGGTGTATGACGCGATCTGTGAGTTCTCGGGCGTTTCGGTGGCGGATTTTCTTGCCGACAAGGGCGCCAAGGTGGAGATCGTCACCGACGATATCAAGCCGGGCGCGGCGGTGGGCGGCACCACCTTCCCGACCTACTACCGCAGCCTCTACGAGAAGGAGGTGATCATGACCTCCGACCTGATGCTGCACAAGGTCTACCGCGAGGGCGACGACCTGGTGGCGGTGCTCGAGAACGAGTACACCGGGGCACTGGAGGAACGGGTGGTCGACCAGGTGGTGGTGGAGAACGGCGTGCGTCCCGACGAGGCGCTGTACTACGCCCTCAAGGACCAGTCTCGCAACAAGGGCCAGGTGGACCTGGAGGCGCTCTATGCCATCCAGCCCCAGCCCTGTCTGAGCGAGGCGGGGGGCGGCTTCCTGCTGTTCCGCCTGGGCGACTGCACGGCGCCGCGTAATACCCATGCGGCCATCTATGACGCCCTGCGGATCTGCAAGGACTTCTGAGAGAAAGCTATTGCGCTCGGCTAGGCGTTGTTGAAGTTCGGCTCGTCATACTCATGGAGCAACCAGTTCACTCCGCTGACTCGCCGAACTTCGCCTAGCCTGGCCGTCGCTCATGACGCTTCCACTGCGCCGGACTCTTTTCAGTCCCGTATAACAACTAACAGCCTGCGAGGTGAGCGACATGCTCGAGACCCTGCTGCCGATATTGATCTTCGCGGCCCTGGCCATGGCGGCGCTCGGCGCCTGGCGGCGAGTTCGCCTGTGGCGCCAGGGGCGACCCTCCGTCGTGCCGCTGCTCAAGGGGCTGGCCGCCCTGCCGCGCCGCTATCTGGTGGACCTGCACCATGTGGTAGCGCGCGACAAGATGATCTCCCGTACCCACGTAGCCACCGCCGGTGGCTTTGTGGCCGCCGCCGTGCTGATGATCCTGGTGCATGGCTTCGGGCTAGGCTCTTCAGAAGGACTGGGGGGCATCCTGGGCTGGCCGCTGCTGGCGGCCAGCGCAGTGATGTTCGTCGGCAGCCTGTTCGTGGCCCGGCGCCGGCGCAATCCGCCCGCCCGGCTCTCCAAGGGCCCCTGGATGCGCCTGCCGAAAAGCCTGATGGCCTTTTCGCTGGGCGTCTTCCTGATCACCCTGCCGACGGTGGGCGTGTTACCCGAGGACTTCGGCAACTGGATCCTGGCGTTGGCGCTGGCCGCCGTGGTGGTCTGGGGCCTGGGCGAGATGGTCGTCGGCATGACCTGGGGCGGGCCCATGAAGCACGCCTTCGCCGGCGCCCTGCACCTGGCCTTCCATCGCCGCCCGGAGCGCTTTTCCAGCAAGGCGGGAGGAGAGGGGCGCTCCACCGGCCTCAAGGCGCTGAATCTGGATGATGAGACGGCGCCACTGGGCGTGGAAAAGCCCAGCGACTTCACCTGGAACCAGCTGCTGGGCTTCGACGCCTGCGTGCAGTGCGGCCGCTGTGAGGCGGTCTGCCCGGCCTTTGCTGCCGGCCAGCCGCTCAACCCCAAGAAGCTGATCCAGGACATGGTGGTGGGCCTGGCCGGGGGAAGCGATGCCAAATACGCCGGCAGTCCCCACCCTTCACAAGGGCTTGGCGGCAAGCCGGTGGGCGAGCACCATGGCGATCCCCATGGGACTATCGTGGCTCGCGAAAGCAAGGCCCTGGTGGACGCCGAGACCCTGTGGTCCTGCACCACCTGCCGCGCCTGCGTGGAGGAGTGCCCGATGATGATCGAGCACGTGGACGCCATCGTCGATATGCGTCGCTTCCTGACCCTGGAGCGGGGCCAGACCCCCAACAAGGGCGCCGAGGTGCTCGACAACCTGATCGCCACCGACAACCCCGGCGGCTTCGAGCCCGGCTCACGGCTGCACTGGGCGGCCGACCTCAACCTGCCACTGATCGCCGACCTGCAGCAGGTCGATGTCCTGCTGTGGCTCGGCGACGGCGCCTTCGACATGCGCAATCAGCGCACCCTGCGGGCGCTGGTGAAGGTGCTGCGCGCGGCAGGGGTCGACTTCGCGGTGCTGGGCAAGGAGGAGCGGGACAGCGGCGACGTGGCGCGGCGCCTGGGCGACGAGGCGACCTTCCAGTCGCTGGCCCGACGCAATATCGCGACCCTCGCGAAGTACCGCTTCCAGCATATCGTCACCTGCGATCCACACAGCTTCCATGTTCTGGGCAACGAGTATGGCGAGCTCGGCGGCCACTACCGCGTCTTCCACCACAGCACCTATATCGCCGAGCTGTACGACGCCGGCCGCCTCGCCTTCCGGCCCTGGAAGGGCGGGCGCGTGACCTACCATGATCCCTGCTACCTCGGTCGCTACAACGGCGAGTACGAGGCGCCGCGTCGGGTCCTCGAGGCGCTCGGCATCCAGGTCACCGAGATGGAGCGCTCCGGCTTCCGTTCGCGCTGCTGCGGCGGCGGGGGCGGGGCGCCGATCACCGATATTCCCGGTGAGCGGCGGATTCCCGATATGCGCATGAACGATGTCAAGGAGACCGGCGCCGAGCTGGTGGCGGTGGGCTGTCCCCAGTGCACCGCCATGCTCGAGGGGGTGGTGGACAATCCCGCCGAGGTGCGCGATATCGCCGAGCTGGTGGCCGACGCCCTGGTGGCACGTCCGGCCGCCGAGTCGGTCTATGCGGCCCGCCGGCCCGCCGGCAAGACGGCCGCCGAGGAGGTGATCTGATGAGCGAGATTCGTCGTCGCGACCCACGCCACGAGTGGATCGCCCGTAACCGCCTGCACCCCGAGCACGCCAGCGTACTCGCCGCCCTTGGAGAAACCGGGGGGCGTGGGGCCGCCAGCGAGTGGCTAGGCCCCAACGGGGTGATCCGCAGGAACCCCCGCGCCATCGGCTTTATCGGCCCCAATGGCGTCAAGCGCATCGACCGCAGCGGCGCCCAGCAGGGCGGTCAGGCCGCGGCCTCGACCACAAGCGCCGCCCGCCATGTGGCCCAGGATAGCCGCCGCCGGGTGGAGATTTCCGAGCCAGCCTTTCTGGTGGCGGTGGTGCCGGAGCTCTCCGGCGGCCGCCTCTCCGGTCACGACAAGGACCTGCTGGGGCTGGCCCGGCGCCTGGCCGATGCCGACCCGGAGCGTCCCGGCGCCGTGCTGGCGGTGATATTTGGGCAGCACAAGGGCGAGGGGGGCGGCGAGCTGAAAGAGCAGGGCTTCGGTGAGGCGGGCATCGATCGCCTGCTGCACCTGGAGGACGAAGCCTACGCCGGCTTCGCCCCCGAGGCGCGCCTCGCGGCGCTGGCCGCCGTGGAGCGAGAGCTGGCGCCCCGCCACTGGCTGCTCCCCGATTCACCCCTTGGCGGGGCCGACCTGGGCCGGCGTCTGGCGCTGCGCCTGGGCGAGCGCCCCGCCACCGGGGTCTGGCAGATCGAGGTCGATGGCGCCGCTCCCTTGGGCTGGCGCTGTACCGCCCGCGGCGCGGCGGAGAGCCTGGATATCCAGCGGCTCCTGCCGCGGGTCGCCCTGGCGCTCGCCGAGTGTGCCGAACCGGTGGACGAGACCCGTCACGCCGCCGAGCCGCTGGCGCTTGCTATCGAGCCGCCCGCGACCCTGTCACGCATCGAGGACCTGGGGCAGGTGGCGGTGGATCCCGCCGGGGTGGCCCTGGCCGAGGCGGAGTTCATCGTCTCCGGCGGCAACGGCGTCAAAGACTGGGACGGCTTCCACCACGCCGCCACGGCGCTGGGGGCCACCGAAGGCGCCTCGCGGGTGGCAGTGGACGACGGCTTCATGGCGCGGCACCGCCAGGTGGGCGCCACCGGCACCTGGGTCACCGCCCGGGTCTACCTGGCGGTGGGCATCAGTGGCGCCATCCAGCACCTGCAGGGCATCCAGAGCTGCGACAAGGTGGTGGCCATCAACCTCGACCCGGGATGCGACATGATCAAGCGCGCCGACCTGGCGGTGATCGGCGATAGCGCAGAG
>NZ_JACUUD010000116.1 GCF_014859505.1 Halomonas sp.
TCCTCCGAGAGCTCACGAATCACCTTGGCCGGCGCGCCGACGATCAGCGAATTGGGCGGGAACTCCGCCCCCTCCTTGACCACGGCGCCGGCCGCCACCAGGCAGTTATCGCCGATCACCGCGCCGTTGAGGATCACCGCCTGGATGCCGATCAGGCTGCCGTCGCCGATGGTGCAGCCATGCAGCATTGCCTGGTGGCCCACGGTCACCCCCCTGCCCACACGGAGCGGGAAGCCGGGGTCGGCGTGGAGCACCGCGCCGTCCTGGATATTGCTCTGCTCGCCCACCTCGAGATGATCGGTATCGCCGCGCAGCACCGCCTGGTACCAGACGCTGGCGCCGGCCTTGAGAGTCACCTGGCCGATCACGTCGGCGGTCTCGGCCACGTAGACATCGTCCTGGAGGTCGGGGCGATGCTCCCCGTACTGATAGATCGCCATATCGCGCGTCTCCTTGTCATGTGGGCGCTGTGGGTTGTCAGGAGAGATCAGCTTGCCGCGGCCGCCAGGTCGCCGCCGGCCCGGACGAAGTAGTCGTTCACCGCCGCCACCACCCGATCGATATCCTCGACGCGCACGTCGAGGTGGGTCACCAGCCGCGTGACCGGCCCCACCGCCATCAGGATACCCTGACCCTCGAGGTGCGCCTTCAGCGCCTGGCAGTGGGCCTCCGGGAAGGCCACGAAGACCATATTGGTGTCGCAGGCCCGCACCTCCACGCCCGAGACGCCCCCCAGCCCCTCTGCCAGGCGTCGGGCGTTGTCGTGGTCCTCGGCAAGGCGCTCGACGTGGTGCTGGAAGGCATGGTGGCACGCCGCGGCCAGCAGCCCCGACTGGCGCATGCCCCCACCCAGGGTCTTGCGCCAGCGCCGCGCCCGGGCGATGAAATCGACCTTGCCCAGCAGCAGCGACCCCACCGGCGCGCCGAGCCCCTTGGAGAAGCACAGCGATACCGAGTCGAAGCCCTCGCAGAGCTCGGCAAGCGACAACCCCGTGGCCACCGAGGCGTTGAAGAGCCGCGCCCCGTCCAGGTGGGTAGCAAGCCCCTGTTCATGGGCCTGGGCCGTGGCGGCCAGGGCGAAGTCCCGGGGCAGTACCTTGCCGCGGAAGGTGTTCTCCAGCGCCAGCAGGCGGCTGCGGCAGTGATGGATATCGTCGCCCTTTACGGCACCGCGCAGGGCGTCGAGGGCCAGGCTGCCGTCGGCCGCGTGGGGCAGCGTCTGGACGCTGATGCTGCCCAGAGCCGCGGCCCCGCCGCCCTCGTCGCGAAAGATATGGGAGTACTGACCGGCGATCACCTCCTCGCCCCGCTGGCAGTGGGTCAGCAGCGCACAGAGATTGCTCTGGGTGCCCGAGGGGAACAGCAGCGCGGCGGCCTTGCCGGCGCATTCGGCCACAGCCTGCTCGAAGGCGTTGACGGTGGGATCGTCTCCCCAGACGTCATCACCCACCTCGGCACGGGCCATGGCCTCGCGCATGGACGGGGTGGGCCGGGTCACGGTGTCACTGCGCAGATCGATCATCGAAGCTCCTTGCCTTCTCGTGGGTTGGCCTCACGTTTCGCCATGATGGCGCCACAACGGCGCTCACGCCAGCGCCTGCTCCAGCAGTCGGGCCACGTGGATCGCCTCGCGGCCGCTGCCGTCCCGGATCTGGTGGCGGCAGCTGGTACCGTCGGCGACCAGCACGGTGTCGTCATCAGCCTCGCGGATCGCCGGCAGCAGCGACAACTCGGCCATCTTGAGCGAAGCGTCGTAGTGCTCCGCCTCGTAGCCGAAGCTGCCGGCCATGCCGCAGCAGGAGGACTCGATGGTCTCGACCTCGAGGTCGGGGATCCACGACAGCACCGCCTCCACCGGGCGCAGGGCATCAAAGGCCTTCTGATGGCAGTGGCCATGGAGCATGGCGCGCCGGCGGGGAAGCGCCTTGAGCACCAGCGGCAGCTCGCCGGCGTCATGCGCCTTGACCAGGAATTCCTCGAACAGGAAGGCCGCGCGGGAGAGCGCCTCGGCCTCCTTGCCGAACCCGTACTGCAGGAACTCGTCGCGCAGGGTCAGCAGGCATGACGGTTCGAGCCCGACGATGGCCACGCCCCGCTTCACGTGGGGCATCAGGTGATCGAGGGTGCGACGCGCCTCCCGCCGGGCCTTCGCGAACTGCCCGGACGAGAGGTAGGTGCGCCCGCAGCACAGCGGCCTTTCGCCCTTCCTCAGGTTCAGGTGTACCCGGTAACCGGCGGCTTCCAGCACCCGCCGAGCGGCCCGGGCGTTGTCCCCCTCCTGGTAATTGTTGAAGGTATCCACAAACAGCAGCACCTCCCGGGAGGCGAGGGCCGGGGTGTCGTGGGGCTCGGCCAGGAAGTTGCCGCCGAAGACCGGGAGCGAGCGCTGCGGCGCCAGGCCGAGCGAGCGCTTGATGGCCCGGGCCAGCAAGGGCACGCGCTCGACGCCGTTGACCAGCCCGGCGAAGCGGCTGGCCCAGGGGGCATAGCGCGGCATCTCGCCCACCAGGCGGTCGCGCAGCGACAGCCCCTTCGCTCGGGCCCGGGCGGTGCGCGCCTCGATCTTGAACTTGGCCATGTCGACGCCGGTGGGACAGTCGCGCTTGCAGCCCTTGCAGGAGACGCACAGGTCGAGTGCCTCCTTGACCTCGTCGCTGGCCAGGCCCGCCTCCCCCAGCTGGCCCGAGAGCACCAGCCGCAGGGTGTTGGCGCGCCCGCGGGTCAGGTGCTGCTCGTCGCGGGTGATGCGGTAGCTGGGGCACATGGTGCCGGCGTCGAACTTGCGACAGTGGCCGTTGTTGTTGCACATCTCCACCGCCATGGCCAGGCCATGGGTGGCGTCGCCGGCGCTGCCGGGCTCCCCCTGCTCGCCGGTCAGCGGGTCGCGGGTGACGTTCCAGGCCGACCAGTCGAACACCGGAGCCAGTGGAATCCGGCGATACGCCTTCGGAAAGCGAAAGTAGCGATCGTCATTCATCGTCGGCGTATCGACGATCTTGCCCGGGTTGAGCAGGTTCTCCGGGTCGAAGGTGCCCTTGATCGCCTTGAAGGCGTCGTTGACGGCGGGCCCGAACTGCCAGGCCACCCACTCGCCGCGGCAGAGCCCGTCGCCGTGCTCGCCGGAGTAGGCCCCCTTGTACTCGCGCACCAGCTGTGATGCCTGCTCGGCGATCTCGCGCATCTTCTCGCCGCCGTCGCGACGCATGTCGAGGATCGGCCGCACGTGCAGGGTGCCCACGCTGGCGTGGGCATACCAGGTCCCCTCGGTGCCGTAGCGGTGGAACACCTCGGTCAGCTTGTTGGTGTACTCGGCCAGGTGCTCCAGTGGCACCGCGCAGTCCTCGATGAAGGAGACCGGCTTCCCGTCGCCCTTCATGCTCATCATGATGTTGAGGCCGGCCTTGCGCACGTTCCATAGCGCCTTCTGCTCGGCGGGCTCGGGCATCTCCACCACGCTGTCCGGTAGTCTCAGGTCGGCCATCAGCTCGGAAAGTCGCTTCAACGAGGCGAGCTGAGCCTCGCGGTCCTGGCCGGAAAACTCCACCAGCAGCACCGCCTGGGGCTGGCCGATCAGCGCCTTCTCGATCACCGGGCGGAACGCCGGGTTCTGAAGCGACAGGTCGATCATGGTGCGATCCACCAGCTCCACCGCGGTGGGTCCCAGGGTGACGATATGCTGGGTGGCATCCATCGCCTGGTAGAAGGTGGGGAAGTTCACCACGCCAAGCACCTTGTGCTCCGGCAGCGGCGAGAGCCGGAGCGTGATGCGCCGGCTCACCGCCAGGGTACCCTCGGAGCCCACCAGCAGGTGGGCCAGGTTGACCCGCCCCTCCGGGTCGTAGGGCTTGGGGTTCTGGCAGTCGAAGAGGTCGAGGTTGTAGCCGCCAACGCGCCGCAGCACCTTGGGGAAGTGCTCGCGGATCTCGGGGGCCACGCCGTCGGCGATGGCCTTCACCCGATCGGCCAGCTCGCGCACCCGCCCCGAGACCGGCAGCCGGTCGACGAAGCCGAAGTGGCCCTCGCTGCCGTCGGCCAGCCAGGCGTCCACGCCCAGCACGTTGTGCACCATGTTGCCGTAGTAGATCGAGCGCGAGCCGCAGGAGTTGTTGCCGGTCATGCCGCCGAGGGTGCACTGGGCGCTGGTGGAGACATCCACCGGATACCAGAGCCCGTGGGGCTTGAGCCAGGCGTTGAGATGGTCGAGCACGATGCCGGGCTCGACCACCACGGTGCGCGCCTCGGGATCGAACTCGACGATCTCGCTGAGCCAGCGGGTGGTGTCGATCACCAGCGCCTCGCCCACGGTCTGGCCGCACTGGCTCGTGCCCGCGCCCCGGGCCAGGATCGGCACCCGGGCATCCCGGGCGATCTCCAGCGCCGCGGTCAGGTCCTGCTGGTGGCGGGGGATCACCACCCCCACCGGGGTCACCTGGTAGATCGAGGCGTCCGTCGAATAGCGGCCCCGCGAAGCCTGGTCGAACAGCACCTCACCTTCCAGCTCCCGGGCCAGGCGCGTCGCCAGTTCGGTCACCGGCTTGACCCGCGCATCCGGTGAGGTGGTCTTGTCCGTGAGAGACGTCATCCTGCCTTCCTCAGCCTTGGGGACTATGCGGTGGGTTCACTTGGCGTCGAGGGGATGCTGGGCGAAATAGTCCAGCGCCGCCGTCACGCCGCTGCCCGCCAGGGGCACCCCGGCGAGCTTCATGCCGGCCTCGCAGCCGCCCAGGGTCGCGATCAGGGTCAGGTCGTTGCAGTCGCCCAGGTGGCCGATGCGGAACATCTTCCCCTTGGCCTTGCCGAGCCCCATGCCCAGCGACAGGTCGAAGCGCTCGTAGATGATCCTGCGCACCGCGTCGGCGTCGACCCCTTCGGGCATCACCACCCCGGTCAGCACCGGCGAGTAGACGGCCGGATCCTGGCACTGGATCTCCAGGCCCCAGGCCTCGACCGCCGTGCGCACCCCGGCCGCCCAGCGCTGGTGGCGGGCGAAGACATGCTCCAGCCCCTCCTCGAGCAGCATGTCCAGCGCCTCGTTGAGGCCGTAGAGCAGGTTGGTGCTGGGGGTATAGGGCCAGTAGCCGTTCCTGTTGGCCTCGAGGATCTCGTCCCAGGCCCAGAAGCTCTTGGGCATGCGGTTGTGGCGGCTGGCCTCGATGGCCTTGTCGGAGAGGGCATTGAAGCTGATGCCCGGCGGCAGCATCAGCCCCTTCTGGGAGCCGGAGACGGTGACGTCCACCCCCCACTCGTCGTGGCGGTAGTCGGCGCTGGCGAGCCCGGAGATGGTGTCGACCAGCAGCAGCGCCGGATGGCCGGCGGCATCGATGGCGCGACGCACCGCGGCGATGTCGCTGGTGACACCGGTGGAGGTCTCGTTGTGCACCACGCAGACCGCCTTGATCTCGTGGGCGCTGTCCTCGCGCAGGCGCGCCTCGATCATGTCGGCCTGCACGCCCTGGCGCCAACCCTCGTAGCCCGGCAGGCCGAGGAACTCGGGCTCGAGCTCGAGGCGGCGCGCCATCTTGTGCCACAGGGTGGCGAACTGGCCGGTCTCGAACATCAGCACCTTGTCCCCAGGCGATAGGGTGTTGGCGAGCGCCGCCTCCCAGGCACCGGTGCCGGAGGCCGGGTAGATCATCACCGGGCCTTCGGTCTTGAAGACCCGCTTGATCTTGGCGAGGAGTTCGAGGCCGAGGGCACCGAATTCAGGCCCGCGGTGGTCGATGGTGGGCAGGCTCATCGCCCGCAGGATGCGGTCCGGCACCGGCGACGGGCCGGGGATCTGCAGGAAGTGGCGGCCGGAAGGATGAAAGTCGAGATTGAGCATGGGGTCTCTCCGTAGGGTGCGTCGTGTCGGGTGCGGTGGCGTCGAGGACTACTTGATACAGCCCTCGTCACGCAGCGTGGCGAGTTCGTCGGGGGACAGGCCGAGGCCACCCAGGACCTCGTCGGTGTGCTGGCCGAACAGCGGTGCCGGGGAACGGATCCGGGAGGGGGTGGCCGAGAACTTGCTCGGAAAGCCGATGGTCTTCATCCGGCCCATCACCGGGTGCTCCATCTCCTGCACCATGCCCCGGGCCAGGTAATGCTCGTCGGCCATGGCCTGGGCAAAATCGTTGATCGGCCCGGCGGGAACGCCGGCCCGGTCGCAGCTGGCCAGCCAGTCGTCGACGTCCCGGTCGGCCATGATCGACTCCAGCAGCGCCTCGAGCTCCTCGACGTGCCCACCGCGATCCTGGTTGGTGAGGAAGCGCGGGTCCTCCATCAGCTCGGGGCGCTCCAGCACGTCGCCGCAGAAGCGCTCCCAGGTGCGCTGGTTGGCGCAGCCCAGCATCAGGTAGCCGTCGCGGGCCTTGACCGCCTGGTAGGGCGCCGAGACCCGGTGCCGCCAGCCGGTGGGCTCCGGCACCTTGCCCTCCGAGAAGAAGGCGGCGGCCTCCCAGGTGAACCAGGGCAGGCCGCACTCGGTGATGGCAATATCGATGTGCTGCCCCTCACCGGTGGCCATCCGGTGGATGTAGGCCGCCAGGATCGAGTAGACAGCGGTGATGCCGCCGCCGATGTCGTAGACGGCCACCCCGGTCTTGAGCGGGCGGCGGCCCGGCTCACCGGTCATCGACATCAGCCCGGTCATGCCCTGTGCCACCAGATCGAAGCCGCCGCGGTGGCTGTAGGGGCCGGTCTGGCCGTAGCCGGAGATCGAGCAGTAGATGATCCCGGGGTTGATCGCCTTGAGGGTGTCGTAGTCGATCTTCAGAGAGGTGGTCACGCCAGGGCGATAGTTCTCGACGATGACATCCGCCTCCCGGGCCAGGCGGTAGAAGATCTCCCGGGCCCGCTCCTCCTTGAGGTTGAGGGAGATGCTCTTCTTGTTGCGGTTGATCTGCGAGAAGCAGGTCGACTCGTCGTTGACGTAGGGGCCCATCTGCCGGCTGTCGTCGCCGCCGTTGATCTTCTCGACCTTGATCACTTCAGCCCCCATGTCGCCCAGCACCATGGTGCAGTAGGGGCCGGCCATGATCTGAGAGACGTCCAGGACCTTGAGTCTTTCCAGGGGAAGCATCGGCTTCACCTCGCTTGTTGTTGTCGTGTCATGCCAGCCTCGGCCAGCCTGGTGATCGGCTCAGCGGCCGGTCCACTCGAAGGGTGTCTTGTGCAGGAACTTGCTCACCGCCGCCTTGAAGTCATCGCTCATGTAGCAGGCGGTGACCCAGTCATCGCTGGCCTCCCGCGCGAGGCGGCGATGCGCCAGCACCCGGCCCACCAGTGCCTTGCTGGCCTTGAGGGTGAGGGGCGCCCGACGCCCCAGCTGCTCGGCCACCGCGGCCACCTCTGCGTAAATGCTGTCGGGTGCCAGGACCGCATTGACCAGCCCGGCCGCGCTGGCCTGTTTCGCATCGAAGAGGGTGCCCAGCATCAGGGCCTCCTTGGTGCGCGCCACCCCCAGCATGTCGATCAGCCGCGAGACGTTGGTAATGGAGAGGGTGTTGCCCAGGGTGCGGGCGATGGGCACGCCGAACTTGAGACTCGGCGTGGCGTAGCGGAAATCGCAGGCCAGGGCCAGCGCCGCGCCGCCGCCCACGCAGGCCCCCTCCAGCAGGGCGATGGTGGGCTTGTCCAGCGCCTCCAGCTTGCCGACCACGGCATCGATGCGTCGCTCGTAGCCGAGGGCGTCCTCGGGCTCGCTGAAGTGCTCGAACTGGCCGATATCGGTGCCGGCCACGAAGGCCTCACCGCCCACCCCGTGGAGCACCACCGCGTGGATGGCGTCATCCGTGGCGATGCGGTCGCAGTGGCCGGAGAGCGCGTCGTACATCTCCCAGGTCATGGCGTTGCGGCTCTCGGGACGGTTGAAGCCGAGCCAGGCCACGCCATCGCGCACCTCATGCAGCAGGGTGTTGGCTGTCATCATGCCTCTCCCTCGTAGCGGCCGGTTACCCGACAATGAATAATAAATGCATTTTTCGCCACTATCATTTCCCCTCCTCGTGTGATCAGCCCGGCGAAGCGCCACCCAGAGGCCAGGCGCTCGCCGGGGCCCTCCGTCAACGGTAGAAGAGCTCCACCAGGGCCATCGGAATGGCAGGGATATAGGTCACCAGCAGCAGGATGAAGAGCAGCACGCCGATGAAACCGAGGTTCGAGCGGGTCACCGACCAGACATCCGTCTTGGCGATCGAGCAGGCCGTGATCAGCACGCTGGCCACCGGCGGGGTCTGCTGGCCGATGGCCAGGTTGAGACACACCACCAGGCCGAAGTGGACCGGATCGATTCCGGCCGCACCGACCAGCGGCATGACGATGGGCACCACCAGGATGAT
>NZ_JACUUD010000263.1 GCF_014859505.1 Halomonas sp.
GCCACGCCTGCAGGCGGGTCCATCCCAGCAGCCACAGGGTGGCCACGGCGAAGCCGCCCAGGGTGCCCAGGCCCAGCCCCAGCACGGGGTAGGCCAGCGACACGCACAGGGTATAGCTGAGCAGCGAACCGAGCCCCGCCGGGTAGTGCTTGATCACCGTGGCCACCGGGCCGGGGCCGTGGGTCAGGTGCAGGATCACCAGGAAGGGGAACATGGTGACCGGGAAGGCCGCCATCACGCCGGCCCAGGCCGCCGGCAGGACGTGGGCCAGGCCGGTGATCACGAAGATGATCGCGGCGGCGAGCAGGGCGCGCACGCCCAGCACCGCCCAGGAGAAACGCCCGCCGGGGCGCGCGGCGCTGTCCGGCACCCGTCGATAGAGCCAGGTGAACAGCAGGATGGCCGCCAGGGTGGTGAGGGTGCCGGTGAGGCGATCGAACTCCACCCGGGTGAGCAGCAGGCTCACCGCCAGAAAGGCGGCCAGGCCCGCCGCGGTGCCGGCCAGCACTCCGGGCAGCCCCGGCCGGCGCCCGGCCAGCAGGTAGCCGCCGCCCAGGGCCAAGGTGGCGGTGAAGCCGGCCAGGGTGTGCACCGCGCTCTCGGCGGCGAAGCCCGTGGAGAGCTCCAGACCGATGAAGAACAGCGCGATGGCGGTGCCCAGCGGGTAGCCGGCCAGCAGCCCGGCGACCCGAGGGCTCACGCGCACGGCGATGGCGCCGAGGCCAAGCACCATGCCGATCGAGACCGCCAGCTTGGCAAGCTGCCAGCTCAGGGGGACGTCCATGAGGGTTCCTTGCGTTCTTTGGATGGCGATTGCGAGGAGAGCGGGTTAGATCAGCCGCAGGCCCTGGCGGTCCAGCCAGGCGGCCTTGAGAGGTGCGGCCAGCGGCCCGCGCAGGTGGGTGGGCAGGGCGGTCTCGGCGCTCTCGTGGTCACTGAAGTCGCGGTTGCGCAGCCAGCAGTAGGCCCAGGCGCAGGCCTCGTCGTCGCTCCCTGGCAGCGGCCGGGCGGGCATCTGCACCAGCAGGAAGGCGGCGGTGCGCGCCGCCCACAGCGGGATCTCGTCGCCGGCCTCCGGTGCGGTCCAGCTCGCGAGGGTGGCGCCGTCCGGGGTGGCCTCAGGCTGGCCCAGCTTGGCGACGCGGGCGGTCTCGGCCAGGATCAGCGCCAGGCGGTCGGCGTCGCCCTGGCCCAGGTGCTGCCACTGGTCGATCAGCGCCGGCAGGCCGCGGCGTACCTTGGCATAGAAGCCGTCCTGGGGCATCGTGCTGGTCATGGCATCGTCCTGGTCATTGCATGGCCCTGAAGTGTGAGGAGTGAGAGATGGCATTCGATTTTGCCACGCCCGTGGAGCGGCGGCACCCGTCAGGCGAGCGTCCTTCCAACTGGCCGTCCGACTGGCCGTCCGACTGGCCGTCC
>NZ_JACUUD010000018.1 GCF_014859505.1 Halomonas sp.
CCGGCTTCGAGCTGGAGCTCAATGCCCTGGTGCGCCGGTACTTCCCCCACTGGGAGGCGAAGGATCTGCGCGGGGGGGCGGGCCACTCCCCCGGGCATCGCGGCGGGGCAGGCCCCTAGGGGTTCCATTTCCAGGAGACGTCGCCCTCCGGGCGAGTGCAGGTGTCACAGTAGCTTCCCTGCTGAATGGTGGACTGGCCGTCGAAACTGCCCTCCCAGTCACTCCCGTTGGTGATGGACTGGTCGCCCTCGGCATTCTGGGAATTGACGTTGGAGGTGGCGGTCTGCACTCCCCAGTCGGTCTGGGGGGAGGTGTTGTCGATCACTCCGGTCGCGCCGTCTCCCAGGTACATGTAGAACTGCTGCCAGTTCCCCACGGCGTAGGTGCCTCCCCCTGACGCTCCCGCTCCTGGTAGGCCGGCTAGCGGCGCCGCTGCGTTCGCGGCGGCGTTGCGTTCGCGGCGGCGCTGTTCCATGAAGCTCAGCGAGGTCTCGGGGCTGCGCTGGCGGAAATCGTAGGCATGCGGTCCAGTCGGATAGTGTTCGAAGCGAAAGCCCTGCTGGGCGCCGGCCGGCATGGCGAGGGTCAGTCCCACCAGGCAGGCCGTGATCGCTGCTGCGGTGAGTCTAGACATCTTGGCCTCCTTGGAGAGGCGCCGGAAGCCGCTTGCTGGCGGCTCCCTGCGCCTTTCTCCTTTCAGGTCACGTTACGGGACCGTCACGGTGGGTGCTGTCACGGTGTACGCGGCATTGTTGCCTACGGCGGTTGCCGTGGCGGCGATGAAGGGCTCGGAGAGTGTCCCGAGGCCAGTCACGCCAATAAGTTCCACAAGGCCGCCGGTGGCGCTGGCGGTAGCCGTGACGTCGGCGACCCCCATTTGAACGGCATTGGCCAGCACGGCGCCCGAGCCATTAATAGCCAGGTTGTTGGCCACCCCGGTGGCTACTGACGCCTGCTGCACGTCCACTCCCGTTGTCGTGGAGGTTGCAGTGATCAGTGCCGGTAGAGCGGCAAAGACGTCTAGGCCCCCCGGGACAAGCGGGCTCAGCGGGTCCAGCGGGTCCAGCGGGACCATCAGTGCCACACTGCCAACCCCGGCAGTCTGTTGGGTGACATCGGCCAGCACCGCCACCTCCCCGTCGATGGCCAGGTTGTTGTTGACCGCGGTGGCCACTGCCTCGACCTTGGGCAAGTCATCAATCGTGCCACTGAGTGGTACCGTCACCGCTACCGGCTCGAGACCTACAGCAGTGCTCAGCGCCGTTGTATTGCCCAGGAAGAGCTGCTCCTGCTCGATGATCGCCCCCGCTCCTCCTTCGCCGCCGGGGCCGATATCAATGGTGCCTGTGATGTCGACGTTCGTGGTCAGGTTGAGTGTCCAATCCCAGACGATGGTATCGAACGCCTGGACCGTTGAGGTCATGGGGATGACCAGGGCGGCACTGGCCGCAAGCAGCGAGGCCTTCAACCGCCTTCTACCCGTCATGAGTTTCATGGCTTGACCCTCCAAGATTGACGTTCCTTCTCCGAGTTTCATGATTTCAACCTCCAAGTATCACCGTTCCTTGTGGATTCTCCTTGTTGAGCTCACCGCTGGCAGGGTCAACCTTGACAAGATCACACCCATCGGGGATGGGAAGGCCGAACCCTTCGGTCATCACCTGAAGGATAGCCATTTCCACCACCGACCTGACGCCGACCTGCAGCGGTTCATTCCTGATCTGCCCGGCGTCAAAGTCCACAAGCTGGTTACCGAAGAAGCGAAACACTCCGGCCTCATATTCGTAGCCAACGACCTGCTTCTGCAGGCTTGTCGCATAGACGGTGCGCAGGGTCCGGTACTCCACTACGCGCAGGTCCAGGCCGACGTTGATCACCGCCCGTCGGATCCCGCCCCCCGCATTGCGGACGAAGAGGCGCGCCCCGTCACTGACGATGTTGTGATTGAGCTCGGTCAGCGCGCCGAGAATCACGAAGTTGATGGGGATGGGCGAAAGTTCGGGCGCCGAGGGCAGCAGCCCCATCTTGGTGAACTGCTGTTCGGTCAGGGGTACCACCAGGTCCAGCCGTTCGGCGAGGGATACCTTGCGGGTCTTGTACAGCGCGCTGATCACCATCTCCGTGACGCCCTGGGTCAGCAGGGTGCTGTCGCTGTAGCCGGTGGGCAGCATCTGGCCGGTCTTGTCACGGATGTCGCCGACCGCAATCACCGGCCGGTGATTGCCCGGCAGCACGGCGAGACCGCTCAGGCAGCGGGAATAGGGGGTGTGGTTGTCGGTGACGGGTGCCCCGAGGATCGGCGGCACATGGTTCGAGGCGGCACCCAGGTGGATACTGCAGCCGGAGAGCGCGAGCAGGGCGGCCAGGACAGGGAGTAGCTTCCTCCTCGCCTTGCTCTGGCCCCTTGCATCGGATGTCTCCTTTGAGCGTTTCATGGCAGAGCCCTCGCCCTGAGTACCGCTAGGTGTGATCTCTCGGTAGGTTATTCAATGTAACTTCCGTTATCTAAAAAATAGATCGTATTACAGCTTTGCACGAAGTTTGATTTTTCTTTTTTTAGGGAATTCGCTGCTTTTCCCTGAATTTTATGAGAAAAGTTTGACATCATGGGGTTGCGGGCCTGCCGGGAGCCTGGTGATAACGCCGTCGAGGCGGGCATGCGGCGCCCGAATCAGGCCTGGTGGGCGTCAATACCCTGTCTGTCGCGGGAACCGCCTTGAGCGATGCTTGACGGTTGCCATCGAGGAAACCCGCTCTGGTAGGCTGTGTCCAATACGTCACAGCCTACCGGGAGCCCAGCCTCGATGATCGTTCTCGCCATTGCCCTGCTGCTGGCCCTCTTCCTGTTGCCCAATTTCTGGGCGCGCTGGGTGATCCAGCGCCACGCCCGCGGGCGCGACGACTACCCCGGCACCGGGGCGGAGCTGGCCGATCACCTGCTGCGCCGGCTGGGCATCGAGGGGGTCAAGGTGGAGCCCACCGAGCAGGGCGACCACTACGACCCCGAGGCGCGCCGCGTGCGGCTCTCGCCGGAGGTCTATGGCGGGCGCTCGCTCACCGCGGTGACGGTGGCGGCCCACGAGGTGGGCCATGCCATTCAGCACCACCAGGGCTATGCGCCGCTGCTGGCCCGCTCTCGGCTGGTGGCGGTGGCCCAGAAGGCCGAGAAGCTCGGCGCGGTGCTGATGATGGCCGCGCCGCTGCTGTTCCTGCTGACGCGCCTGCCGGGGGGCCTGGCCATCGTGGTGGCCGCGGCGGTGATCAGCTTCGGCACCGCGGCGCTGGTGCACCTGGTGACCCTGCCGGTGGAGTTCGATGCCAGCTTCCAGCGCGCCCTGCCGCTGCTCAAGGAGTACATCCCGCCCTACGACATGCCCGGGGCCCGCCACGTGCTCACCGCCTGCGCCTTCACCTATGTGGCGGCCTCATTGGCCAGTATCCTCAACCTGGGGCGCTGGCTGGTGATCCTCAGACGCTAGCGCGGCCGATTGGCCATGACCACGGCGCGGCGCGGGGCGGGGTAGCCCTCCCGGGTTCTGGTCGGGTCCGCGGGGTCGAGGAAGTCGGCCAGCGACTGGAAGGTCATCCACTCGGTGGCGCGCTGCTCCTCGGTCGTCGTCACCGCCTCGTCCACCACCCGCACGTCGTTGAAGCCGCAGCGTTCGAGCCAGTGGCAGAGCGCTTTTGAAGACGGCAGGAAGTAGACGTTGGGCATGGCGGCGTAGCGCTCGCCGGGAAGCAGCACCCTGGTCTCGTCGCCCTCCACCACCAGGGTCTCCAGCACCAGCTCGCCGCCGGGGCGCAGGGCGCTCTTGAGCTGCAGCAGGTGCTCCAGCGGCGAGGGGCGGTGATAGAGCACCCCCATGGAGAACACCGTATCGAAGAAACCGAGCCCCTCAGGCACCGCCTCGATGCCCACCGGCAGGAAGTGGGTGCGGCCGCCGTCGGCGTTGCCCACGAAGTGGCGCACCGCCCGGAACTGCCAGAAGAAGCGCGGCGAGGGGTCGATCACCAGCACGAAGGCCGCCCCGGCACCGGCCATGCGCCAGCCGTGGTAGCCGCTGCCGCCGCCAACGTCGAGAATCTTCCTGCCGGCAAGCCTCGCCAGATGCGGTTCCACCCGCTGCCACTTCCAGTCGGAGCGCCATTCGGTATCGATGGGGATGCCGCCGAGGGCAAAGGGACCCTTGCGCCAGGGGGCTAGCTTGCGCAGCAGGTTCTCGGCCTGGCGGCGCTGGCTGTCGCTGAGATCGACCTCGACGCTGACGGTATCGGCGTCGAGGCTGACGCGGCGCTCATCGGGCAGTGTCGGCAGCTTGGCCACCGCCTTCTCCCAGGCGGGCAGGTCGCCGTGGCGCCCGCGGTCGAGCCCGGCGGCCAGCTGGTCGGGCAGGCGGGCCAGCCAGGTGTCGAGGCCCTGGTCGAGGAAGGCCCGGTAGAGGTCGCGGTGTTCGGCGGGAATCGGCATGCTCAGCCCTCCCGGGGCGCCGGAGTGTCGGCGTCCTTGAAGGCCTCGTTCTTGAAAGCCACAAGGGAGGCGAAGTTGAGGAACTGGAACCAGGTGTGGCTGCGGGCGAAGCCGGCGCCGGCCAGGCGGGCGTGGTGCGCGTCCAGGGTATCGGGGACCAGCACGTTCTCGAGCGCCGTGCGCTTCTGGCTGATCTCCAGGTCGCTGTAGCCGTTGGCCCGCTTGAAGTCGTGGTAACGCTCCACCCGCCAGGCGTTCTCCTGCTCGTCCTCGGCCACCACCTTCTCCGAGAGCACCAGCACGCCGCCGGGCTCCAGGGCCTGGTAGAGCCGGGCCATCAGGGCGTCGCGATCCGCCGGGGACAGGAACTGCAGGGTGAAGTTGAGCACGATCATGCCGGCGGGGGCGTAGTCCAGGGTGCGGATGTCGCCCTCGATGACCTCCATGGCGTGGTCGGGGCACTCGGCGGCCAGGGTCTCCCGGGCCCGGGCCACCATGGCCGGGGAGAGGTCGACGCCGACGTAGCGAAAGGCCTCGGGAGAGAGCTGGCCGGCGAGCGCCAGGCCGCCGGCACCCAGCGAGCAGCCCAGGTCGTAGACCCGGGCGCCGTGGCGCAGGTGGCGGCGGGCGATCAGCCCCAGCATGCCCAGTATCTGCCCGTAGCCCGGTACCGAGCGGCGGATCATGTCGGGAAAACAGGCCACTACCCGTTCATCGAAGGAGAAGCGCGCGACCCGGTCGAGGGGTGTCGAAAAGATCGCGTCACGGTAAGATGCATCACTCATGGGCCAAGCCGGAATCGTGCGGAAAAGGCCGACATTCTACGCCTCGACCGCGCCGGCTGCACGACAGGACGTCAAGGAGGAAATCATGCCCACTACCCCGATCGACCAGCGCGGCGCCTGGCGCGCCCTCGCGGCTCACGCCCGGGAGATTCGCGAGACCCATCTGTGCACGCTGTTTGCCGACGACCCCGAGCGCCACCGGGCCTATACCCGCCAGGCCGCCGGCCTGACCGTGGATCTCTCCAAGCAGCGCTGGTCGGGCGACTCCCTCGCCCGGCTTCTCGATCTGGCCCGTGAGGCGGAGGTGCCCGAGGCGATCCAGCGGCTGCTGGGCGGTGAACGGGTCAACGTCAGCGAAAACCGCCCGGCGTTGCACACGGCCCTGCGTCTGCCACAGGATGCCTCGCTGGTGGTGGAGGGCGAGGATCTGGTGCCCGGGGTGCATCGCACTCTCGAGCACATGGAGACCATGGTCGAGCGCTTCCACGCCGGCCAGTGGCGCGGCGCCACCGGCAAGGCCATCCGCCACGTGGTCAACCTGGGCGTTGGCGGCTCGGACCTGGGCCCGCTGATGGTGACCCACGCGCTCTCCGACTACCGGCTGCGCGACGTCCACTCCGTGGAGGTGCACTTCGCCTCCACCATGGACGGCTCCCAGCTGGCCGACTGCCTGGGGCGTCTCGATCCAGAGGCCACGCTCTTCGTGCTGTCGTCGAAGTCCTTCACCACCATCGATACGCTCTCCAACGCCCGCACCGCCCGGGACTGGCTGATGGCGCGCCTGGAAGGGGAGGAGGGCGTGGACCCCGAACTGGTGATGCGCCAGCACTTCATCGGCGTCTCGGCGAGTCCCGAGAAGATGGCCGAGTGGGGCATCGCGCCCGCTCATCAGCTCGAGTTCTGGGAGTGGGTCGGCGGGCGCTACTCGCTGTGGGGCGGCATCGGCCTGCCCATCGCCCTGGTGGTGGGCATGAAGCGTTTCCGCGAGCTGCTGGCCGGGGCCCATGCCATGGACGAGCACTTCCGCACCGCGGCGCTGGCCGACAACCTGCCGGTGCTGCTGGCCCTGGCGGGGATCTGGAACGTCAACTTCCTGGACATCCGCGCCCACTCCATCCTGCCCTACGACGGCCGCCTGGAGTACTTCGCCGCCTACCTCGAGCAGCTCGAGATGGAGTCCAACGGCAAGTCGGTGACGGCCGAGGGGCGCGAGGTGGGCTACTCCACCTGTCCGGTGCTGTGGGGCCAGCTCGGGCCCAACGCACAGCACGCCTTCTACCAGCTGCTGCACCAGGGCACCCAGGCGGTGGAGTGTGACTTCATCGCGCCGCTGCGGCGCTACGATGAGGTGGAGAACGAGGCGACCCGGGCGCATCTCAAGGGCCAGCATCGGTTGACCCTGGCCAACTGCTTCGCCCAGTCGCGGCTGCTGGCGCTGGGCGACGATGCCATCGACGAGCCGGGCGAGCGCCCCGGCCACAAGCGCTATCGCGGCAACCAGCCCTCCACCACCCTGCTGCTGGACGAGCTGACGCCGTCCACCCTGGGCGCCCTGATCGCCCTCTACGAGCACAAGGTGTTCGTCCAGGCGACGATCTGGGGCATCAACCCCTTCGACCAGTGGGGGGTGGAGCTGGGCAAGCAGATCGCCGGCGAGACCCAGCGCATCCTCGAGAGCCATGAGGGCCTGGAGGCCATGGACGCCTCCACCCGGGCGCTGATCGAGGCGGCCTGGGCGGCCGACGCCAACGGCAAGGTCGCCACGTGATACTGGCTGTTCGTACAGCAATTGCGCTATGCTGAGCGCCCCCTGCCGGGTGATGCCGGCCAGCGGGGTGCTCTACCTGCACGGCTTCAACAGCGGCGCCGATTCGCCCAAGGCGGTGTGGGTGCGTGAGGCCTGCGCCCACCTGGGCCTGCCCTGCGTGACGCCCCAGCTGCCCCATCGGCCCGCCGAGGCGCTGGCGATGGCCGAGTCACGACTTGGAGAGCTCGGCCCCGCGCCGCTGCTGGCCGGCAGCTCCATGGGGGGCTTCCTGGCGACCTGCCTGGCCGAGCGCCACGGGCTGCGCGCCGCGCTGATCAATCCGGCGGTGGCCCCGGCGCGGCTGGTGGTCGACTGGGTCGATGAGGTCTTCGTCAACGACTACAGCGGGGAGCGCTTCACGGTGAGCGAAGCGCACCTGGCGGAGCTTGCGGCGCTCACGCCCGAGCGGGTCACCGCGCCGGCGCGCTACCTGCTGCTGCTGGGCTGTGACGATGAGGTGCTCGACCCGGCGGATGCCTTCGCCCTCTACCACGGTGCTCGCACCCTGCTGCACCCGAAAGCCGACCACGGCTTCGCGGTGCTGGCCCGGCACCTGCCGGCACTGCTGGCCCACGGCGGTCACGCCCTGCCGCCGGCCTGGCAGGCTCGACCAAACAAGGAACCGGACGACCCATGACGCAATACAGTGCCAGTTCGATCGAGGTGCTTTCCGGCCTGGAGCCGGTGCGCAAGCGCCCGGGCATGTATACCGATACCAGCCGCCCCAACCACTTGATCCAGGAGGTGGTCGACAACAGCGTCGACGAGGCGCTGGCGGGCCATGCCAGCCAGGTCAACGTGCGGCTGTTCGAGGATGGCGGCATCGAGGTGGCCGACGACGGCCGCGGCATGCCCATTGACCAACATCCGGAGCACGGCGTCTCCGGGGTGGAGCTGATCCTGACCCGCCTGCACTCCGGCGGCAAGTTCTCCAACGCCAGCTACAAGTTCTCCGGCGGCCTGCACGGCGTGGGCGTCTCGGTGGTCAACGCGCTCTCCCGGCGCCTCGAGGTGGAGGTGCTGCGCGACGGCGGTCGTCACGCCATGGCCTTCGAGCACGGCGAGCCGGTCTCCAAGCTTGCCGAGATCGGCAGCGTGGGCAAGCGCAACACCGGGACCGTCCTGCGCTTCTGGCCCGAGGCGAGCTACTTCGACAGTCCGCGCCTGGCGATGGGCCGCCTGAAGCACCTGCTGCGCGCCAAGGCGGTGCTCTGCCCGGGGCTCAAGGTCACCCTGATGGAGGCGGATGGCACCCGCAGCGAATGGCAGTACGAGGATGGCCTGCGCGACTACCTGGCCCAGGCCACCGACGGCTATGAGGTGCTGCCCCCGTCGCCCTTCGTCGGTCACTTCGCCGATGACGAGCACGGCGTGGACTGGGCGATCCAGTGGCTCCCCGAGGGCGGCGAGCCGCTGCTGGAGAGCTACGTCAACCTGATTCCCACGCCTCAGGGCGGCACCCACGTCAACGGCCTGCGCGCCGGCCTGCTGGAGGCCCTGCGCGAGTTCTGCGAATACCGAAGCCTGCTGCCGCGGGGGGTGAAACTCACCGCCGAGGACCTCTGGGAGCGGGTCTCCTACGTGCTCTCGGTGAAGATGCTCGACCCCCAGTTCGCCGGCCAGACCAAGGAGCGGCTCTCCTCGCGCACCGTGGCGGGCTTCGTCTCCGGGGTGGTCAAGGACGCCTTCTCGCTGTGGCTCAACCACCACATCGATCAGGCCGAGGCCCTCGCCGAACTCGTCATCAGTGCCGCCCAGCGCCGCCAGAAGAGCGCCAAGAAGGTGGCCCGCAAGAAGGTCACCTCGGGCCCGGCGCTGCCCGGCAAGCTGGCCGACTGTTCCGGTCAGGATCCGGCCCTGAGCGAGCTGTTCCTGGTGGAGGGCGACTCCGCCGGCGGCAGCGCCAAGCAGGCCCGTAATCGCGAGAGCCAGGCGATCCTGCCGCTGCGCGGCAAGATACTGAACACCTGGGAGGTGGAGTCCCACGACATCTACGGCTCCCAGGAGGTCCACGACATCGCCGTGGCCATCGGCATGGACCCGGTCAGCGACGACCTCTCCAAGCTGCGCTACCACAAGATCTGCATCCTGGCCGACGCCGACTCCGACGGCCTGCATATCGCCACCCTGCTCTGCGCGCTCTTCGTGCGCCACTTCCCGGCGCTGGTGGATGCCGGCCATGTCTACGTGGCCATGCCGCCGCTCTACCGCATCGACCTGGGCAAGGAGGTGTTCTATGCCCTGGACGAGAGCGAGAAGGCGGCGATCCTGCGCAAGCTGGAGGGCAAGCGCGGCACGGTGAACGTGCAGCGCTTCAAGGGCCTGGGCGAGATGAGCCCGCTGCAGCTGCGCGAGACCACCATGGCGGTGGAGACCCGCCGCCTGGTGCAGCTGACCCGCGAAGTGGGCGACGGCACCATGGAGATGATGGACATGCTGCTGGCCAAGAAGCGCGCCCCCGACCGCAAGAGCTGGCTCGAGGACTACGGCAACCTCGCTGACATAGAGGTCTGATCCCCTTATGACCATGGATATCCAGGTGGCGGAGGGCGACGTCGAGCGCCTCTCGCTGCGCGAATACACCGAGAAGGCGTACCTCGACTACTCGATGTACGTCATCCTCGACCGGGCGCTGCCCCATATCGGCGACGGCATGAAGCCGGTGCAGCGGCGCATCGTCTACGCCATGCGCGAGCTGGCGCTCAACGCCAACGCCAAGTACAAGAAGTCGGCGCGCACCGTGGGCGACGTGCTGGGCAAGTTCCACCCCCACGGCGACAGCGCCTGCTACGAGGCCATGGTGCTGATGGCCCAGCCCTTCAGCTACCGCTACCCGCTGGTGGACGGCCAGGGCAACTGGGGCAGCCCCGACGATCCCAAGTCGTTTGCCGCCATGCGCTACACCGAGGCGCGGCTCTCGAAGTTCAGCGAGGTGCTGCTCGCGGAGCTGGGCCAGGGCACCGTGGACTGGACACCCAACTTCGACGGCACCATGAACGAGCCGGTGGTATTGCCGGCGCGCCTGCCCCACGTGCTGCTCAATGGCGGCACCGGCATCGCCGTGGGCATGGCCACGGACATCCCGCCCCACAACGTGAACGAGGTGGTCGAGGCCACCTGCCACCTGCTGCGCCATCCCGAGGCCACCACCGCCGAGCTGGTGGAGCACCTGCCGGCGCCGGACTTCCCCACCGCGGCGGAGATCATTACCCCCCGTAGTGATCTGCGAAAGCTCTACGAGAGCGGACGCGGCTCGGTGAAGCTGCGCGCCCGCTATGTGATGGAGGAGGGCAGCATCGTGGTCACCGCGGTACCCTACCAGGTGAGCGGGGCCAAGATCCTCGAGCAGATCGCCGCCCAGATGCAGGCCAAGAAGCTGCCCATGGTGGCCGACCTGCGCGACGAGTCGACCCACGAGGAACCCACCCGCCTGGTGATCGAGCCGCGCTCCAACCGCGTCGACATCGAGGCGCTGATGGCGCACCTCTTCGCCACCACCGATCTCGAGAAGAACATCCGCGTCAACATGAACGTGATCGGCCTCGACGGCCGGCCGCGGGTGATGCCGCTGCCGGACCTGCTCGGCGAGTGGCTGCGCTTCCGGCGCTCCACCGTGCGCCGGCGCCTGGAGCACCGCCTGGGCAAGGTGGAGGACCGCCTGCACCTCCTCGAGGGCCTGCTGATCGCCTACCTCAACATCGACGAGGTGATCCGCATCATCCGCGAGGAGGATGAGCCCAGGCCCGCGCTGATGGCGGCCTTCGGACTCAGCGAGCGCCAGGCCGAGGCGATCCTCGAGCTGCGCCTGCGCCACCTGGCCAAGCTCGAGGAGATGAAGATCCGCGGCGAGCAGGCGGAGCTCGAGGCCGAGCGGGCGCGCCTCCAGGAGCTGCTCGGCAACGAGGCGGCGCTCACCGACCTGATCGAGGAGGAGCTGCGCGCCGCCGCCGATACCCATGGCGACGAGCGCCGCTCGCCCATCGTCGAGCGGGAGGAGTCCCGGGCCCTCTCCGAGGTGGAGCTGGTGGGCGCCGACCCCGTCACCGTGGTGCTTTCCGCGAAGGGCTGGATCCGGGCGGCCCGCGGCCACGAGATCGACCCGGCGGGTCTCTCCTACAAGGCCGGCGACGGCTTCGCACTGGCGGCCCGGGGCAAGACCAACCAGCCGCTGGTGCTGCTCGACGACACCGGCCGCGCCTATACCCTTCAGGCCCACAACCTGCCCAGCGCCCGCGGCCAGGGGGAACCCGTCACCAGTCGCGTCAACGTGGTGGCCGGTGCCCATATGGCCGGGGTGATGCTGGCGCCTCCCGCCACCCGCTACCTGCTCGCCTCCGACGGCGGCTACGGCTTCGTGGCGCCCCTGGAGGCGCTGGTCGGCAAGAACAAGTCCGGCAAGGCGGTACTCTCGGTGCCCAGGGGCTGCAATGTGCTGCCGCCGGTGGCCGTGCCGGAGGGCGAGGGCACGCTGGTCGCGGCGGTCTCCAACGAGGGCCGCCTGCTGGTCTTCCCCCTCGAACAGCTGCCCGAGATGACCAGGGGCAAGGGCAACAAGATGCTCGACATCCCCGGACCACGGGCGTCGCGGCGCGAGGAGTTCGTGCGCGATCTGGTGCTGCTGCCGGCCGGCACCAGCCTGGTGATCCACGCCGGCAAGCGTCACCTCACCCTCAAGTCCGACGATCTCGCGTATTATCGCGGCGAGCGCGGCCGGCGCGGCAGCAAGCTGCCCCGCGGCCTGCAGAAGGTGGACCGGCTGGAGATGGCGGAATGACACGACGAGTACTGATCCGCGCCACCGGCGCGGCACGGCCGGGCCAGCTGGCCGGGCTGGGCAGGGCGCTGGCCACCAGCGGCGCGCGCCTGCTGGACATCAACCAGAGCGTGACCTTCGGCATGCTGTCGCTGGAGGCGCTGGTGGGCCTCGACCACGAGGCCGATCTGGAGGGCGCACTCGGTGCCGCCGGCGATGCCCTGGGCCTCGACGTCCAGGCGATCCAGGTGAGCGCCGAGGACTACCAGCGCTGGAGCAGCCAGGCCAGCCTGCCGCGGCTGATCCTGACCCTGCTGGCGCCCCATCTGCCCGCCGGCATCCTGGCCGAGGTCGGCGCCTTGACCGCCGAGCATGGCCTCACCGTGGAGCTGATCCACCGCCTCTCCGGCCGCGAGCCGCTGGACGGCGGCGTGCCCCGGGAGCGCGACAGCATCCGGGGAGCCTGCGTGGAGTGCTGGCTGCGCGGCGCCGAGGTCGACCTCGACGCCCTGCGCGAGAAGGCGCTGGCGCTGGGCGCCATGCACGGCGTGGACATCGCCATCCAGGAGGACTCCATCTGGCGTCGGCACAGGCGGCTGGTCTGCTTCGACATGGATTCCACCCTGATCCAGGCCGAGGTCATCGACGAGCTGGCGCGCCGCCACGGCGTCTATGAGGAGGTGGCCGAGGTGACCGAGCGCGCCATGCGCGGCGAGCTCGACTTCCAGCAGAGCTTCCGGGAGCGCATGGCCAAGCTCAAGGGCCTCGACGAGTCGGTGCTGGCCGAGATCGCCGCGTCGCTTCCGCTGATGGATGGCGTGGAGCGACTGATGGCCCAGCTCAAGCGCCTGGGCTACCGCACGGCGATCCTCTCCGGCGGCTTCACCTACTTCGCACGCCACCTGCAGAAGAGGCTCGGCTTCGACGAGATCCACGCCAACGAGCTGCTGATCGAGAACGGCAAGGTCACCGGCGAGGTGCGCGAGCCGATCCTCGACGCCGACCGCAAGGCCGAGCTGCTGCGCGAGATCGCTGCCCGCGAGGGGCTGAGCCTGGAGCAGACCATCGCGGTGGGCGATGGGGCCAACGATCTCAAGATGCTGGCCGCCGCCGGGCTCGGCATCGCCTTTCGCGCCAAGCCGCTGGTGCGCGCCCAGGCCAGTCACTCGATCTCGACCCTGGGGCTCGACGCCGTGCTCTACCTGATCGGCTATCGCCAGCTGGATCTGGAGGAGCAGGGGGAGTGAGTACCACCTTCGAGACCTGGCGCGACCGCCTCGAGCGGTTGCGCTCCCATAAGGCCTTCGAGCTCACGGTGATCACCATCATCGTGGTCTCGGCGCTGCTGATCGGCGCCAAGACCTACGAGGAGGAGGTCAGCCGGTTTCAGGCGGCGATGCTGTGGCTCGACGTGGCGGTGACAGTGTTCTTCCTGGTGGAGATCCTGATCCGGATGGCCGCCGAGAAGCGCCTGCGTGACTTCTTCAGGAAGGGCTGGAACATCTTCGATTTCCTGATCGTCACCGCCAGCCTGATTCCCCTGGATGACTCGGAGATGGTGCTGCTGGCCCGCCTGCTGCGCATCTTCCGGGTGCTGCGTCTGGTATCGATGATCCCCGAGCTGCGCATGCTGATCGCTGCTCTGTTCAAGTCGATCCCGCGCATGGGCTACGTGGTGCTGCTGATGTTCATCATCTTCTACATCTACGGCGCCCTCGGCAGCTTCCTGTTCGCCAGCGTCGACGAGAAGCTGTGGGGAAACATCTCCCTGGCCATGCTGACGCTGTTCCAGGTGGCCACCTTCGAGAGCTGGGCCACGGCGGTGCTCTATCCCACCATGGAGCACTACCCCTACGCCTGGATCTACTTCCTCACCTTCATCTTCCTCAACGCCTTCATCTTCCTGAACATGATGATCGGCATCGTGCTCGACGTGATGCAGAAGGAGAGCCTGGCGATCGAGCTGGAGATGGGAGAGGGTGAGGCCGCGGAACTGCACGGCCTGCGCAACGACGTGCGCCAGATGCGCGACCAGCTCGCGCGGATGGAGGCGCTGCTGGAACGTCGGAGTTGACAAAGGGGCTCAACCTTGATTCTCTAGGGGAATGAACTTGACTGCGTATGACCTCGACCTACGACTACTAGCCCGCGCCTGAACAGCGAGCGGCGATGCCTCCCTTTGCATCGTCTGGAGTCCGGTCAAAACGAGGTTGTACCATGTCAGTCATTCCCATCAACCCTGTCATCCATGTCCATCGTGTCGCCTGCGCCAGCCAAGTGGCTGCCGTCTGTGCGATCATGTGCGAAGCGAGCCCCAACGCCCCGACTGGCCTGTGCCCGTCGGGGCTTTATCGTTTCCGCACCGCCCACTGATTCAGCAACACCGTCGCCCAGGGAGAACGCCACCATGATGCTCGACAACCCCGCCGCCAAGTACCGCCCCTTCGTCGCCGTGGACCTGCCCGACCGCCAGTGGCCCAACCGCCGCATCGAGCAGCCGCCGATCTGGACCAGCGTCGACCTGCGCGACGGCAACCAGTCGCTGATCGACCCCATGGATCAGGAGCGCAAGCAGCGCCTGTTCGACCTGCTGGTGAGGATCGGCTTCAAGGAGATCGAGGTGGGCTTCCCCTCGGCCTCCCAGACCGACTTCGACTTCGTGCGCTCCCTGATCGAGAACGACAGGATCCCCGCTGACGTCACCATCCAGGTGCTGACCCAGGCGCGCGACCACCTGATCGACCGCACCTTCGAGGCGATCAAGGGGGCGAAGAACGCCATCGTCCATGTCTACAACGCCACCGACCCGGTGTTCCGCCGCGTGGTGTTCAACGTCAGCAAGCCGGAGTGCATTCAGATCGCCGTGGACGCCACCGCCCGCATCCGGCAGCGCATGAGAGAGGCCCCCGAGACGAACTGGACTTTCCAGTACTCCCCGGAGCTGTTCACCACCACCGAGATGGATTTCGCACGAGAGATCGTCGAGGCGGTGATGGAGACCTACGGTGCTAGCACTGAGAAGAAGATGATTGTCAATCTGCCGGCCACCGTGGAGGTCGCCACTCCCAACAACTACGCCGACCAGATCGAGTGGTTCTGCCGCCACGTGAAGGACCGCGACGCCCTGATTGTCAGCGTGCATCCCCACAACGACCGCGGCACCGGCGTGGCTGCCGCCGAGCTGACTCTGATGGCGGGCGCCGACCGCGTCGAGGGAACCCTGTTCGGCAACGGCGAGCGTACCGGCAACGTCGATATCGTGACGCTGGCCATGAACCTTTATACCCAGGGCGTGCATCCGGGCCTCGACTTTTCCAACATCACGCCGATCATGCGCGAGGTGGAATACTGCAACCAGCTGCCGGTGCACCCGCGCCACCCCTATGTGGGCGACCTGGTGTTCACCGCCTTCTCCGGCTCCCACCAGGATGCCATCAAGAAGGGCATGGCCGAGCGCCGCGCCAACCTCGACGCCGTGTGGGACGTGCCCTACCTGCCCATCGACCCGCTGGACGTGGGGCGCAGCTACGAGGCGGTGATTCGCGTCAACAGCCAGTCCGGCAAGGGCGGGATCTCCTACCTGCTGGAGCAGGAGCACGGCATCGAGCTGCCGCGTCGCCTCTCCATCGAGTTCAGCCAGGTGGTGCAGGAGGTGGCCGACCGCACGGGCAAGGAGATTACCTCCCAGATGATCTATCAGGCCTTCGCCGATGAGTATCTGGAGCAGAACTCGCCCTTCGGCCTGGTCAGCCACCGACTCTCCTCGGCGCCCGATAGCCCCACCGTCACCCTTGAGGCGACCATCGAGGAGCGCGGCGTGCGGCGTACCATCCTGGGCGAGGGCAACGGCCCGCTGGCCGCCTACATCAAGGCGCTGGCGGCCGCCGGTCACGATGTGGAGATCATCGACTACCACGAGCACTCCCGCGGCCAGGGTGCCGACGCCGAGGCGATCGCCTATGTTGAGGTGCGCATCGGCGGCAAGGCGGTGTTTGGCGTCGGCACCGACGAGAGCATCACCAGCGCCTCCATGAAGGCGGTGATGAGCGCGATCAACCGCCATGTCTCCGCCCAGGCTCCGGCGGCCAATGTGACCGCCGAGAGCCTTGCCTAGAGCGGCGTCTTGCTGCCCTCGCCGGGGATCTCCCTGACCAGCTTCGGCACCAGGAAACCCGGCAGCACCTCCCTGAGGCCCGCGACCAGTTCGCGGGCATCAAAGTCCGGCACATCGAAATGGGCCGCGCCGGCCACCGGGTCGAGCTGGTGGAGGTAGTAGGGCAGCACGCCGGCCTCGAAGAGTCGTTCGGAGAGCGCGGCCAGGGCGTCCACGCTGTCATTGATCCCGCGCAGCAGCACGCTCTGATTGAGCAGGGTCGCCCCCGCTGCCTTGAGCCGTGCGCAGGCCTTGATCACGGCATCGTCGATCTCGTTGGCGTGGTTGATATGCACCACGATCACCTTCTGCAGGCGGGTGGCACCGAGCCAGTCGAGCAGGGCGTCATCGACGCGGTCGGGAATCACCACCGGCAGGCGGGTGTGGAGGCGCAGACGCCTGAGGTGGGGGATGGCCTCCAGACGCTCGACCAGCCACGCCAGCTGACGGTCGCTGGCGGCCAGAGGGTCGCCGCCGGAGAGGATCGCCTCGATGAGGGTGGGGTCCGTGCGCAGGTGGTCCAGTGTCTGCTCCCACTGGGCCCGGGACGGCGAGTTGTCGCCGTAGGGGAAGTGGCGGCGGAAGCAGTAGCGGCAGTTGACCGCGCAGGCGGGGCTCGTGATCAGCAGCACTCGCCCGGCGTACTTGTGGATCAGTCCGCGGGCCGGGGTATGTGCGGCCTCTTCCAGAGGGTCGGCCACATAGCCCGGCGCGGCCAGGGCCTCTTCGCCCAGCGGCAGCACCTGGCGCAGCAATGGGTCGGTCGGGTCGCCCGGGCGCATGCGCGCCAGGAAGGCCTCGGGCACGCGCACCTCGAAGAGGGCATGGCCCGCCTCGGCGCCGGGCCGCCAGGCCTCACTCAGCCCCAGGCGCCGACACAGCTCGGCGGGATCGCGAATGGCGCTCGCCAGCTGCGCCTGCCAGGCGGGTGGCGGTGCCAGCGGCTCGGCTTCGTCGCTCGAGGCTGATCCGTCGACGGGCCGCGTCTTGCTGTCCTCGTCGTGACGCTGCAAAAGGGCAGGGCTTCGGGTTATCATGCGGCACACCAGTCAATGCGGGCGAGGCGGATTGCAACAAGCACCGCCTCGTCGAATGTCGATTCCCAGCGCGCTCCCGGATCCCGGGGGCGCGCTCGAATATGAGTGAGAGAAGATGGCGAGCTATTCTACCAACGAATTCAAGGGCGGTCTGAAGGTGATGCTGGACGGCGATCCCTGCGCGATCGTCGAGAACGAGTTCGTCAAGCCGGGCAAGGGTCAGGCCTTCAACCGCGTCAAGCTGCGCAACCTGATCACCGGCCGGGTCTGGGAGCGTACCTTCAAGTCCGGCGAGTCCCTGGAAGGCGCCGACGTCATGGATCTCGACATGGAGTACCTCTACTCCGACGGCGAGATGTGGCACTTCATGAAGACCGACGGCTCCTTCGAGCAGTACGCCGTCGAGAAGAAGGCCCTGGGCGACACCGTCAAGTGGCTCAAGGAGCAGGTGGCCTACACCGTGACCCTGTGGAACGACAACGCCATCAGCGTGACCCCGCCCAATTTCATCGAACTGGAAGTGGTCGAGACCGATCCGGGCCTCAAGGGCGATACCGCCCAGGGCGGTTCCAAGCCGGCGACCCTCTCTTCAGGCGCCGTGGTTCGCGTGCCGCTGTTCATCAACCAGGGCGAGATCCTGAAGGTGGATACGCGCAGCGGCGACTACGTCTCCCGCGCCTGATCCGGGCGGAGGAGTGTTTCGACGCCGAGTCCTGTGGGCTCGGCGTTTTCGATGGTGACGATCATGCAAGAGACCGACTGGCGGCCCACGGCCTCCCTGGAGACCCTGCGCGAACGTGCGCGTCTGCTGGCCGATGTGCGGGCCTTCTTCGCCCAGCGCGAGGTGCTGGAGGTGGAGACCCCGGTGCTGGGCCACGGCGGCAGCACGGACCTGCACCTGGCGTCGCTCTCCGCCGAGGCGACCACGCCGGCCGGGCGTGAGCGGCTGTGGCTGCAGACCTCGCCGGAGTTCGCCATGAAGCGGCTGCTGGCGGCGGGCTCCGGGCCGATCTTCCAGCTGGCACACTGCTTCCGCGACGGCGAGGTGGGGCGGCGCCACAATCTCGAGTTCACCATGCTGGAGTGGTATCGCCCGGGGCTCTCCCTCGACGGGCTGATCGAGGAAACCGTCGAGCTGGTGTGCCGCGTGCTGGGCCGAGAACTGGGGGATGAGGCGGGCCCTCTGCGGCGCCACCGCTATCGCGAGCTGTTCCGGGAGCACCTGGCCATCGATCCCTTTACCACCCCGCTTGCCGAGCTGCGTCGGCTGGCCGGCGAGCGGGGAGGGCTCTCCATGGCAGGCGCGCCCCGCGACGACTGCCTCGACCTGCTGATGAGCCTGGCGATCGAGCCGCACCTGGGGCGGGAGGGCATCGAGGTGGTGGTGGACTATCCGGCGAGCCAGGCGGCGCTGGCCCGGCGTCACCGCGACCCGGAGGACGGCGAGTGGGTGGCCTCGCGCTTCGAGCTCTACCTCGAGGGGCTGGAGCTGGCCAACGGCTACGACGAGCTGACCGACGCCGCCGAGCAGGCGGCGCGCTTTGCCGAGGACAACGCCGCCCGCCGGGCGGCGGGGCTGCCCGAGGTGGATATCGATGCTCGCCTGCTGGCGGCCCTTGCACAAGGCATGCCCGAGGGCAGCGGGGTGGCGCTGGGCATCGACCGGCTGATCCAGCTGTCGCTGGGCAAGTCGAGCGTGGCGGAGGTGATGGCCTTCGCCACGCCGCGCTGTTAGAAGGCCCCGAGCGACTGCCCCATCTGTACCTTGGCGCCGGGCTCGAGGCCGTCGGCGAAGGCCACCGGCTCACTGAAGGCCATCACCACCGTGGAGCCGAGCTTGAAGCGGCCCATCTCCGCGCCGCGCTCCAGGTGCACCGGCGTGTCGAAGCGGATGCGCTGCACGCCGCCCCGGGGCAGGGGGGTGATCTGTCCGGCCCACACCGTCTCGATGGCGGCGACGATCATCGCTCCCACCAGCACCATCGCCATGGGGCCGTGCTCGGTGTCGAAGTGGCACACCAGGCGCTCGTTGCGGGCGAAGAGGTTCGGCACATGCTCGGTGGTGGCGGCGTTGACCGAGAAGAGCCGCCCCGGCACATAGACCATCTCCCTCAGGGTGCCACCCATGGGCATATGCACCCGATGGTAGTCGCTGGGGGAGAGGTAGACGGTGGCGAAGCTGCCGCCCAGATAGCGGCGGGCGGCCTCGCCGTCGCCGCCCAGCAGCTCCATGGCCGAGAAGCGGTGGCCCTTGGCCTGGAACAGCTGGCCGGCCTCCACGGGGCCGAACTGGGAGAGCCGCCCGTCGGCAGGGCTCACCATCCCCTCGCCGAGGGGGCGGGCGCCTTCCTCCAGCTCGCGAGTGAAGAAGTCGTTGAAGGTGGCGTAGGCCGTCGGGTCGGGCTCGGCGGCCTCATCCATGTCGACCTTGAACCGGCGGATGAAGGCGCTCACCAGTGCGTTCTTCAGCCAGGGAGTGCGGCATTCGGCCAGCCGCCCCACTGATCGCGACAGCAGGTGGTGGGGCAGCGGGTACTGGATCAGGGCAAAGAGCCGGGAGAATGACAAGGGCGTTCCTGTGGCAAGCGTTGAGGGTTATGTCTCGATCGGCGTATCGTCGCGGTTGCCCCACTCCTTCCAGGAGCCGGCATAGCCGCGGATCTTCTCGAAGCCCAGCGCACGGCCCACCAGCCAGGTGAAACCGCTGCGGTGGTGGCTCTGGCAGTGGGTGGCGACCTCCATGTCCGGGGTCAGGCCCAGGGCCTCCAGCTCGGTGATCAGTTCGGCGTAGTCGCGGATGCGCAGGCCGCGTTCCGGATCCATGGCCCGGGTCCACTCCATGTTCACCGCGCCGGGGATATGGCCCAGTTGCCTGTTCTCGCCCTTCTCGCCGCGGTACTCCGCGGGGGAACGGGCGTCCCAGATGGCAAAGCCCCTCTTGCCGAGGCGTTCGGTGAGCTCGATGCGGTCGATGGCCGCCTCGGGGTGGAGGATCTCCGCCTCGTACTCGCCCGGCGTCGGTTCGGAGGGCTCGGTGGAGACCGCCAGGCCGTCCTGGCGCCAGGCGTGGATGCCGCCGTTGAGATAGGAGTAGCGGGTGTGGCCGATCAGCTCCAGTGTCCACAGCAGCCGGCCGGCCCAGCCGCCGCCCTCGTCGTCATAGGCCACCACGTGGGTGTCGCGGGTCAGGCCCAGCTCGCTGAACAGCGCGGAGAGCTGCTCCACGGTAGGTTCCAGGCAGGGCACCTCGCCCGAGCCGCGCATCAGGCGCGCCTTGTCGAGGAACACGGCGCCGGGCACGTGGCCCTCGGTGTAGCTCTCGGCCCTGAGGGGGACATCGATGATCAGCAGCGACGGCTCGTGCAGTTGCTCGGCGAGCTGTTCGGGCTCGATGATCAGCGGCAGCAGGTTGGCTTCGGAACTCATGGGACTCTCCTTACCTTGTTATTCCAGCGAGTCGAGGATGCGGCGGTAGCTGGCAAAGCGCTCGGGGTGGACCTCGCCGCGCTCCAGCGCCTCCAGCAGCGCACAGCCCGGCTCCTGGCGGTGTCGGCAGTCACGGAAGCGGCAGTGACCGAGCAGGTCGCGGAACTCGATGAAGCCCTCGGCGACCTGCTGCTCGTCGAGATGGCCGAGACCGAACTCGCGGATTCCCGGCGAATCGATCAGTTCGGCCCCCTCGGCACTCGGCAGCACATAGAGGCGCGCGGTCGTGGTGGTATGGGTGCCCTTGCGGCTGTCCTTGGACAGCGCCCCGATGCGTAGTTCCTCCCCGGGCAGCAGGCGGTCGATCAGCGATGACTTGCCCACGCCGCTCTGCCCCACGAACACCGAGGTGCGCTCGGCCAGCCGGGCGTGCAGGGCATCGAGGCCGTCCTCGCGCTCGGTGGTGGAGGTCACCACCGGATAGCCCAGCGCCTCGTAGCGCTGCAGCAGCGCCATCAGCTCGCCGCCGCCCTCCGGAAGCAGGTCGATCTTGTTGAGCACCAGCACCGGGGCGATGCCGGTCGCCTCGGCGGCCACCAGGTAGCGGTCGATCAGGTTGGGATGGGGCTCGGGCTCCACGGCAAACACGATCAGGATCTGGTCGATATTGGCGGCCACCGGCTTGAGCTGGCCCCGGGCGTCGGGGCGCTCCAGCACGCTGTCGCGCTCGCCGCGGGCCACCACCACGCCCTCCACGATGGCGCCCTCGGCATCCTGGCGGCCGCGCCAGATCACCCGGTCACCGGTGACCAGGCCCTCGAGGTTGGCGCGAAGGTGGCAGCGCACCGCCCCGCCGCCAGCCTCCGGTCGCACGTCCAGGGTGCGTCCGAAGTGGGCAACCACCCGGCCGGGCTGCTCGGGACCATACTCGCCGGCGGCCAGCTTCTCGCCGTCCTTCTCGTCGAGTCGGGTGGCCCGTTCGGCCCGTTCGGCCTGGATCTTCTCGATGCGCCAGCGTTGCTGGCGGTTCAACTTGCGTTTGGTCATGGCGGCCCGAAGCTCGTTACAATGTAGGCATTGTACTCACCCCGGGCGCCCGCTGTCGCGAGCCGCGCGGCGCCATGCAAGGAACCTGGTCACAGGACTGGTCAAGGAATCTAGATGAACAAGAGCAACGAACCCGAGGATCCGCGCAAGAGCCGCCTGGTCTGGATCGACCTGGAGATGACCGGCCTCGACCCGAACCGCGAGCGGATCATCGAGGTGGCCACCCTGGTCACCGACGCCGAGCTCAACGTCGTCGCCGAGGGGCCGATGATCGCGGTGAAACAGCCGGACGGCCTGCTCGACGCCATGGATGAGTGGTGCACGAAGACCCACGGCGAGTCGGGGTTGACCGCGCGGGTGAAGGCGAGCGCGACCGAGACCGCCGAGGCCGAGCGCCAGACCCTCGAGTTCCTGCGCGAGCACGTCGAGCCCGGCACCTCGCCCATGTGCGGGAACAGCGTGCACCAGGACCGCCGTTTCCTGGAGCGCGAGATGCCCGAGCTGCTGGCCTTCTTCCACTATCGCAACCTGGACGTCTCGACCCTCAAGGAGCTGGCCAAGCGCTGGAACCCCGGTGCCATGGCGGGCTTCCACAAGCGCAATGTGCACCTGGCCATGGACGACATCAAGGAGTCCATCGCCGAGCTGGCCCACTACCGCGGTACCTTCCTGCGCCTGGCCGATACCAGAAGCGACGAGGAGGAGTAGCCTCAGCCGATGGCGATCTGCCGCTGACGTTTCTCCTGCTGTCGCTTCAGCGCCCAGCGCACGTGCTCGCGCACCAGGTCGGAGGGGTAGGGCAATCGCGCCCTGAGGGCGGCCTCTGCGGCCTCGCTCCAGGGGGCGTTGCCGAGGCCCACGGCGAGGTTGCGCAGCCAGCGCGCGTAGCCGATGCGGCGGATCGGGCTGCCGGCGGTCTTCTCCAGGAACTCCTCCTCACCCCAGGCGAACAGCGAGAGCAGGCTGGCGCGGTCCAGGTCGTGGCGGGGGGCGAAGTCGGCCTCCCGGGTGACGCGGGTGAAGCGCGTGAAGGGGCAGACCAGCTGGCAGTCGTCGCAGCCGAACACCCGGTTGCCCATGGCCGCACGGTAGCGTTCGGGAATGGCGCCGTGAAGCTCGATGGTGAGGTAGGAGATGCAGGCCCGGGCGTCCACCACCCGGTCCTCGACGATGGCGCCGGTGGGGCAGGCCGTGCGGCAGGCGCTGCAGCTGCCGCAGTGCTCCTCCTCGAAGGGCGCGTCCACCGGCAGCGGGAGGTCGGTGTAGAGCTCGCCCAGGAAGAACAGCGAGCCCGCCTTCGGGTTCAGCAGCATGGCGTTCTTGCCGAACCAGCCGAGCCCCGCCTTGCGCGCCAGCGCCCGCTCCATCACCGGCGCCGAGTCCACGAAGGCGCGGTAGCCGATGGGCCCCACCTCGGCCTCGATCCATCGGGCCAGCGTCGCCAGGCGCTTGCGCATCAGCTTGTGGTAGTCGCGGCCGGTGGCGTAGCGCGAGACGTAGGCCGTCTCCGGCTGGCCCAGCACCTTGGCGGTCTCCACCTCGGCGGGCAGGTAGTCGAGCCGCACGCTGATCACCCTGACGGTCCCCGGCTCCAGCTCGGCGGGGCGGGTGCGCCGGGTGCCGTGCTTGGCCATGAACCCCATCTCACCGTGGTGCCCGGCCGCCAGCCAGCGCGCCAGGCGGGCCTCGTCCTCGGCCAGGTCGATGTCGGTGATGCCGACCTGCTGGAAGCCGAGCTCGCGCCCCCAGACCTTGATGCGATCGGCCAGGGGGTGCAGGTCGGTGGCGTCGTCGGAGGCAGACGAGGAAGTCATGATCGCGGAAACACCGTGCAGGGGGGCGGCGTCACTTGGCGCCGGCCGCGGAGGCTTTACACTGTTCTTTAATTACCGCCATGGTAAAGCATCGGGTCCAGGGAGACATCGCATGGCCGACATTCGATCCGCACCGTCGCTGCATCCGCTCTATCGCGCCGACCAGGTCCGTGAACTCGACCGGCGCACCATCGCCGGCGGCATCGAGGGGTTCGCGCTGATGCAGCGCGCCTCGGCCGCCGCCTGGCAGGTGCTGCGCGCGCGCTGGCCCGGGGTGCGCTCGCTGACGGTGCTGTGTGGCGCCGGCAACAACGGCGGTGATGGCCACGTGCTGGCGGCCCTGGCCGCCGCCGAGGGGCTGGCCGTGCAGCGCATCCTGCTCAAGGGCATCGATGAACTCGACGGCGATGCCCGGCGTGCTGCCGACATGGCCACCGCCGCTGGCGTCGCCGCCGAGCCGTGGGTCTCCGGCATGGCCCTGCGCGGCGAGCTGCTGGTCGATGCCCTGCTGGGCACGGGGCTCTCCGGCGAGGTGCGCGGCGCCTTCCGCGAGGCCATCGCGGCGGTCAACGCCGGCGGCCGGCCGGTGTACGCCATCGACATCCCTTCCGGGCTGCATGCCGACACTGGTGCGGTGCTGGGGGAGGCGGTGCGTGCCACCGCGACGGTCACCTTCATCGGCGACAAGCTGGGGCTCTACACCGGCGCGGCGGCGGATCACGTTGGCGAGCTGCATTTCCGTGCGCTGGGCGTGGATGCGGCGGCCGAGGCCGACCTGGCCCCGGCGGCGTGGCGGCTGGAGGAGGCGCTGATCCGGGCCTGGCTGCCGCCTCGTGCCCGCGCCGCCCACAAGGGCGACTGCGGCCATGCGCTGATCCTCGGCGGGGCGCCGGGCTTCGGCGGGGCGGCACTGCTCGCCGCCGAGGCCTGCGCCCGGCTGGGTGCCGGCAAGGTCAGCCTGGCCACCGCGCCTGCGCACGTCACTGCCAGCCTGGTGCGCCGTCCCGAGGTGATGGCCCATGGCGTGCGCGGCGCCGCCGACCTCGGTGAGCTGCCCAGCCGTGCTGATGCGCTGGTGGTGGGCCCGGGCCTGGGGCAGGGCAGTTGGGGCCAGGGGGTGCTGCAGTCGGCGCTGGACGCCGGCCGGCCGCTGGTGGTGGACGCCGATGGCCTCAACCTGCTGGCGGTGCGCTTCCCCTCGACGCACCGCGACGATTGGATTCTCACGCCCCACCCGGGAGAGGCCGCCAGGCTGCTAGGTTGTTCGGCCGCCGAGGTGGAGGCGGACCGTCCCGCGGCGGCCTTGGCGCTGCGCGAGCGCTGGGGCGGTGTGGTGGTGCTCAAGGGCGCCGGTACTCTGGTGGCAGGCCCCGCAGGGCTCGTTGTCTGCCCCTTCGGCAACCCCGGCATGGCCAGCGGCGGGATGGGCGATGCCCTCTCCGGCATGCTCGGTGCGCTGCTGGTCCAGGGGGTGCCGCTGGAGGCCGCGGCCCGCCTGGGGGTGCTGATACATGCCCGAGCCGCGGATCTCGCCGCGGCGGAGGCCGGGGAACGTGGTCTGCTGGCCGGTGATCTGGCATCCTATGCGCGAATTCTGGTCAATCCGACGATGGGCGTTGACGATGCTGCTGCGACTCGATGATGAAGCCCGCCAGGTAGCCTTGGGCGAATGCCTGGGGCGGGCCCTGGAGGGGCATGGACTGGTCTATCTCGAGGGCGAGCTTGGCGCTGGCAAGACCACCCTGGCCCGCGGCGTGCTGCGTGCCTACGGCCACCGTGGTGCGGTGAAGAGCCCCACCTATACCCTGGTGGAGCCCTATGAGCTGGATGGCGTGAGGATCCACCATTTCGATCTCTATCGGCTTGGCGACCCCGAGGAACTGGAGTTCATCGGCGGCCGGGATCTCTTCGACGACGAGGCCCTGTGCCTCGTGGAGTGGCCCGGCCGCGGCGAGGGCTGGTTGCCGACGCCCGATCTGCGCATTGCCCTGTCGCTGGCCGAGGTGGGCCGTGATGCCCGGCTCGAGGCCCGGAGTCCCCGGGGTGAGCAGCTGCTGGCGAGACTTGCGACCATGCCCGAGCTGGCCGCCTGCCATCTGAGGACAGAACCCGATGACGCCAGGGAGGGCGAGGAAGCACGATGACCCGATGGCTCATGCGCGGCCTGCTGGCCGCCACCCTGCTGTGGCTTCCCCTGGCGGGCCTGAAGGCTGCCCAGGTCGATAATGTGCGTCTGTGGGCGGCACCGGACCATGCACGCCTGGTATTCGACCTCGCCTCGCCGACCCAGGCCTCCGTGTTCGGGCTCGACAATCCGCGGCGCCTGGTGATCGACCTGGACGACAGCCGCATGGCCGCGGACCTGGCCGGCATCGACCTCACCGGCAGTGCCATCAGCCGCATTCGCAGCGGGGTGCGAGACGGCAATGGCCTGCGCGTGGTGCTGGAGCTCGAGCGCGAGGTGGAGCCCCGCCACTTCAGCCTGGCGCCCAACGATCAGTATGGCCATCGCCTGGTGGTGGATCTCGAGTACCCCGGTGAGAGCGCCGTGCAGGACCCGATCGATCCCATCGAGGCGATGATCCGCGAGCAGGAGATCGCTGCCAACCGTCCACGCGTCGAATCGGGCGGCGCGCCGGCCCGGGTGGCGCCCGAGCCGGCGGTGGCCCTGCAGCAGGCCCAGCCCCATCCCCGTCGCGATATCATCATCGCCATCGACCCCGGCCACGGCGGGGAGGACCCCGGCGCCATCGGCCCCGGCGGCGCCCGCGAGAAGGACGTGGTGATGGAGATCTCCAGGCGCCTGCAGCGGCTGGTGGACGACGCCGAGGGGTTTCGTGCGGTGATGATCCGCGACGGCGACTACTACATCGGCCTGCGTCAGCGCACCCAGATCGCCCGGGACCAGAAGGCCGATTTCTTCGTCTCCATCCACGCCGACGCCTTCACCAGCCCGCGCCCCAACGGCAGCTCGGTCTATGCGCTCTCCCAGCGCGGCGCCACCTCCGAGACCGCCCAGTGGCTGGCGGCCAGCGAGAACCGCGCCGACCTGATCGGCGGCGTGGACGGCAACCTGTCGCTCAAGGACAAGGACGAGGTGCTGCGTGGCGTGCTGCTCGACCTGACCATGACCGCCACCCTCAACGACTCCCTCTCCATCGGCGGCCAGGTGCTCGACCAGTTGGGTCGCGTCAACCGCCTGCACCGCAGCCGGGTGGAGCAGGCCGGCTTCATGGTGCTCAAGTCGCCGGATATCCCGTCGCTGCTGATCGAGACCGGCTTCATCTCCAACCCGGACGAGGAGCGTCGACTGCGCGATTCCAGCCATCAGCAGGGTCTGGCCCGGGCGATCTTCTCGGGGCTGCAGGATCACTTCCGGCGCAATCCGCCGCCGGCCAGCCTGCTGGCCTGGCAGCGCGACAACAACCGCAGCACCGGCGGCAACGAATACCGCATCCAGCCTGGCGATACGCTTTCGCAGATTGCCGTCCGACATAATCTCTCCACGGATCGCCTCAAGCAGGCCAACGAGCTCAACGGCGACGTGATCCGCGTAGGACAGGTGCTGCGCATTCCGCGGACCTGAATCGACTGGCAGGGAGTGACATGAGCGAACCGCGCCCTATCCGGGTCCTCGACCCGCGACTGGCCAACCAGATCGCCGCCGGTGAGGTGGTGGAGCGCCCCGCGTCGGTGGTCAAGGAGCTGGTGGAGAACGCCATCGACGCCGGCAGTCGCCGCATCGAGGTGGAGCTCGAGGCCGGCGGTACCCGACTGATCCGCGTGCGCGACGACGGCAGCGGTATCGGCGAGGCGGACCTGCCGTTGGCGCTGTCGCGTCATGCCACCAGCAAGATCGTCTCCCTGGAGGAGCTGGAGGGGGTGGCGAGCCTGGGGTTTCGTGGTGAGGCGCTGGCCTCGATCAGCTCGGTGTCGCGCCTGGAGCTTGTCTCCAACGCGGCCGAGGACCCCACCGCCGGCTGGCGAGTGGTGGCCGAGGGGCGCAACATGGAGCCCAGGGTGAGCCCAGCGCCCCATTCCCGGGGCACCTCGGTGACGGTGCGCGACCTGTTCTTCAATACCCCCGCGCGGCGCAAGTTCCTGCGCATGGAGAAGACCGAGTACGGTCACGTCGAGGAGGCCTTCCGCCGCCAGGCGCTCTCCCGCTACGACATCGGCTGGACCCTGCGCCACAACCAGAAGACCCTCCACCAGCTGCGACCCGGCGACGACCAGGCCTCCCGGGAGCGGCGCATCGCCGCGCTGCTTGGCCGTGCCTTCCTGGAGAACGCCCTGCATCTGGACCTCGCGGCCTCGGGTCTGCGGCTGTGGGGCTGGGTGGGCCTGCCTACCCACTCCCGAGCCCAGGCCGACCAGCAGTACTTCTTCGTCAACGGCCGGGTGGTGCGCGACCGCCTGGTGGCCCACGCCGTCCGCCAGGCCTATCGCGACGTGCTGTTCAGCGGCCGCCATCCGGTCTTCGTGCTCTACCTGGAGGTGGACCCCACGGTGGTGGACGTCAACGTCCATCCCACCAAGCACGAGGTGCGTTTTCGCGATGGCCGCCTGGTCCACGACTTCCTCTTCTCCAGCCTGCATCGCGCCCTGGGCGAAGCTCGGGCCGGCCATCCGGGGGCAGGCCATCCTGGGGCAGGCCATCCGGGGGCAGGCCATCCGGGGGCAGGCCATCCGGGGGCAGGCCATGAAGCCGAGGAGGCCAAGGACGCCGCCGCCGCGGACGAGACGCCGCTCGCTCCTGCGACAGGGCAGGTGCGCGAGAGCGCCGGGCGCTGGCAGCAGCAGCCCATGGCGTTGCCGCGTGAGGAGGGTGAGCGGGTCACTCCGGATCGCGTGAGGGCCTTCATGGAGGGCTATCGGGCGCTGCATCCCGGCCACGAGGAGAGCCTGCTCACGCCGCAACCCGCGGCGCCGGGCGCCGGGGTGGGGGGCGCGGCCGCCGAGATGGCCCTGGCCGAGCGCCGGGCCGTGCAGGAAGCTCGGCGTCCGGTGCTGCCGGAGGCCGACGACACCCGCGCGCCCCCGCTGGGCTACGCCATCGCCCAGCTGCATGGCGTCTATATCCTCGCCCAGAGCGAGCGCGGGCTGATCCTGGTGGACATGCACGCCGCCCACGAGCGCATCGTCTACGAGCGCATGAAGACCCAGGTGCACGGCGGGCGTCTCGATGCCCAGCCGCTGCTGGTGCCGGTGTCGCTGGCCGCCAGCCACGCCGAGGTGGCCACCGCCGAGGCCGAGCGCGAGGCCTTCTCCCGCTTCGGGGTGGAGCTGGACGTGGCCGGCCCCGAGACCCTGCTGGTGCGCCAGCTGCCGGCGCTGCTCGCCGACGCCGACGTGGAGCCGCTGATCCGTGACATGCTCGGCGACCTGGAGCGCTACGGCCGCTCCGACCGCCTCGAGGCCCACGTCAACGAGCTGCTCGCCACCATGGCCTGCCACGGCAGCGTGCGCGCCAACCGCCAGCTGACCCTGGCCGAGATGAACGCCCTGCTGCGCGACATGGAGCGCACCGAGCGCAGCGGCCAGTGCAACCACGGCCGCCCCACCTGGACCGAGATGAGCATGAAGGACCTGGACCGCCTCTTCATGAGGGGGCAGTAGCAAGCATGGACCAGTCGCATCATGCTGGCGTGGTCTGCTCCCTTCGTCTCAAACCCTGGCAGCCTATCTGCCGCTGCCGAGGCTTATTCCTTCTGGTGGGAGCCACGCTCTGCGGGGCGAATGAGCGGAGGCCACAGCATCATGTGGCAACGCCGCCGGGCGCCTGCGGCGCCATTCGCTCGGCAGAGCCGGTCTCCCACAGTGAGTGTTCAGCCTCAGCTGACCTCAAAGGCAGCGCCTGTGCGACAAGAAGGTCTACTTCCACGACATCGAATGACAAGAGCCGCTGAATACGCAATGCCAGATACCCGTCCGCCCGCCATCCTGCTGGTGGGTCCCACTGCCGCCGGCAAGACCGACCTCGCCATCGCGCTCCACGAGCGGCTCGGTTGCGAGCTGATCAGCGTCGACTCCGCCATGGTCTACCGCGGCATGGATATCGGCAGCGCCAAGCCCTCGGCGGAGGAGCTGGCCCGGGCGCCCCATCGGCTGATCGACATCCGCGACCCCGCCGAGCCCTATTCGGCGGCGGACTTCCGCGACGACGCCCTGCGCGAGATGCGCGAGATCACGGCAGCCGGGGGCGTGCCGCTGCTGGTGGGGGGCACCATGATGTACCTTCGGCAGCTGCTGCACGGGGTGGCCAACCTGCCAAGCTCGGACCCGTCGGTGCGCGCCGAGCTGGAGGCCGAGGCCGAGGCGCATGGTCTCGCCGCCCTGCATGAGGCGCTCGCCCGGGTCGATCCGGCCTCGGCGGCCCGTATCCACCCCAACGATCCCCAGCGGCTAATGCGGGCGCTGGAGGTGCATCGGATCAGCGGCCGGCCGCTCAGCGAGCTGTGGGCCGAACAGCGGCCTGAAACCTTTCCCTGGCGCACGCTGTCGATAGGACTCGCCCCAGCGGATCGCGCCGTGTTGCACGAGCGCATCGCCCGGCGCTTCGACGCCATGCTGGCAGGCGGCTTCATCGAGGAGGTGGAGGCGCTGCGCGCCCGCGGCGACCTCGCGCCGGACCTGCCGTCCATGAAGAGCGTCGGCTATCGTCAGGTCTGGGCCTATCTCGACGGCGAGCATGATCGCGAGACCCTGCGCCATCGCTGCATCGTCGCCACTCGTCAGCTGGCCAAGCGCCAGCTGACCTGGATGCGAAGTTGGGAGGGGCTCGAAGGGTTCGATAGCCTGGGGGGCGACCCCCTGGGGCAGGTGTTGAAACTCGTGCGCGATTTCGGCACTTAGCGTAAGATACGCCATTCACGAGCCGGGTAGCCGGGTCCGCCGCGGCCATGGCCATGCCAGTGTGGCAACCGCATCACACCACGATACAACGTCAACCCCAGAGACAATGTCAGGGAGAGCAACATGTCCAAAGGGCAGTCCCTTCAAGATCCGTACCTGAACATCCTGCGCAAGGAGCGAATCCCGGTATCGATTTTCCTGGTCAACGGCATCAAGCTGCAGGGTCAGATCGAGTCCTTCGACCAGTTCGTCATCCTGCTGCGCAACACCGTCAGCCAGATGGTGTACAAGCATGCCATCTCCACCGTGGTACCGTCGCGCAACGTGCGCCTGCCGGTCCAGGACCCTGCCGAGGCGCAGGACAGCCAGTGAGGTAGTGATTGTTTTTCGAACGTCCCGATGCCGGTGAAACGGCCGTCCTCGTCCATGTGGACTTCCAGGACGAACTGAAACGCGAGGATGCGGGCGAGTTCCTCGAACTCGTTCGCTCCGCCGGTGCCGAACCGGCCACCCTGCTGACCGGCAGCCGCCAGCGGCCGGACCCCCGCACCTTCGTGGGTTCCGGCAAGCTGGAGGAGCTGCGTGAGTTGATGGAGGTTCACGGCGCCGAGCTGGTGATCTTCAACCATGCCCTGAGCCCCTCCCAGGAGCGCAACCTCGAACGCGAGCTCAAGTGCCGCGTGCTCGACCGCACCGGCCTGATCCTCGACATCTTCGCCCAGCGGGCGCGTACCCATGAGGGCAAGCTGCAGGTCGAGCTCGCCCAGCTGGAGTACATGTCGACCCGCCTGGTGCGCGGCTGGACTCACCTGGAACGTCAGAAGGGCGGCATCGGCCTGCGCGGTCCCGGCGAGACCCAGCTGGAGACGGACCGCCGCCTGCTGCGAGCGCGCATCAAGTCGATCCATCGTCGGCTCGACAAGGTGCGCAGTCAGCGCGAGCAGAACCGTCGCTCCCGGGCCCGGGCCGAGATTCCCAGTGTCTCCCTGGTGGGCTACACCAACGCCGGCAAGTCAACGCTGTTCAACGCGCTGACCGCCTCCGAGGTCTATGCGGCCGACCAGCTCTTCGCTACCCTCGACCCGACGCTGCGACGCCTGGAGGTCGAGGACGTGGGCCCGGTGGTGCTGGCCGACACGGTCGGCTTCATCCGCCACCTGCCCCACAAGCTGGTGGAGGCATTTCGTGCCACCCTGCAGGAGGCTGCCGAGGCGACCCTGCTGGTGCACGTGATCGACGCTGCCGACCCGGATCGTGAGCTCAACGAGCAACAGGTCGAGCTGGTGCTCGATGAGATCGGCGCCCTGGAGGTACCGATGCTCAAGGTGATGAACAAGATCGACCTGCTAGACAGCGCACCGCGCATCGAGCGCAATGGCGAGGGGCGCCCCGAGGTGGTGTGGCTATCGGCGCAGGAGGGCAGGGGACTGGACCTGCTGGCCCAGGCCCTGGCCGAGCGGCTGGCCGACGATGTCCTCGACTTTTTCCTCACCCTGGCCCCGGAGCAGGGCCGGCTGCGTGCCGCCCTTCACGAGTTGGGCGCGGTGCGCGACGAAGCCTTCGACGAGCAGGGCGACACACGATTGCAGGTTCGCTTGCCGCGTCGCGACTTCCTGCAGCTGATGTCGCGGCTCGGCGAACGCGCCGATGACTACCTACCCGAGGCCCTGCGTGATCGCGAGGCCTGGGAAGAGCAAGGGGCAGGCTAGGTACGGGCAGACGATAACAACGACGACATGGACGACGGGCGCCACCGTCCTGCAGGACGGGGCGCCGACAGGATCGCAACCGAAGTCCCGGCCGGCTCGCCGGCGGGGGCCGCAACACATAGTGGAGAAGACCTATGGCCTGGAATGAGCCTGGTGGTGGCAACCAGCACGACCCCTGGAGTGGTGGTGGCCGTCGCGGCGGCAACGGAGGCGGAGGCAATGGTGGTGGCGGCGGTAATCGCGGCGGCAACCAAGGCCCTCCCGACCTCGATGAGGCCCTGAAGAAGTTTCAGGACAAGCTCAACGGCATGCTCGGCGGCCGTGGCGGCAAGGGTGGCGGTGGCAAGGGCGGCAAGGGCGGCGGCGGCAAGCCGCGCAACGTCTTCGCCCTGCCGGGGCTGCTGATCGTGGTCGCCCTGGCGATCTGGGCGGCCACCGGTTTCTATCTGGTCGACCAGTCGGAGCGTGGTGTGGTGCTGCGCTTCGGCAAGTTCCAGGAAGTGGTCAGCCCCGGCCTGCACTGGAACCCGCCGTTGATCGACGACGTGCGCATGGTCAACGTGACCCGCGTGCGCTCGCTGACCCAGACCCAGGCGATGCTGACCCGCGACGAGAACATCGTCGAGGTCGAGATCTCGGCCCAGTATCAGGTGTCCAACCCCCGCGATTTCGTGCTCAACGTGCGCAACCCGCAGCTCTCCATCGAGAACGCGCTGGATTCCGCCCTGCGTCACGTGGTCGGTGGCACCGACATGATCGAGATCCTGACCTCCGGTCGTGAGATCCTCGGCAGCTCCGTGTCCAGCCGCCTGCAGTCCTATCTGGACAGCTACGGCACCGGCATCCGCCTGCAGACCATCAACATCGAGTCCACCACCGCGCCCGGCCCCGTCATCGACGCCTTCGACGACGTGATCCGCGCCCGCGAGGACCGTCAGCGGACCATCAACCAGGGCATGGCCTACGCCAATGCCATCATCCCCGAGGCCCAGGGTCAGGCGCAGCGCCTGGTCGAGCAGGGTCAGGGTTATCGCGAGTCGGTCGTGGCCGAGGCGCGTGGTCAGGCCAACCGCTTCAACGCGCTGCTCTCCCAGTACCAGGACTCGCCGGCGATCATGCGCGAGCGTCTCTACCTGGACGCCATCGCCGAGATCTTCGGCAGCACGCCCAAGGTGCTGGTCGACGTGGCCGATGACAGCCCGCTCATGTACCTGCCGCTGGACCAGATGGGCAACGGTGGCAGCGGTGGTTCGTCCTCCGGCGAGCGCCTGGGCGAGGAGGGTGAACTCGATCCGCGGGTGCTGGAGCGCCTGCGCTCCGGCCAGACGACCTCGAGCACGAGCAGCAATACCGGTGGAATCCGCAGGGAGGGCCGCTAAATGATCAACAATCGTTCCCTGCTCATTGTCGGCGGCCTGGCCGCCGTGGCCTGGCTGGCCAGCAACAGCCTCTATGTGGTCGACGAGACCGAGCGCGCCGTCAAGCTGCGCTTCGGTGAGGTCATCGAGGAGAACATTCAGCCGGGCCTGCACGTCAAGGTGCCGATCACCCAGACCATCCGCAAGTTCGATACCCGGGTGCTGACGCTGGACACCGACACCAGCCGCTACCTGACCCTCGAGCAGAAGGCGGTGATCGTCGACTCCTACGTCAAGTGGCAGGTGATCAACCCGACCCGCTACTACGAGGCCACCGCCGGCGACGAGATGATGGCGATCCGCCTGATCCAGCCCCGGGTCGACGAGAGCCTGCGTAACGAGTTCGGCCGCCTGGACCTCCAGCAGATCATCGCCGAGCGTCGCGACGACCTGATGATCGGGCCGACCCAGGACCTCGATGCCCTGCTGCGCGAGGAACTCGGGGTTGCCATCGTGGATGTGCGCGTCAAGCGGATCGATCTGCCGGAGGACGTCTCCGCGGCGGTCTTCGAACGCATGCGGTCCGAGCGTGAGCGGGAGGCCCGCGAGTGGCGAGCCCAGGGCCAGGAAGAGGCCGAGCGTATCCGCGCCAACGCCGATCGCCGTCGCCAGGTACTGCTGGCTCAGGCCACCGAGCGGGCCGAGACACTGCGCGGTGAGGGCGATGGCGAGGCCGCGGGGATCTTCTCGGAGTCCTACTCCCAGGACCAGGAGTTCTTCGCCTTCTGGCGCAGCCTGAACGCCTATCGCGAGAGCTTCCAGGGGGACGGCAACATGCTGGTGCTCGATCCCTCCAGCGACTTCTTCCGCTACCTGAAGAGCGCGGTGCCTTCCAACGGCGAGTGAGCGCGACATGCGCCGGGGTTCATCCCCGGCGCAAACGTGGTAGACTCCTGCAACCGGGCGTGGCCCGGTTTTTTTGTGGCCGTCTATCACAAGCCCTGTCGCACGTCAGGCGCTCGTCGAGACCTCGGCTCGAGCGTCCTTTTCGGCCATTTTCGCTGCCTTGCAGGATGATTTACATGACGATCGCTGACCGCTGGCTGCTGCCCGACGGCATGGATGAGGTGCTGCCGCCCCAGGCGAGCCGCATGGAGGGGCTGCGCCGCGCGCTGCTCGACCTCTACCATCGCTGGGGCTACGACCAGGTGATGCCGCCGACGGCGGAGTTCCTCGATTCCCTGCTGACCGGCACCGGCTCCGACCTGGCCCTGCAGACCTTCAAGCTCACCGACCAGCTTACCGGGCGCATGATGGGCGTCAGCGCCGACGTCACTCCCCAGGTGGCACGCATGGATGCCCACTCCCTGAAGCGGCAGGGGCCGGTGCGGCTCTGCTACTGCACCAATGTGCTCCGCGCCACCGCCGACCAGCATCAGAGTGGTCGCAGTCCCGTCCAGGTGGGCGTGGAGCTGTTCGGTCACGCCGGCATCGAGGCGGATCTGGAGATCCTCCACCTGGCGCTGGCCAGCCTCGCCGCTGCCGGCGCCGACGAGATTCACCTGGCGCTGGGACATATCGGCATCTACCGCAGCCTGGTGGAGACGGCCGGGCTGCAGGGTGACGCCGAGCGTGCGCTGTTCGAGGCCCTGGAGCTCAAGAGTCCCGGCGAGCTGGCCGAGCGGGTGGCGCAGAGCGTCGAGGACCCGGCCCTGGCCGAGATGTTCCTGGCGCTGGGCCGCCTGCACGGCGGCGCAGAGGTGCTGGAGCAGGCCCGCGAGGTCTTCGCCGAGGCGCCGTCCGCGGTGGGCGCGGCGCTGGACCAGCTGCGCGCCCTGCACCGGGGCGTGCTGGTCAGCCACCCCGAGGTGGCACTCTACTTCGACCTGGGCGAGCTGCGCGGCTACGCCTACCATACCGGCATGATGTTCGCCGCCTATTTGCCCGGCTACGGCCAGGCGCTGGCCAAGGGCGGCCGCTATGACGACACCGGCCGCGCCTTCGGGCGTGCCCGGCCGGCCACCGGCTACTCCATGGACCTCAAGCTGCTGGCAGGGCTGTCTCCCATGGAGCCACCCGTCGACGGCATCTGGGCACCTGCCGAGGGCGAGGGTCTGCAGGCGGCCGTGGTAGCCCTGCGGGCGAAGGGAGCGCGGGTGGTTCAGGCGCTGCCTGGGCAGCGCACCGGGCCGGTCGAGCACCGCTGCGACCGCGAACTGGTGTTCCGCGATGGCCACTGGCAAGCCGTGGCACTGTAGACTGGGTTAAACCTTGGGCGCGACGGCCTGCCGCCGCGCGGCAACGAGAGACGAGAGAGCAATGGGCAAGAACGTAGTGGTACTGGGCACCCAGTGGGGTGACGAGGGCAAGGGCAAGGTCGTCGACCTGCTGACCGAATCCGCCGCCGCGGTGGTGCGCTTTCAGGGCGGTCACAACGCCGGCCATACTCTGGTGATCGACGGCGAGAAGACCGTCCTGCACCTGATCCCCTCCGGCATCCTGCGCCCAGACAAGATGTGTGTGATCGGCAACGGCGTGGTGCTGTCGCCCGAGGCGCTGATCAATGAGATCCGCGAACTGGAGGCCAAGGGCGTGCCGGTGCGCGATCGCCTGCGCCTGTCGCCGGCCTGCCCGCTGATCCTGCCCTATCACGTGCGTCTCGACCAGGCTCGCGAGAAGGCGCGTGGCGTCGCCAAGATCGGCACCACCGGTCGCGGCATCGGTCCCGCCTACGAGGACAAGGTGGCCCGCCGCGGCCTGCGCCTCGGCGATCTGCAGCACCGCGAGCGTTTCGCCTCCAAGCTCGGCGAGGTGCTCGACTACCACAACTTCGTGCTGGTCAACTACCACGGCGAGGCGCCGGTGGATTTCCAGCAGGTGCTGGACGAGGCCATGGAGATGGCCGAGGAGCTGCGCCCGATGGTCTGCGACACCGTGGGTCTGGTCCACGACTACCGCAAGGCGGGCGAGAACATCCTCTTCGAGGGCGCCCAGGGCTCGCTGCTGGATATCGACCACGGCACCTACCCCTTCGTGACCAGCTCCAACACCACCGCCGGCGGCACCGCCACCGGCTCCGGGGTCGGGCCGCTCTACCTGGACTACGTGCTGGGGATCACCAAGGCCTACACCACCCGGGTGGGGTCGGGTCCGTTCCCCACGGAGCTCTTCGATGAGCACGGCCGCCATCTGGCCGAGCGTGGCCACGAGTTCGGGGCCACCACCGGTCGCCCGCGCCGCTGCGGCTGGTTCGATGCCGTGGCCCTGCGCCATGCCGTGCAGATCAACTCGGTCTCGGGCATCTGCCTGACCAAGCTCGACGTGCTCGACGGCCTCGAGAACATCCGCGTCTGCGTGGGTTACCGCAGCAAGGACGGCGAGGTACTGGACACCCCGGTGGACTCCGAGGGCTATGAAGCCATCGAGCCACTTTACGAGGATCTGCCGGGCTGGAGCGAGTCGACCCTGGGCGCCCAGCGCGTCGAGGACCTGCCGGCCAACGCCCGCGCCTACATCCGCTACCTGGAGGAGAAGGTCGGCGTCAGCATCGACATCATCTCCACTGGCCCGGATCGCAACGAGACCATCGTGCTGCGCAACCCCTTCGAGGGCTGAGGCCCGAGACCCGCAGCCGCTCCCGCGGCCCGAGAGCGAGCGACAACGCAGAAGGCCGGCACCCAGTGCCGGCCTTCTGCGTTCCTGGCCGCGACAGTCGCCGTGGCCTCACCGCGCCGCGGCGATATCGTCGGCGATCAGCTCGTGGAGCGTCTCTAGGGCCATGTCGCTGTCGGCCTCCATCACCTCCTCGAGCCACAGCAGCGCCTGCTCGCGGTTGGCGCTCTGAAGCCCGTTGGCCTCGAGGTAGGCCTCCGCCAGCGCCAGGCGGGCGCTTGAATGGCCCTGACGGGCCGCCTGGAGCAGGTAATCGGCCCCCCGGCGGGTGTCGCGCGCCAGGCGCTCGCCGCGCAGGTACTCGCGGCCCAGAGTGGCCTGGGCACCGGCGTGCCCCTCCTCCGCGGCTTCCTGGAGCAGGGCCTGGCCACGTTCGATATCCTCGGGCATCCCCGCCTCGCCGCGCAGCAGAATCCGCCCCAGGTTGGCGCGCGAGGAGAGGTCGCCGCTCTCCACCGCCAGGTCCAGCCACTCCCGGGCTTGGGCCGGGTCGGCCGCCACGCCGTTGCCCTCCAGGTAGGCCTGGCCCAGCAGACGCGCGGCGTGGGGGTTGCCGGCCTCGGCGGCGGGGCGCAGGGTGGCGACGCCCTGTTCGGTATCCGCCTCGACGTGCTCGCCGAGCAGCAGGGCCTCGCCGAGCCGCAGCCGGGCACCGTCGTGGCCGGCATCCGCGGCGCTTCGCAGCAGCGTCAGGCCGCGCTCGGGGTCGCTCTCGAGCAGCATCTCGCCGACCTCCGCGCGCGCCCCGGTGTGCCCGGCATTGGCGGCGCGCTCGAGCCAGGCCCTGGCCGCCTCGGGATTCGCCTGGACTCCCGCCCCGTCACGGAAGGCGCGGCCGAGGTCGGCCATGGCCCCCGGGTGGCCCTCCTCGGCGGCAGCGATCAGCGCATTGATGTCGCCCTGGGCGCCGCGCTCCCGGTTGACACCGACCATGGCTTCATCGGCGGAGGCGTGGCCGGCGTCCCGGGCGCTGCTCAGCCAGCGGGTCGCCTCGTCGAGATCCCGCGGCACGCCGCGGCCCTCGCGATAGGCGCGTCCCAGCACCACCATGGCGTAGGCGTCGCCCTGACGGGCGGCCTGCTCCAGCAGGGCGCGCCCGCGCTGCGGCTGCTCCTCCAGGGGCCCCGTCAGGTAGGCCTCGCCCAGGGAGGTCATGGCGGCGGTGTCGCCGGCCTCGGCCGCCTCCTCGAGCAGCGCTTCGCCCCGGCTGGGGTGGAGGGGTACCACCTCGCCGTCGAGATAGGCGTCTCCCAGCAGGCGCAGGGCGCCCTCCTGGCCCTGTTCGGCGGCCTCCCTCAGCAGTTCCTCGGCCCGGCGGCCGTCGACCGGTACCCCGCGCCCCTCCAGATGGGCGGCGCCGAGCTGCTGGGTGGCCCAGGGGTGGCCGAGTTCATGGCCGCGCTCGAGATAGTTGACGGCCAGCCAGGGCTGGCTGGGGACCAGTTCATCGTCCAGGTAGAGCGACCCGAGGTGGGCCAGGGCCAGGGGGTCGTCCTGTTCGGCGCCCTCCTCGAGCAGCGCGATGCCGCGCCGGACCTCGGGTGGCGTGGCGAGGGCATTGGTGGCCAGGGTGGTGGCAGGGTCGTCACCGCTGCCGTCCAGGCCCATCAAGCCGGCCTGTTCTCGGGCCTCATCAATCAGCGCAGACCCGAGGATCACCCTGGCGTCGACATCGCCGGCCTCGACCGCGGCCTCCAGCCAGCGCTTCGCCTGGGCCGGGCGCGCCGGTCCCACGTCGGGGTCGAGCAGGGCCTGGCCCAGGCGGGTCATGGCATCGACGTCGCCACGCTCGGCGGCCTCCTCGAGCAGCGCCAGGCCACGCTGCGGGTCGCCGCCACGCAGCAGCGCCGTGCCGGCGTGGCCCAGGGCATCCACGTCGCCGGCATCGGCGGCGCGCACCAGCCACGCCTGGCGCCGCTCGGGCTGGTCGCCGAGCAGCCCGTCGGGGGCGTAGAGTCCGGCGAGCCGGCGCATGGCCCCGGTATCGCCGCCGGCGGCTTGCTCCTCGAGCACTGCCTCCAGGCGTTTTCCATAGTCCATGGCGTGCTCGGGGGCCGTCTCCCGCCAGCCGTTCGGCCCGTGGGCCTCGGCCAGGGCCTCGAGGGCATTGGCGTCACCTCGCTGGGCGGCCCGCTCATAGAGCCGCTGGGCGCGTTCCGGGTCAGGGCCGATCTGCTCGCCGCCTTCGGCGAGCAGGCCGGCGAGCGTTGGCTCGGCCCGCTCCACCCCCTCCTTGACGGCCTGATCGAGCAGATGGAAGGCGAGGCGCTCGTTGCGCTCGACGCCGTCGCCCGCCAGGTAGAGCTCGGCGAGGTTGAGCGAGGCCTGGCCGCGGATCGGCGAGGGCCACTCGATCGCACGGCCGTAGAGCCGGGCCGCCTCGGCGGGGTCGCGCTCGACCCCCAGGCCGTCATCGTGAAGCTTTGCCATCTCGTAGTAGGCCGGGGGAATATTCCGGGCCACCAGCGGCTCGAGGCGTTCGATGGCCTCGGCGTGACGCCCCTGCTCGATGAACTCCTGGGCGCGATTGATCTGCTGCCAGTCATCGCCGCCGATGTTGGCCTCCGGGCGCCAGCCGAACCAGTCGCGGTACTCGGCCGGCACCTCGGCCTGTGGCTGGGCGGTGCCGGTCGACAGGCCGGGGCTCCCGCAGCCGCTCAGCAGGGCCAGCAGGGCCAGGGAGGCCGTGAGTCTCGAGGGCGTGGAGAGGGGA
>NZ_JACUUD010000117.1 GCF_014859505.1 Halomonas sp.
GGCATATCCACGACGCGGGCGAGCTCGAGGCCACGGCCCTGCGCCTCGGCCACGACCGCCTCGAGGTCGCGCACGCCCCAGCGCGGATCGTGACGCCTGAGGCTGGCGTCGAAGGCGGCATTGCTGGGCGCGGTGTGCTCGCCGCCCCGCCGATAGGGGCCGTAGAGATAGAGCACGCCACCCGGCACCAGGCGCTCGCCGGCACGGGCCATCAGCGCCTCGGTGACCGCCCAGGGCGAGATATGCAGCAGGTTGATGGCCACGATGGCGTCGAAAGGCTCTGCCGGCCAGCTGGCGGGGTCGGTGGCGTCGAGGTACCGCGGCGCGGCCAGGTTGGGCAGCGCCGTCGTCTCGCGCCAGGCGGCGATGGAGGCCAGCGCCTCGTGGGTGGGGTCGCTGGGCTGCCAGTGCCAGTCGGGCATGCCCCCGGCGCAGTGGAGGGCGTGCTCGCCGCTGCCGCTGGCCACCTCCAGCACCCGGGCCCGCTCGGGCAGGACCTGGCGCAGCACCTCGAGGATCGGCTGCCGGTTACGGGCCGCGGCGGTGCTGTGGAGACGGGCATCGCTCATGGTGGCTCTCGGTCGAGGGAAGGATCGCTACTTCTTTCTGCCCCGGGACTTGCCGGCCGGGCCGCTGCCCCTGGCAGGCCCTGACCCGGGCTTCCTGTTACCGGATGGCTTGGCACCGGCCTTCTTCGGGCTCGCCGCCCTCGCGCTCGGCTTCTTGCCACCCGCCGCCTTGGCACCCGCCGCCTTGCCCGCGGCCGCGCTGCCGCCTGACGCCTTGCGTCTTCCGGGCTTCCCGCTAGCCGGCTTGCCGCCGGCAGCCTTGCCACCCTCGCCGCGGCGCGGCGTAGCGCCCTGGCGGGCGCCCCCTCTGGGGCTCGCTGTCTTGCTGGACCCTGTCTTGCTGGACCCTGCCTTGCCGCCCTGGCGCCGCACGGAGCGGCGGCCGGGGGCCTGGGCCTCGGAGGAGGAGTGCTCGGTCATGGCGAGGATCGTCGACACCTCGGCGGGCGTCAGGTCCCGCCAGTCGCCCTCGGCGAGCCCCTTGAGGGTGACGTTCATGATCCGCAGCCGTTCCAGCTTCACCACCTCGTAGCCGAACACCTCGCACATGCGGCGAATCTGACGGTTCAACCCCTGGACCAGGGTGATGTTGAAGACGAACCGCGACTCCTTGACCACCGGGCACTTCTTGGTGACCTCGCCGAGGATCGGCACGCCGCCGCCCATACCCTGGATGAAGTCGTCGGTGATCGGCTTGTTGACGGTGACCCGGTACTCCTTCTCGTGCTGGTTGCTCGCCCGCAGGATACGGTTGACCAGGTCGCCGTTGTTGGTGAGAAAGATCAGCCCCTGGGAGTCCTTGTCCAGCCGGCCGATGGGGAAGATCCGCGTACCGTGGCCGACGAAATCGACGATATTGGCCTTCTCGCTCGGCTCGGTGGTGCTGACGATGCCCACCGGCTTGTTGAGGGCGATGAAGACCAGGTCCTCCTCCTCCAGTTCCAGCGGCTCGACGAACTGGCCGTTGACCTTGACCACGCTGCCCGGGAAGACCTGGTCGCCGGGGGTGGCGCGCCGGCCGTCGATGCGCACGTTGCCCTGTTCGATGTAACGGTCGGCTTCTCGCCGCGAGCACATGCCGCTCTCGCTGATGTACTTGTTGATCCGTTTCGAGAGGGTCTGGGCCATGGGACGCGTCCGGGACGAGATGAGAATGGGGCCGATTGGCACGGCGGCATGCCGCGCAGTGTAAGGGCTGGCCCGCTCAGCGGCCAGCCGCAGCGGTCACCGGCCCGCCCCGCAGCACGCCTTGAACTTGCGCCCGCTGCCGCAGGGGCAGGCCTCGTTGCGGCCGGGCTTGAGCCGGGTGACCCTGGGGCTACCGTCCAGGTAATACCACCGTCCGGCCTCCCGGAGAAAACGCGAGGCCTCCTCCAGCACCGCGAAGCGCCGCCCCTCGCGAAAGGTGGCGCGGAAATGCACCTGCCCGCTGTCGCCCTCCTCGCCGCTCTCCAGCACCTCGAGGCGCAGCCACCGAGTGGTCGGGTCCGGGGCGAGCTCGGCGGGGCGAGTGCTCGCGTGCCAGCTTTCCAGCAGGTAGCCGGTGAGGTCCAGGGCGAAGGCGCTGTAGCGCGAGCGCATCAGCGCCTCGGGGGTGGGCGCCGGCTCGCCGGCGTGGAACCGGCCACAGCACTGGGCCAGGGACTGGCCGCTGCCGCAGGGGCAGCCATCGGCGGATGACGGCATGACGACTCCTGTACAGGTCGCGATAGAATGACAGCCCATGTCCAACATCGGATGACTCCCATGATACCCCTGGATGCCCCCGCCCTGCCCGCTCGGCTGACCCTGGAAGCGCTGACCGAGCGCCTCGACCCGGAGGCGCCGCCCGTCGTGGAGGTACAGTCGCTGGACATGGGAATCTACCTGGTCCGCCTGCACCACGCCGGCGGCGAGAGCCTGCTGGTGGACGAAAATGGCGAAGGCCGGCGCTTTACCGGCACCCAGTGGATCAGCCGCGCCCTGGCGCCGCTGGGCCTGACCCATGGCACCCTGACCTGGGCCGACGTCACCGACGAGATGGTGGGCCTTCCACAAGCCCCTCCCGTCGAGCCGGCGGCACGCCTGGCCCACGGCACCCGCGTCGCCTTCATGACCCGGGGCTGACAGGCACTTGTCGGCTCTCCTTGCCCTGGATCACTGCACTGCAGCATGCTGTGTGGTAGTTATCCATCAAGCAGCCCCCTGACATGCGCCGGAGGAGAAGGATGACAGAGCCGAGACATAGCGAGCCCACCGCCTGGCATGCCCTGGATGGCGACGAGGCCCTGAAGCGCCTTGAGGGCACCTCCGACGGCCTGGATGGCCAGGAAGCCGCACGCCGCCTGGACGAGCACGGCCCCAACCAGCTCCAGCAGGCAGAGGGGCGCCCCTGGTGGCGGCGCCTGCTGGAGCAGTTCAACAACATCCTGATGCTGGTGCTGATCGTCGCCGCCATCGCCAGCCTGGGGCTGGGTCATACCCTGGACGCGGGCGCAATCTTCGGCGTGGTGCTGATCATCGCCCTGATCGGCTTCTTCCAGGAGGGCAAGGCGGAGCAGGCCCTGGAGAGCATCCGCCAGATGCTCTCGCCCCAGGCCCAGGTGCTACGCGACGGCAAGCGCGAGACCATTCCCGCCGAGGAGCTGGTGCCGGGCGACATCGTGCTGGTTGAGAGCGGTGACCGGGTGCCGGCGGACCTGCGACTGCTGGAGGCCCGGCGTTTTCGCACCGAGGAGGCCTCGCTGACCGGGGAGTCCACCCCGGTGGACAAGGCCATTGATGCGGTGGCGGAGGACGCCGACCTAGGCGATCGCACCGGCATGGCCTTCGCCAGCACCATCGTGGTCCAGGGCAACGCCCGGGGCCTGGTGGTGGAGACCGCCGCCAATACCCAGATCGGCCGCATCTCGGAGATGCTGCGGGGCGTGGAGCAGCTCAAGACCCCGCTGCTGCGCCAGATCGACCGCGCCGGCCAGGTGCTGGCCTTCTTCATCCTGGGCGCTGCGGTGCTCACCGGGGCCTTCGGCGTGCTGGTCCACGGCCAGCCGCTGGTCGACATGTTCATGGCGGCGGTAGGCCTGGCGGTGGCGGCGATCCCCGAGGGCCTGCCGGCCATCGTCACCATCGGTCTGGCACTGGGCGTGCAGACCATGGCGAAGAAGAACGCCATCATCCGCCGGCTGCCCGCGGTGGAGACCCTGGGCTCCATCTCCACCATCTTCTCGGACAAGACCGGCACCCTGACCCGCAACGAGATGACCGCCCAGGCAATCTGGCTGCCCGGAGGAGAGGTACACATCGAGGGGATCGGCTTCGAACCCGAGGGCAGCTTCCATCGCGTCAGCGACGGTGAGCCCGACAGCGAGTCGCTGGACCTCGACGATGACCACGCCCTGCGCCACTTCCTCAAGGTGGGAGTGCTGTGCAACGACGCCGAACTGGCCAAGGAGGAGGGCCGCTGGAAGATCCAAGGCGACCCCACCGAAGGGGCCCTGGTGGTGGCCGCGGCCAAGGCGGGGCTGACCACCGAGGAGCTGCGCGGCAAGCATGACCGCAAGGATGCCATTCCCTTCGAGTCCGAGCGCAAGTACATGGCGACCCTCCACGAACTGGAGGGCGAGCCGCTGCTGCTGGTCAAGGGGGCCCCGGATCGCCTGCTGGAGATGTGCCACCGGGTGCGTGGCAACGGCGAGGACAGCGAACTGGACGTCGAGCTCTGGGAGGAACGCATCCACGACCTCTCCTCCCGGGGCCTGCGGGTGCTGGCGCTGGCCGAACGATCGATCCAGGACGTCCACGAACTGACCGACGAGCACGCCGAGGAGGAGCTGGTGCTGCTGGGGCTGGTGGGGCTGCTTGACCCGCCCCGCGACGAGGCCATCGAGGCGGTCAAGGACTGCCTGGCCGCCGGCATCCGCCCGGTGATGATCACCGGGGATCACGCCGTCACCGCCCTGGCCATCGCCAGGGAGCTCGGCTTCGCCCACACCGAGCGTGCCATCAGCGGCCGCGAGATCGAGGGGATGTCCGATGCCGAACTTGAGGAGGTGATCCTCGAGGTGGATGTCTTCGCACGAGCCTCGCCGGAGCACAAGCTGCGTCTGGTCAAGGCCATGCAGGCCCGGGGCGGCATCTGCGCCATGACCGGCGACGGCGTCAACGACGGCCCGGCGCTGAAGCGCGCCGACGTAGGCGTGGCCATGGGCATCCAGGGCACCGAGGCCGCCAAGGAGGCCGCCGAGATGGTGCTGGCCGACGACAACTTCGCCACCATCGTCGGCGCCATCCGCGAGGGCCGCAAGGTCTACGACAACATCCGCAAGACCATCACCTTCCTGCTGCCCACCAACGGCGGCCAGGGCCTGGCGATCATGCTCGCCGTGCTGGCCGGCTCCACCCTGCCGGTGACCCCGCTGCAGGCGCTGTGGGTCAACATGGTGGTGGCGGTCACCCTGGGCCTGGCGCTCGCCTTCGAGCACACCGAGCCGGATATCATGAGCCGCCAGCCTCGGGATCCGGAGGCCTCGCTGCTGGACCTCTTCCTGCTGTGGCGGGTGGTCTTCGTCTCGCTGCTGCTGCTGGTGGGCGTCTTCGGCATGTTCAGCTGGCTACTGGCCCAGGGCGGCAGCATCGAGCTGGCCCGCACTGGCGCGGTGAACATGCTGGTGATGGGCAGCGCCGCCTACCTGATCAACAGCCGCTTCCTGCTGCGCAGCACCCTCTCCGTCGAGGGCATCTTCGGCAGCCGCCCGGTCTGGGGCTCCATCGGGGTCATCACGGCGCTGCAGCTGGGCTGGACCTACCTGCCCTTCATGCAGGTGATCTTCGCCAGCGAAGGCCTCTCGCCCGGCCACTGGGGGTTGATCCTGACAGGCAGCCTGGCGCTCTACCTGATCGTCGAGATCGAGAAGCGCGTGCTACGCGCCCGGGGCGTCAGCAGCCAGCCCACCGCCAGCGGCAGGGGAGATGACCACAGGGAGGCCGAATCCTCCTGACGCACCGGGTATGCTAGGTGCGGGCGGTGGCCTCGGCGGCCCAGGTGCCGCGGATTCCTCGGGTTCTGGTATGCCAGGATCAGCTACGCCGCTTGGTCCGAGCGGTGGCCTCGGCAGTGAGCGGATCCTCCGGCCAGGGATGCTTCGGGTATCGGCCGCGCATCTCGCGGCGTACCTCCGGGTAGCCATTGGCCCAGAAGCTCGCAAGATCCGCGGTGACCTGCAGCGGGCGGCGCGCCGGCGACAGCAGATGCAACAGCACGGCCTCGCGGCCGTCGGCCACCCGCGGCGAGGCCTGCCAGCCGAAGCACTCCTGCAACTTCACCGCCAGCACCGGCGGCTTGCCCTCACGGCAGGGCGCATAGTCCACCCGATGGCTGGCACCGCTGGGCACCGTGAGCCGCTCCGGGGCCAGGGCCTCGAGCCGCGAGCGCAGCGCCCAGTCGAGGGTGTCGAGCAGCAGACGCGCCAGGGGCAGGCGCTCCACCGCGTCGAGCCGGGTGATGCCCTCCAGGTGCGGGGCGAGCCACACCTCGAGTGTCGCGAGCAGTGCCTCGTCGGACCAATCCGACCACCCTTCTTGCCCATCGTGACCCAGCGTCCGGCGCAGCAGCGCCACCCTGCCCTGCAGCTGGGTCAGGGCGTCATTGCGGGGCAGCCCACGGCGGCGCAGCGCCTCGAGCAGCGCCGCCCTCACCGCCTCCGGGGGCAGCTTGGCGAGGGGCTTGCGCTCCAGCACCACGGCGCCCAGGCCGCGCACCTGCTCGCCGATCAGGCGACCCTGGTCGTCGGACCACTCGAGGCTCGCCCGCCACTCGGCGCACTCGGGGTAGAGCGCCTCGAGGCGCTCAGGAGCTAGCCCCACGGCGCGGAAGATGCGTGCCCCGCTCGCCTCCCCGTCGAGCTCCACCGCCACCAGCAACGCGGCATGGGCCAGGGGGTGGTGGTCGGGCAGGGTCGCCAGTCCCCCGCCGGCCAGGCGGAAGCGGCCCGGGGCATCGAGACGCTGGGCGATTCGCTCCGGATAGGCCAGCGCCACAAGCTCTCCCAGCGGCGAAAGGCTTGCCACCTCGAGGTTGACCCCGGCAATTCGGGCCAGCCGCCGGGCGTCGTGCTGCCACTGGCGATGCTCGCGAGGCTCGCGCAGCCGGGCCTGCAGCGCTCGCTCCAGGTCGCGCTCCTCGTCCAGGCCGCGCCCTTCGAGCAGCGCCACCAGGGCACAGGCCAGCGGCAGCGCCTCGAGTTCGCGGGCGCGCTCCAGCATGGCCGCCAGGCGCGGATGGGTGGGCCAGCGGGCGGCTCGGCGGCCCAGCTCGGTGAGGTGCTGCTCGGCATCCAGCAGCCCCAGGCGGCCGAGCAGCTCGCGACCGGCGGCCAATGCCGCCGCGGGGGGCGGGGTCACCCAGGCGAGGCTTTCGGGGTCGGTCACGCCCCAGCGGGCCAGTTCGAAGGCCAGCGGGGCGAGATCGGCCTGACGGATCTCCGGCTCGCCGTGGGGGATGAGCGGCTGCTCCTCGGCCCAGAGCCTGAGGCAGAGGCCGGGGCCCTGGCGGCCGGCGCGGCCGCGGCGCTGGTCGGCGCTGGCGCGGTTGACGCGGCGCGTCGCCAGGCGGGTCAGGCCGTTTCTCGGCTGGAAGACCGGCACCCGCTCCTGGCCCGCATCCACCACCAGGCGCACCCCATCGACGGTGACGCTGGACTCGGCGATGGCGGTGGCGAGCACCACCCGTCGGCGGCCCTCCGGGTCGGGGCGCAGGGCCCGGCGCTGGGCCTCCAGGGGTAGCCGACCGTGGAGCTCCATGACGGCAAGATCGGGCGCCCGATTGGCCAGCTCCCGGGCCAGGCGGCGGATCTCCGCCACCCCCGGGAGGATCATCAGGGCATCGCCCGCCCGCTGCCCCATGGCGTCGAGTAGCGCCCGGGCCTGCTGGGGCGCGGCCTCCTCCCGGGCATTGATGGCACGGTAGCGCGTCACCACGGGGAAGGTGCGCCCGGGGCAGTCGATCACCGAGGTGCCCTCGCCCAGCACGCCGAGCAGGGCCTCGACGTCAAGGGTCGCCGACATCACCAGCAGGCGCAGGTCGTCGCGCACCGACTGGGCATCCAGGGCCAGCGCCAGGCCGAGGTCCGCCTCCAGGCTGCGCTCGTGGAACTCGTCGAAGAGAATGCCCGCCACCCCCTCCAGCAGCGGGTCCTCCTGCAGCATGCGGGTGAGCACCCCCTGGGTGACCACCTCCAGGCGCGTGGCGGGCCCCACCCGGCTCTCGCCGCGCATGCGGTAGCCCACCGTCTCGCCGACCTTCTCCCCCTGGCTCTCGGCCATAAAGCCGGCGGCCAGCCGCGCCGCCACTCGCCGCGGCTCCAGTAGCAGCAGCCTGCCCTCGGCGGCCCAGGGCGCCTCGAGCAGCGCAAGCGGCACCCGGGTAGTCTTGCCGGCGCCGGGCTCGGCCACCAGCAGCGCCCGGGGATGTGCCGCCAGCGCCGCCTGGATGGCATCGAGCCGCGCCTCGATGGGGAGTGCCGCTGTCATCGAACTGTCAT
>NZ_JACUUD010000118.1 GCF_014859505.1 Halomonas sp.
ATGGGCGCGCAGGTCGAGGCGCAGGGAAGTGCCAACGTCATCGCCGGGCAGAATCTGGAAAGCTACCGTAAGCCCCTGGCCCAACTGCCAGGCACGAAGGTAGCGTGGCTCGGAAAGGACACCCTGTTCGGGCGCCTCGACCGACCAGATATCGAGCATGCCGGGTTGGTTGGCAGCCACGACCAGCAGCCCTGGCGAGAGGGACAGCTCGCTTCTCGGCGGCTCGCCTGCGGGTATCACCCTCTCCACCCGAGGCTCCTCGAATTGCTCGGTCACATGGCGCAACTCGAGCTCGGGCTCGAGACCACCCTCGACAAGGGGCATGAACTGGAGACGGTACTCCCCTGCCGCCTCGATGGGCAGCACACCCAGCCGATCCGGTGCCACATAGAGCCCGGAAGAACGGGGCATGAGGTTCGGATCGATGAAGGGCTCGGCTCCCTGGATGCTGAACAGGGTGCCCTGCGAGGGGTTGGTGCCGACCGGTCCCACCGGCTGCCACTGGCGCTCCAGCAGGTTGAGCCGTTCCTGTCGGGTCAACAGTTCCGGCGGATAGATAACACCCTGGGCCAGACGCTCTCTCCTTGTCTGGCTCAATCGCTCCCAGGCCACGGAGGCCCGCCTCTCGCTCATACGCTCCTCATAGTAGACGCGGACGGCAACGTTCTGGAGGGGCGTCGCCAGCGGCGCCAGACGCAGGCGAACGTAAGCGGTCCGGAGCAATCCCTCCAGTTGCAGGTTGAACGACTGGCCTGTGCCGACAGCAAGCTCCCTGTCGGTATAGAGGTTGCGGGGCACCGGCATGCCATCCTTGAAGAACGGCAGAGGTATCCGAGTCTCATGGGTGTAGTAACCCACATGCAGGGAGCGCCTGTTAGCATCCAGAAGCTCGTATTCCAGGGCATAGCGCAAGGGGGTCTCCGGCTGGGTATCGACTCCAGCGCCTGCATGGGTCAGGATGCGCAGCCGCGCGGCCTGGCTGATGACGGGAAAGGTAAGCCATTCCTCCTCGGGCAGGAAGTACACCGTCGAGGGGCGGGCTTCAAGGTCGAGTTGCTGGGCAAAGGCGGGTGGCGGAGGCGGTACCTGAAAGAGCGAGCGCAGAGGCTGGTAGAGAAAGGCTGCGATGTTAGCGACCAAGAGCAACAGCAGCAGGCGACCCAGGATTCTCATTCACCGCCTCCCGCTCGCAGCAGAAAGGCCCGTTTGGCAATGAAGCCTTCGAGCTCCGCTGCCATCCTTCCCGATGCCAGATCGATCACCTCCCGGCCAAGAGGATTCAGGTTGGCGATCGCCATAACGGCTCGGGATTCAGCCGTCGCGGATACCAGCAGAAAGGCCTGCCGCGAGTCGGTATCAAGCACCCGAGCAAGGTGATACCCCTGCTGCTGCAGCTTGCGCAGGGCGACAATATCCCGGGTGTCCATGTAATGGATCAAAAGCGCCTCGATGCCCTCCACAAGCGGCTCTTGCGAAAGGCCCCTGCGCTCGACCTGCTTTGCCAGGGAGCCTGTGACGGTCTCTACCTCTAGAGCCTGGAACTGAAGATGCTGCTGTCGGTCATCGGAATGAAGGGCGAAAGCGCGCCGAGACAATGGTGCGATCCAGACGATGGCGAAATCCGTGTCGGTGGCGGCATCCAGGTAGCGAGTCTGGGCACTTCGAGCCACCTCGTAGCCGACAGTCTCCTCCTCACCGAGAACCTCCTCGGGGGCTAACCCCATGCTCTCGAGGGTCTGGCGCAGTCTTTCACGCAGAGGCAGCGGCGCGGCGCCGGGTCGCAGGCCATCCTCGAAGGCCAGTAGGCTCGGCGCCCGGGTGGTGGCCTGCTCGCCCATACCGCGCACCTGGGTGATCAGCAAAGGCTCCTCGCCGGCTTCACGCACGAGCACCTGATGCGCGAGATTGAACAGGCTGCGCTGATTGCGGGGGTCCAGCACATCAGAGCCACCTGCCGGGTCGAGGAAAGGATGGCTGCCGGCGATGAGAAGCGCCCTTGCGTCCAGCTCCTGAAACAGCGTGATGCCGGCCTCGAGCGTATTGATCTCGTAACGCGGGCGCGGCACCTGGACAACCTGGGGCGACGCCACGCCGGTGCGTATGACGAAGGTGCCCCATGGCTGGGAGAGGGAGGGATCTTCCACGCTTTCCAGGATCAGGTAGCCATGCCCCCCAGGCGGGTCATCCAGGTGAGTTATGCGATAGCCAAGCCCCCGGGCCAGGTCATCGAGATAGCGGAGTTCATTCAACCTCTCTTCGGACCATGCCGCCTGGGGGCCGCTCGAGGCGGTCGCCAGAAGGGGGCTCAGGACCTCGATATCGAAGAACAGCAACTCGTCGACTCTCGGCTTGCGAAAAGCGAGACCTTTGACCTCTCGAACCATGGCGGCTCTTTCCATCAGGTAGTCGCCAAGGGCACCTTCACGGGCAACCAGAGGCGAAGACCCTGCCCCCACGGCCTGGCTGCGAGCCAGCAGGGGCCGCAGCGAGTCGGGGTTCAGGTAGAGCTCGGCGAAGCCGCTTCGTGTGCGCTCACGCTGTACATTGGGAATAGACGGGACCTCCCAGCGCAGAGTCACCTCGCCCAGAAGCCTCTCCAGAGACTGCAGCTGCAGATCCTCGGGCAACTGCTCCTTCACCAGCAGCTGGGTTGGCATGGCCATCAGATCAGATACCCCGGGTGTCCGAGCACCGAGGAGCTCGCGTGCTGCCGTGCGGGTGATGAGCCGCACCTGGAGTGCATTGCGTGGGCCGAAGGTCTGGTGAAACTGATGAAAGAAGGTTCCCGGATTTCTTGTCACGTCGAGGCCGCCGGCAGTGCTCTCGCGCACACGTACACTGCTGACAGCGAGTGCCGCGGCCTGCTGGTCGCGAAACAGCGCCAGGCCAGCCTCCGTGATGCCCCGCTCGGCGATGGCCGCCGGAATCTCGACCACCAACCGTCCCTCGGGACGGGTATCGATAACGAAGGTTCCCCAGCCGCGAGGCGCCCCCGCCTCGCTCAGGACCAGGTAGCGATCCTCCGCCCGGGATATGGCGTAATCGAGCTCCATCAGCCCACGCTGGGCCTGCTGGAGCCTGGCCGGATCCCTATCCTTACGGTAGCTGTCGAGCGACGTTAGAGCCTCCTGAAAACGGGCAAGCTGTGTCCCGCTGGGTTGCGGGAGGTTCTCCCGACCCACCACGCCATAGTCGATCACTCGCTGGCGCAGGAGAAGGTCTTCGAGGGTCATCTGGGTTACCGAAGGCGACGCGAGGGGCTGATCGTCGGCGGCCTCGCTGACAAGCTGGGCGGGGATGAAGCTCAATGCAAAACCGACAAGGCTGGCCACAACGACGGCAGTGAGGGAGGTCTGCAAGGTCGCCCGCGTGACCCGGATGCCGATATCCTTATCGTGCATCTTGAGTGCCAGCAAAGTGGATATGAGGTAGCCAAAAGCAAAGAAATCCGTGACCTTTACCCAGGGGGCGAACAACTGGAGCCCGTGACCCAGCATAAGCTTATAGAGGAAGGCCACGCTGAAGAAGAGAAGCAGCTTTCGTGCACCGGACAGGTTGATGTTTCCGAAGAACGGAAGCTTCAGGAGGAAATAGACGGAAAGGAGGATGATGCCCACTTCGGCGAAAGTGAAAAGCAACCGGGTGGGTTGATACCACTGCAAGGCCAGAAGCGAAGGGATCAGTATGCCGTTGAATTCCCATGCATAGTGTAAATTCATGCGTGAGGCGATGAATGCCGTGGTCAACAGGATAATGTAGGCCTTGGGGCTGGCGAGAATCGAGCTCGCGATATCCTCATAGAGGTAATTGAGATTGCTGACCGAGAAGTTGGTCAATTCCATCAGGCCGAAGCGAACAAGCAGGAAAGTGACAGCGACCGTAATGACCAGCCAGAAGGTGCCCCGCAGGAGTCCCGGTTTCCAGAAGTTGTTGGCTATCAGCGCCACGATGATGAGCCCGAAACTGTGCAGATTGTTGGCGTAGTCGAACTCCAGGCCGAAACTTGCATCCAGCCATGCCCCCAGGGCAGGCAGCCAGAAGGCATCGAACACGACCCGAACGATGACACTGGTCAACACCAGAGCAAAGAAGCGATCACGACCAAAGAAATCCGCCAGGCCAAGAAAACGAGCCCCCAGGATGGAAAAGGCGTAGACCAGCAGATAGGTGACGATGCCTTCCCCGACGATCACTGCCACACTCCAGGGCTTGATCAACAGAAGAGGCACTAGGTAGCCGGGAACAACGAGTCCCGCCAGGCTCCAGCCGAAGCGAAGGTTGAAGAAGGCCACGACAGCCACACCGACCCAGACCGTAGTGATGACGGAACTGGCAAGACTACCCTCCGGGAAGATATGCAGGGGCAGCAGGTCCCAGCTCATTGCTCGAGCAGCCCTCGCAACAGAGTACTGAGCGCTTGGATATCCACGGGTTTGTGTGCCACGGCGTTAGCTCCCTCAGCCTTCAACTCGTCATCCAGGCCCGGTTTCACGGTGCCGGTAAGCATGAGGATCGGCTGGCCAAGCCTCTGATCCTCCCTGAGCCAGCGCAGCAGATACTTACCGTCCAGCTCGGGCATCCAGAGGTCCAGGATGAACAGGTCGGGCACCTCTTCGACAACGTCCTGCATCGCCTTCCTGACACTCGGCGCATGCCTGATGTCGTAACCTGCCCGGCGCAGGACGAAGCCTAGAAGATGAGCCACATCGGCGTCGTCGTCGACGAGAAGGATGCGCTTTTTGGTCGATATAGAGTTACTCATCAAGGGAAAAACCTGGCAGTTGTACTTCGAAATGGATGCCTTGCCCGATAGCCGTCCGTGCCTTCAACTTACCACCTCCCAAGGTCACCTGGTCCACCGCTTGCTTGAGACGGTGCATGACAGGAGTGGTAATGGGTGCCGAACCCATCATGATGGCCTGCAAGCGTTCTTCAGGCATGCCGTATCCGGTATTCTCCAGGATAAATGAGTCCCAGAGCTGGCCAGCTTCATGTCTCTCTTCCAGGCTGATCCGTATCGCGCCTCCGGGGCTGGCATCATCGGCAAGTACCGCGACGATGGCATCCAGGATATTCTCGATCCGCGAAACATCGACGCGAACGAAGGCATTGAACGGAGGGGGAGCCAGCTCGAGCTGCAGATCTCGCGCGGCGAGCCGGGACTCCCAACGTTTCGCCAGATCCTCGGCCAAGGCACTGACGCTGACGGGAAAGTCCGATAGCTGGTCAATGTCCTGGACGGCATTGAGAATCTCCTGGGAGCGATTGAGGGTCCGGGACATCTGCAAGAGCTTGCGCTCGACAAGCTCGGCAAATGCCCTCTTTTCCGAAGCGGTGACGTCGTCCTGGCGCAATAACTCGGCCGACAGGATGGCCGCCTCCAGTTGGTTGCGCAACTCGGCATTGATCTTGTTGTCGAGTTCGTTTTTCAGGCGTTCCAGGCGCACCAGGTAGGTGACATCCAGCAGTTCGAGCAAAAAACCGTGTATCCGAAAGGGGCTGGAGGTCAAGGCCGTCTCCATTTCGCTTGCCCTCAGGGGGCGCACATTCAGCGAGAAGAGGCCTTCAACGTTGGGCAGTTTAGCCGAGAACGTCAGACCCTCATCGGTCAACACCATGTGCTGGAGATGCTCTTTCGCCACCGAAAGAGACATTCCACCCAGGATAGAGATGGCATCGGCAGCAGTCATGGTAAAGATGGGCAGACCCGAACGCCTGACCAGCTCCTCCATCTTGCGATTGACCTCCATCACCTTGCCGAAGAGATCATAAAAAATGGTGCTGGTGTGAAGGCTGTTGAAGACATTTTCCAACAAGGAAAGACGACGCTCGAATAATTGAGACACCTCATTCAGAGACGCGTATTCGGATTCGATCGAGTCGAGTCGCATCAGCTGACCCCATCGGCTGGCGTCACTGCGCTGTCGCATCTGCAGGAGCTGGCGGCGATAAAGAAGCTCGCCGATCTGATTGCCGAAATCCCTCAGCAAGGAGAGAAACAGCGGGTTGGCGTGAATCGTTTCCTCGACAACCTCCCCGCTGAAGAAGCCCATGACCTGACCATCGAATTCCAACGGCATGAGAAACTGAAGGCGACCCGGCGCCGCCCCCTTAAGGAAGGGTTGTTTGAGAATGATCGGGCCCGACTCTGCCAGGGCACTGACATAGGGTTCACGTTCGACATCACGACGGCGCTCATCGATATCCTCCAGCGAACAGGCATATGCCTTCACCTCGCGAAAATGCTTTCCGTCGGCCGGACGCTCCAGAAGAATGGCCCTTTCGAGGCTCAGCAATTGGGTCGTCAGTACGATGATCTGACCCCAGGGATCCTGGCTAGCATTGAAGTCAGTGGGCAGGAGACGCTCGTGAAAGCGGCGGCTGCTGGCCCTGAGAAGCTTGTGAACTGTCTCAGACTCCAACCGCTGCTCCCGGCGGGAAAGCAGATACCAGAGAAGAAGATGGAAGGCGATCAGCGATGCCACGGGAAGGACAGCGCCGAGGAAGTGCAGGGACAACCAGCCGGCTATAAGCAGGAAAATGGTACCACCGATGGAGATGCCCAGGGATCGGCGTACGCCCAGCCGGAAATAAAGCAGTGCAGCGACTGCCAGTGTCACAAGCAAGAGAAGCAGGTTCTGCCACCAGGTGGTTGAACGCAGCGGTTGCCCCCTCAGCAGGGTATCCACCGTATAGCCGGCATACATCAGGCGGGAAACTTCCGCCTCTTCCGGCAAGGGGGTCAGGAGGGGCGGATTGGTGGGATCAATGCCTGCTCCCACCAGGACGACGCGCCCTGCAACGAGATCCCGGGTGAGATCACCACGCAGGACCCTCTCGGCGAGGATGACCGGCAGGTAGTTCTTGCCCGGACGGAAATCGATCAAGAAGGGGGCTTGAGGGTCGAGTCCCTCGGTTCCCCGGCTCACCACTGCGGCTTCGGTACTGATATAGCGCTCGCCATCGAAGATGACCTGGGGACGATGCACACCCAAGCTATCCTGTGCCTGGGAGGGAGGCAGCGTCAGGACTCCGGGCGCACCCAAGACCTGTGCGGCCGTCTGACCGATCACCACTCCCTCGCGATCGAGGGCTTCCAGGTGTGACTCGGAGAGGCGTGTGGGTCGGCGCAGGAACCCGATACCCCGGGGCTCGAACTGCTGAAGCTGGGCGACCAGCTCGAGCCACTCCTCGTCTTGAAGCTGCTCGAAATCGGCCTCCACCAGAAGCACCTGTGACACCGGCCTCTCCTTGGGATTGAGCAGGTGATACTGCCAGTGTATCCAGGCATCGGGGAGCTGAAAGACCCCCAGTGCGCTGGTCAGCCAGATCACGGCAAGAGTGGCCAATGCAATCAAGGGGCCGACGAGATGCCAACGGCTAGGGAGGGCCAGAAACATGAGCGCTGTAACCTGAGGGTCAGGGACCGGATCTTTGCAGGACACGCGGGATAGCCGTCAAGGATCTCTCTCGATCGACGTTTCCATCATTATCGTCATGGAAAGACACTGTGAAGTGAAATGAATCATTAGCGACAGGTCAAGCTTACAACTGGTAAAAACCGTCTTCCATTTCCGCCATTCAACGCAACCGACAACCTGCCATGTTTGGGAAGCACCGCCTTACTGCGCTAGAGTCAATGAAGCGATGCAGGCCTTCACTATCACCCCATAGCACCGCTGTCTCGGTCAGACACCATGCACTGCCAATGGAATCACCTTATGCAAAAGCCCTCCCTGCCCTCGAACGAAGCCTTGCGTCTGGCCAATCTCGGCGAATACTACATCCTTGATACGCCGAACGAGCAGGTATTCGATGCCATCACGACATTGGCCGCGAAGATCTGCGGCACTCCCTATGCGTTCATCGCTCTGATCGATGCCCACCGCCAGTGGTTCAAGTCCACCTACGGCATGGATGTTCGGGAGTCCGCACGTGAGGAGAGCTTCTGCGCCCACGCCATCCTCGGGGAAGGGCTCATGGAG
>NZ_JACUUD010000019.1 GCF_014859505.1 Halomonas sp.
CCCTGGCGTAGGACCTCCTCCAAGGCTTGCCCCCAGCGCCCCTGATTGGTGTCGCTGACGGCGTTCTGGATCAGTGAGTGTACTCGTTGAAGATCTCCGGCGTGCGATCGTCGCGGTGCCAGCCCAGCACCCGGTAGTCATCGTAACGCCCGGTCTCCATGCCCGGCGAGCCGTGAGGCATCCCCGGCACGGAGAGCCCCGCCACATCCGGGCGCTCCTCCAGCAGGCGGTGAATGTCCGCCGCCGGCACGTGGCCCTCGATCACGTAGCCGTCGACCATGGCGGTGTGGCAGGAAGCGAGCTCGGGGGTGAGGCCCTGCTCGATCTTGATGGCACGCATCTCGCGGGTCTTGTGGCGCTCCACCGTGAAGCCCTCGGCCTCCAGATGGTCGGCCCAGGCACCGCAGCAGCCGCAGTTGGGGTCCTGGTACATCTCGACAACGGGCCCCTCGGCCAGGGCGGGGGCGGCCAGCAGTGCCAGCAGGGCGCCGGTGGCCAGGGGGAGAGTCATTCGCTTCATCACAATCGCTCCGCGGTGATAGGGTAATGGCACGATTGTCGGCGTCGAAGGGGTCCTTGCCAAGGGGGCTGGATCACGTCAGCTCGCCACGGGGAGCCTCAACATGAGCCACTACTGTGACCTGGCCCCGGGCCATCCGTTTCACGGCCCCTACCACGACCACGAGTACGGCTTCCCGGTGGCCGAGGACCAGGCCCTCTTCGAGCGCCTGGCGCTGGAGATCAACCAGGCAGGGCTCTCCTGGCTCACCGTGCTCAAGAAGCGCGCCGCCTTCCGGGAGGCCTTCGAGGGCTTCGCCATCGACCGGGTGGCCGCCTATGGCGAGGCCGAGCGCGCCCGCCTGCTGGCCGACGCCGGCATCATCCGCAACCGCCTGAAGGTCGAGGCCGTGATCCACAACGCCGGCGTGGTCCAGACCCTTCGCGATGAGTACGGCAGCCTCGCCGCCTGGCTCGACCACCACCATCCGCTGCCCCATGCGGAGTGGGTCCGGCTCTTCAGGCGCACCTTCCGCTTCACCGGGCCGGAGATCACCGGCGAGTTCCTGATGAGCACCGGCTACCTGCCCGGCGCCCACCGCGACGACTGCCCGGTGCAGGGGCGCATCCTCGCCGCCGGGCCGCGCTGGGCAGATACGTAAGGGAACCCAGCCCCTGCCCGTGGCATCATAGCCGGGCACTCTCTGCGAGGAACGCCTCCCGATGGATTCGATTACCCAGGCCGCCCTGGGCGCCGCCGTGGGCGGTGCCGTGCTCGGCCGCCGGCTGGGCCGCAAGGCGGTGCTGATCGGTGCCGTGCTCGGCACCCTCCCCGATCTCGACGTGGTCATCGACTACGGCGATGCCGTGGCCAACGTCACCGAACACCGCGGCTTCTCCCACTCGCTGTTCGTGCTGGCGGGGCTGGCCACGGCGCTGACGCTGCTCTCCGCCCGCTTCGCCCCGGCCCGGGATATCTCCCTGGCGCGGTGGGGAGCCTTCTTCGGGCTCTGCCTGCTGACCCACCCGCTGCTTGACGCCCTGACCACCTACGGCACCCAGCTGCTGTGGCCGCTGGACGCGCCGCCCGCGGCTTACCCCGTCGTCTTCATCATCGACCCGCTCTACACCCTGCCGCTGCTGGTGGGCATCGGCGTGGCGCTGGCCACCGGCAACGGGCGGCGCGGCCCCGCCTGGGGGCTGGCGCTCTCGTCCGCCTACCTGGTGTTCGCCTTCGGCGCCAAGCAGCTGGTGGAGCATCGCCTGGAACCGGTGCTGGCCGAACGGGGGCTTGCCGAGGCCCCGCGGCTGGTCCAGCCCACCCCCTTCAACACCCTGCTGTGGCGCGTCACGGTGGTGGATGGCGACGAGCACCACGAGTTGCTGGTGGGGGTGCTGGACGGCGACACCCCGCCGCTGCTGGAGACCTACCGCCGCGGAGCCGACCTTGAGGAAGTGGCACTCGAAAGCCCGCGTGGCCGGCGGCTGGACTGGTTCGCCGGCCCCTTCCTGCGCTACGAGACCCGCGAGCTCGACGGGCACGAGACCCTGGTGGTGACCGACCTGCGGCTGGGCTTCCCCGGCTTTCACCCCTTCGCCTTCACGCTGGCCACCCGCGAAGGAGATGGCTGGCAACCGGTGGCGACCTCCGAGCAGCTCGACGCCCCTCTTCGCGGCAACCGCGAGGCGCTCTCGCGCCTGGCCGGGCGCATCCTGGCCCCGCAGCCGGCGCTCTGCACCAGCGACTTCGTCGCCGCCGGCTGGGCACTGGAGACCCCGGAGACCTGCTGAGGCGGGCAGGCCCCACAACGCAGCGGGGCGACCCCATGGCCGCCCCGCTGCGTGTCGCTGTTTGCGCTATCGAGCGCGTGCTGCCTCAGAGGCGGGCGACCAGGCCGTCGATGGCCTGACGGGCCTCCTTGAGCGCCGCGTCCCGCTTGCCCTCGCCCATGTTGAGCCCTTCGGCGAAGACGGTATCCACCTCGTTGATGCCGATCATGCCCAGCATCAGCTTGAGGTGCGGGGTCTGGGTATCCATCTCGGTGCCGGCATACTGGCCACCGCGGGCGGCCAGGATCATCGCACGCTTGCCCTCCACCAGGCCCTGGGGACCGTTCTCGGTGTAGCGGAAGGTCACCCCGGCGCGCATCACGCGGTCGAACCAGGCCTTGAGCTGGCTCGGAATGCCGAAGTTGTACATCGGCACCGCCAGTACCACCACGTCGTGGGCCTGGAGCTCCTCGATCAGCGAATCGGAGCGGGCGGCCAGCTCGCGCTGCTCGGCGGTGCGCTCCTCCTCGGCGACCTGCCAGCTGCCGAGCTCGGCCAGGGCCAGGTGGGGCAGCTCTTCGGCCACCAGGTCGCGATGGGTCACCTCGACACCGTCGCGGCCCTGGGCCCGGGCGATGAAGTGCTCGGCCAGAGCCTTGGACTGGCCATTCTCGCCGAGGATGGAAGTGGTAATCACGAGGGTACGTGTGGTCATGGCGACCTCCTGGATGTCAGTCATCGGTACGATGATCACCATGATAGGTGCATTTTTTGCCATAAAAAGCGCAAAAAACCGCACCCGCCGTTCGATAAAAACGAAAATTTAAATTAAGGGGCGATGCCCTGGCCGCAGCCCCTATACTGCTCCCCGTCCACGGTCAGGGTGACCCGCGCCGGGAAGGGCTCGCCGCTCATGTCGTCCAGGCAGGCGCCGGCCTCGATGCGCAGCTCGAAGGGGGTGTCACCGCGGCCGCTCTGCAGGATCACCCGCCCCGCGCCGTTGTCCAGGGTAGTCACCCGATAGGGCAGCGTCTGCTCCCGGGTGCCGTAGTCCAGGCTCAGGGTCGCCTCGGGCCGGTCGTGGGCCAGGTGCACCATCCAGCCCGGCTCGTTGCCGCGCCCCTGGAACATCACCCCGGGCCGCTGCTGGCGGGTCAGGGCCTGGCGCTGCACGTAGGCCTGGCACTCGAGCCGGCCCCGGGGCGTCTCCACGACGGCCTCGGAGCCCTTGTTCCAGAAGCTGACGTCGCCCTGCTCGTAGCGGGCGCCGCTGGCCACCACGGCAGGCGCAAGCCGCCAGGCGCCGTGGGCCGACCACAGCCGCAGCTCACTGTCGGGCCCCTCCGGGTCGGCGGTGACCAGGGCCTGGTCGGGCGTGCAGCGCCAGGCGGTGAAGCTCTCGGCGCCACCGGGGAAGAGCACCGAGGGCAGCAGCGGCGCGTGGTTGCCGGAGGTGATCGGCGCCGGAGCGGTAGCAGTGGCGCAGCCACCCAGCAGCAGGGCCGCCCCGAGGGCGGCGGGAGCGAGAAGGCGGGACATGGCATCTCCTTGCGGGTCGAGGTTCCGTGATCCGCCGAGCATAGCAGCCGCCGGGGCCGGCGGCCGCTCCCGCTGGCTCAACGCTGGGACGGGGCTCCAGCGCTCCCCTCAACCGAAGCGTCGACGCAACTGGCGTGCCGCCTCCACCATATTGGCCAGCGCCGGTTCCACCTCCTCCCAGCGGCGGGTCTTGAGGCCGCAGTCGGGGTTGACCCAGAGACGCTCCAGCGGGATGCGCTCGGCGGCCTTATCCATCAGCGTCACCATCCAGTCCACCTCGGGCACATTGGGCGAGTGGATGTCGTAGACGCCGGGGCCGATCTCGTTGGGATAGGCGAAGTCCTGGAAGGCGTCGAGCAGCTCCATGTTCGAGCGCGAGGTCTCGATGGTGATGACGTCCGCATCCAGGGCGGCAATCGACTCGATGATGTCGTTGAACTCCGAATAGCACATGTGGGTGTGGATCTGGGTCTCGTCGCGCACCCCGGCCGCGGTCAGCCGGAACCCCTCCACCGCCCAGGCCAGATAGCCCGGCCATTCGCTCCGGCGCAGCGGCAGCCCCTCGCGCAGCGCCGGCTCGTCGATCTGGATGGCGCGGATACCGGCCGCCTCCAGGTCGGCCACCTCGTCGCGCAAGGCCAGGGCGATCTGGCGGCAGGTGGTCTCGCGGGGCTGGTCGTCGCGCACGAAGGCCCACTGCAGCATGGTGACGGGGCCGGTGAGCATCCCCTTCATGGGCCTGTCGGTGAGCGACTGGGCGTACCGGCTCCAGCGCACCGTCATCGGGCCCGGACGGCTGACGTCGCCGACGATCACCGGCGGCTTCACGCAGCGCGAGCCGTAGCTCTGGACCCAGCCGAAGCGGGTGAAGGCGTAGCCGTCGAGCTGCTCGCCGAAGTACTCCACCATGTCGTTGCGTTCCGGCTCGCCGTGCACCGGCATGTCGAGGCCGAGCGCCTCCTGGCGCGCCACGGCATGGGCGATCTCCTCCTCCATGCGCGCCTCGTAGGCCTCCCCGGCGAGCTCACCGGCCCTGAAGGCGCGGCGCGCGGCGCGGATGGCGTCGGTCTGCGGGAAGGAGCCGATGGTGGTGGTGGGGAAGAGCGGCAGGTCCAGCGCCTGGCGCTGGGCCCGGGCGCGCTGCGGATAGGGGCTCGCGCGCTCGAGGTCCGCCGGTTCGACGCCCGCCAGCCGGTCGGCCACCTCGGGGCGGTGGATGCGCGGCGAGTCGCGCCTGACCTGCAGGGCGAGGGTAGCGGCCTCCAGGCGCTGGCGGTCGACCTCGCTGGCGCGGCCATCGAGCAGGCGCGCCAGGGTCACCGTCTCGTCGAGCTTCTGGCGGGCGAAGGCCAGCCAGCTCCTGAGCTCGGGGTCGAGCTCGGTCTCGCGGTCGAGATCCACCGGGACATGCAGCAGCGAACAGGAGGGGGCGATCCACAGCCGCCTGCCGAGGCGCATGCGCGCCTGGGCCAGGCGTTCGCGCAGCAGCGCCAGGTCGGCCCGCCAGACGTTGCGCCCATCGATGGCGCCCACCGAGAGCACCTTGTAGGCGGGCAGCCGGTCGAGCACCGCCGCGAGCTGCTCGGGGGCGCGCACGGCATCGATGTGCAGCCCCGCCACCGGCAGGCTCACGGCGAGGCCCAGGTTGTCGCCGAGGCCGCCGAAGTAGCTGGCCAGCAGCAGCTTCACCGGGGCCCGGCCGAGCACGCTGTAGGCGGCCTCATAGGCCTGCTGCCACTCACGGGGCAGGTCCTGCACCAGCGCCGGCTCCTCGAGCTGCACCCACTCCACCCCCTGCTCGGCGAGGCGCGCCAGCAGCTCGCCGTAGACCGGCAGCAGGGCCTCGAGCAGGCTCAGGCGGTCGAGCCCCGCATCGCGGGCCTTGCCCAGCCACAGCCAGGTCAGGGGGCCAAGCAGGGTCACCTTCACCGCGTGGCCCAGCGCCTGGGCCTCGGCCACCTGCTCGAAGAGGCGCGAGCTGGCGAGGCGGAAGGACTGGCCGGCGTGGAGCTCGGGCACCAGGTAGTGGTAGTTGGTATCGAAGTACTTGGTCATCTCGCAGGCGGCGGCGGGCTCGCCGCTGGGCGCCCGGCCGCGGGCCATGCGGAAGGCCGTGTCCAGGTCCACCTCGCCGGCGGCCAGCTCGGCCTCGGCGCCGAAGCGTGCCGGCACGGCCCCAAGGGCCACCGAGAGGTCCAGCACCTGGTCGTAGAAGGCGAAGTCGCCCACCGTGACCAGGTCGAGTCCCGCCTCGCGCTGCTCGGCCCAGTGGCGGGCGCGCAGCTCGCGCCCTGCCCGCTCCAGCCCCTCGCGATCGAGCTCGCCCTGCCAGTAGGCCTCCACCGCGCGCTTGAGTTCGCGGTCGGCGCCGATGCGCGGATAGCCGATAACATGAGAAGTAATCATTGAAATACCCTCCATGGATGAATAATCCAGCAAAGTCTGGCTGGCCACGCAGGGTGAATCAAACTAAACTTCCTAATCTTGAAAATGAAAATGGCTCACTCGGCATGCTCGAACTGCGACACCTCCGCACCCTGGTCGCACTGCGCGACGCCGGCTCCCTCGTCGAGGCGGCCGAGCGGGTCCACCTGACCCAGTCCGCCCTCTCCCACCAGATCAAGGACCTGGAGGAGCGCCTCGACAACCCGCTGTTCGTGCGCAAGACCCGGCCGGTGGAGTTCACCCGCGCCGGCCAGCGGCTACTGACCCTGGCCGAACAGGTACTGCCGCTGGTGCGCATGGCCGAGCGTGATCTGGCGCGGCTGGCCGGCAACGAACAGGGTCGGCTGCACATGGCCATCGAGTGCCACAGCTGTTTCCAGTGGCTGATGCCCACCGTCGACCATTTCCGCGACCACTGGCCTGAGGTGGAGATCGACATCCCCGGCGGCCACCACTTCGACCCGCTGCCGGCCCTGGCCAGGGAGCAGCTCGACCTGGTGATCACCGCCGACCCCCAGCCCCTGCCGGGCATCCATTACGAGCCCCTGTTCCGTTACGAGGGGCTGCTGGCGGTGGCCCGACAGCATCGCCTGGCCGGCAAGGCATTCGTGACCCCCGAGGCGCTGGCCGAGGAGACCCTGATCACCTACCCGGTGGAGCACTCGCGGCTGGATGTCTTCACCCAGTTCCTGGACCCGGCCGGCGTGCGCCCCAGGGAGATACGCACCGCTGAGCTGACCATCATGATGATGCAGCTGGTGGCCAGCGGACGCGGGGTCAGCGCGCTGCCCAACTGGGCCCTGACCGAATATCTGGAGCGCGACTACGTGAAGGCGGTAGCGCTGGGCGAAAAGGGGGTGTGGAGCACGCTGTTCGCGGCGATCCGCGAGGAGACCCGCCAGGCCCCGTGGATGGAGGACTTCCTGCGCACCGCCCGGGAGACCTCCTTCGCGGTGCTGGAGGGGATCAAGCCGGCCTAGGCGCCGGGGCGTTGTGGCAGCAGCAGGGTGAAGCGGGCACCGCCGAGCTCGGGGCTCTCATCCACCGCCACGCTGCCGCCGTGCCAGATCATCACCTTCTGCACGATGGAGAGCCCCAGCCCATAGCCACCCGAGCTGCGTGTGCGGCTGTCATCCAGCCGTGCGAAGGGCTTGAAGATCAACTGCCGCTCGCCGGCCGGCACCCCGGGGCCATCGTCTTCCACGTCGATTCGCAACAGTCGGGGCTCTGCCTCCACGCGGATCATCACCCGGGTGCGGGCGTGGCGGCAGGCGTTGGCCACCAGGTTCTGCACCGCCCGCTGCAGGTAGCGCGCTTCGGCCAGCGCCTCCACCTCGGGCCCCTCGGCGAGCGCGATGGTCAGGTGGCCGTGCAGCGGCGCCAGCGCCGCAACCACCCGCTCCACCATGGCCCGACACCCCACCAGGCTGGCCTGCATCTCGCGACCGTTGACCGCGTCGCTACCCAGGCGGGCATAGGTGAGGATCTCGTCGACCAGGCCGTCCAGCTCCTCGATGTCACCATCGATGCCCTGCAGCTGGCGACGGATCGCCGGATCGTCGGTCATGTCATCGACCATCTGCACGGCGAAGCGGATGCGTGCCACCGGCGTGCGCAACTCGTGGGAGACCGCCCGGATCATGTCCTGCTGGGCCCGCAGCAGCGCCTGCACCTGGGCGGCCATGCCGTTGAAGGCCATGCCCAGCCGGCCAAGGAAGTCGCCGCTCTCCACCTTGACCCGGGTATCGAGCCGGCCGGCGGCGATGCGCGTGGCCGCCAGCTCCAGCCTTGCCATGCGCGCCTCGACGCCACGCACGATCAGGTAGATGGTCGCCCCCAGCACCGCCAGCAGGATGAGCACCACCAGCAGTTGCAGCGAGCCCGGGACCGGCTCGAAGGCCTCCACCGGCCCGATGGTCATCCAGCTGGCCTCGCCGCCGCCGGGCAGCGCCAGGTACATCGCCATGGCCCAGCGCCCGGGGAAGAGCCGGATCACCACCTCGCCGTCGCCCAGGCGGCCGAGCTGGTAGGGGTCCAGCCCCGCCGGCGGGGCATCGCCAAGCTCGACCGGGATGCTGCCCCCGGCCACCCGCGAAAGCCGAGCGCGACGCTCGCCAGGCGGGCTCTCGGTGAGCCACTCCCCGAGCAGTTCGGTGAGTCCGCGTAGCTGCTGCTCGCTGAGGCTGGAGAGGTCCACCTGCAGCAGGTTCTCGCCGCCGGGCAGCAGCTTCTGCAGCCGCCAGCCGCTGCCCTCGCGCACCTGCACCAGCACCTTGCCGCGCTCGAGGCGCAGGCGGGTGAAGTAGCTCAGGGAAGCGGAATGGACGGGCAGCACGGAGGGGGTCAGGTCGAGACGGCGAGCCTGGGCCTCGAGCCAGTCGCCATGGGAATCGGCCGGCAGGGCCTCCAGACGCTGGGCGAGCAGCCGCATGGGAACCTCGGCGAGGTGCTCGCGATGGTGCTCGCGGCGCACCTGGTCAACCATGGCCACGCCCACCAGGGCGAGGCCGAAGGTCAGCAGCAGGGCAAGCGCCAGCAGCACGTAGACGCGCAGGAAGGTGCTGTCGCCCAGGCCCCGCAGCATGGATCAGCTCTCCCTGACGAAGAGGTAGCCCTTGCTGCGCACCGTCTTGATGCGGTGCGGCTGGTTGGGGTCATCGCCGATCTTGGGACGGATGCGCGACACCCGCACGTCGATGGAACGGTCCTGACCGTCGTACTTGATGCCGCGCAGCTGGGAGAAGATTTCCTCGCGGGTCAGCACCCGGCCGGCGTTGCTGGCCAGCAGCCACAGCAGGTCGAACTCGGCGCTGGTGAGGTCGATGCGCTCGCGGTCCAGCCACGCCTCGCGGGTGGCGCTGTCGATCTCCAGGTTCCCGAAGGTGAGCCGCGGTTCCGCCGCGGCCTCCGCGCTCTCGGCACGACGCAGCAGCGCCCGCATCCGCGCCAGCAGCACCCGGGGCTGCACCGGCTTGGGCACATAGTCGTCGGCGCCCATCTCCAGGCCCAGCACCTGATCCATGTCGTCGGTGCGTGCGGTGAGCATCAGGATCGGCCCCGGATAGTCGCCGCGCACGCGCCGGCAGATCGACAGGCCATCCTCGCCGGGCAGCATCAGGTCGAGTATCACCAGGTCCGGCTGCAACGCCAGGATCCGCTCCACGCCCCGGGCACCGTCGGCCTCCAGGGTGACGCGGAAGCCGTTGGCCTGAAGGTAATCGCGGGTCAGGTCGGCCAGGCGTTCATCATCCTCGATGATCAGCACATGATCCTGTTCCCCGGGGTACAAGCTCTCGTCCATCCTCAAGTTCCATCCTGACGGGCAGGTGATCGGGAAGGCGGGGGCTGAGGCCGTACCGCCATTGGCTAAAGGATACCCGAAATCCACCGGCGCGCCTGCCTGTCTCCATGCAGCGACGGCGGCGAAGCGCCGGAAGGTGCAGTGGCTCCCCAGGAAGATCACAAACCGTCCATAGGGTTATCCACTTGAAGCCTGCCGGAACACACACTATCTTGTGCCTTCATGCGAGACGCAACACTACATCCTGTGAAGACCCCCGCCGCCGCGGCCCCTTCACAGGCGCTCCTGACCGTTTCCAGCGCCGCCTCTCGATCACCTGACAGGGACTCCACGACATGTCATCCACGACCTCTCCGGACGCGCCGTCCGTCACCGTCACCGCCCCGCAGACCCTGCGCGTCATCAAGCGCACCGGCGACGTGGTGCCCTTCGATGCCGGCAAGATCGCCGTGGCCATGCGCAAGGCGTTCCTGGCCGTGGAGGGCGACAACGCCGACGCCTCCTCCCGGGTGCGCGACTTCGTGCGTGACGCCAGCGAGGCCATTGCCCGGGCCTTCCTGCGCCGCCTGCCCGACGGCGGCACCCTGCATATCGAGGACATCCAGGATCAGGTCGAGCTGGCGCTGATGCGCGCCGGCGAGCAGAAGGTGGCCCGGGCCTATGTACTCTACCGGGAGGCCCACGCCCGGGCCCGCGCCGCCTCCGGGGGCGACATCGCCAGGCCCCACCCCACCCTAAGCGTGACCCTGGCCGACGGCACCACTCGCCCCCTCGACCTGGGCCGCATCGAGACCCTGGTGCACGACGCCTGCGAGGGGCTGGCCAGCGTCGACCCCGGCCGCATCGTCGACGAGTCGCTCAAGAACCTCTACGACGGCGTCACCGTCGACGGTGTCTCCCAGGCGCTGATGATGACCGCGCGCACCCTGGTGGAGAAGGACCCCGACTACACCTACGTCACCGCCCGCCTGCTGCAGGACAACCTGCGCCGCGAGGCGCTGGCCTTCCTGGGGATCGCCGAGGAGGCGACCTATCAGGAGATGGCCGAGCTCTACCGGCCCGCCTTCCAGGCCTATATCGCACGCGGCATCGAATTCGAACAGCTCGACCCGCGGCTGGCCGAGTTCGACCTGGAGCGCCTGGGCGAGGCGCTGGACCACACCCGCGACAACGCCTTCACCTACCTGGGGCTGCAGACCCTCTACGACCGCTACTTCATCCACCGCGATGACGTGCGCTACGAGCTGCCCCAGGTGATGTTCATGCGCGTCGCCATGGGCCTGGCGCTCAACGAGGACGACCGCGAGGCGCGGGCCATCGAGTTCTACGAGCTGCTCTCCCGCTTCGACTACATGGCCTCCACCCCGACCCTGTTCAACGCCGGCACCGTGCGCAGCCAGCTCTCCAGCTGCTACCTCACCACCGTGCCCGACGAGCTCGACGGCATCTACAGCGCCATCCGCGACAACGCGCTGCTCTCCAAGTGGGCCGGCGGCCTCGGCAACGACTGGACGCCGGTTCGCGCGCTGGGCGCCTGGATCAAGGGAACCAACGGCAAGAGCCAGGGCGTGGTGCCCTTCCTCAAGGTGGTCAATGACACCGCGGTGGCGGTCAACCAGGGCGGCAAGCGCAAGGGAGCCGTCTGCGCCTACCTGGAGACCTGGCACCTGGACATCGAGGAGTTCCTGGAGCTGCGCAAGAACACCGGCGACGACCGCCGCCGCACCCACGACATGAACACCGCCAACTGGGTCCCGGACCTGTTCATGAAGCGGGTCTTCGACGACAAGGAGTGGACGCTGTTCTCGCCCTCCACCTGCCCGGACCTCCACGACCTCTACGGTGCCGCCTTCGAGCAGCGCTACGAGGCGTACGAGGCGATGACCCGCACCGGCGAGCTTTCGCTCTTCAAGCGGGTACGCGCCAAGGACCTGTGGCGCCGGATGCTCTCGATGCTGTTCGAGACCGGCCACCCCTGGATCACCTTCAAGGACCCCTGCAACCTGAGAAGTCCCCAGCAGCATGCCGGCGTGGTGCACTCCTCCAACCTGTGCACCGAGATCACCCTGAACACCTCCGCCGACGAGATCGCGGTGTGCAACCTGGGCTCGGTGAACCTGGCCCAGCACGTGGTGGACGGTGTCTTCGACGGCGAGAAGCTGAAGCGGACCGTGCGCACCGCCGTGCGCATGCTCGACAACGTCATCGACATCAACTACTACGCGGTGCCCCAGGCGTCGCGCTCCAACTTCCGCCACCGCCCGGTGGGGCTCGGCATCATGGGCTTCCAGGACGCCCTCTATGCCCTGGACATCGCCTACGCCTCTGATGCCGCCGTCACCTTCGCCGACCGCTCCATGGAGCTGGTGAGCTACCACGCCATCGAGGCCTCCAGTGACCTCGCCACCGAGCGCGGCCGCTACGAGAGCTTCGAGGGGTCGCTGTGGAGCCAGGGCGTGCTGCCCATCGACTCCATCGGCAAGCTCAAGCAGGAGCGCGGCGAGAAGTACATCGAGCTCGACGAGAGCACCACCCAGGACTGGGGCCGCCTGCGCGACAAGATCGCCCGGCAGGGCATGCGCAACTCCAACGTGATGGCCATCGCCCCGACCGCGACCATCTCCAACATCTGCGGCGTGACCCAGTCCATCGAGCCGACCTACCAGAACCTCTACGTGAAATCGAACCTCTCCGGCGAGTTCACCGTGGTCAACGCCTACATGGTCAACGACCTCAAGGCCCGCGGCCTGTGGGATGAGGTGATGATCAACGACCTCAAGTACTACGACGGCTCCGCCCAGCCCATCGAACGCATCCCGGCGGATCTCAAGGCCAAGTACGCCACCGCCTTCGAGGTGGAGCCGAAATGGCTGGTGGAGGCCGCGGCACGCCGCCAGAAGTGGATCGACCAGGCGCAGTCGCTGAACCTCTACATCAAGGGGGTCTCCGGCAAGAAGCTCGACGTGACCTACCGCATGGCCTGGTTCCGCGGCCTCAAGACCACCTACTACCTGCGCGCCCTGGGCGCCACCGCGGTGGAGAAGTCCACGGTGGAGCGCGGCAATCTCAACGCGGTGAGCAATGCCGCACCGGGCCAGCCGGCGGCCGCCGAACCGGCGCCGAAGGCTACCGAACCCCGCGGCGTGGAGGACTTCCTCACCGGCCGGGCGGGCGCAGGCTCACGGGCGCCCTCGGCCGCCGAGATCGACGACCTGGGCTGCGAAGCCTGCCAGTAAGCGCCAAGCAAGAGGGAGGGCGTCAGCCTCCCTCTTCGTCAACACCGAATGTAGCCGGAACCTGACCGGGAGAGAGACAGATGCTGAACTGGGACGAATTCCACGAGGACGAGACATCCGTCGCCGAGGCGACGGCCGCCAAGGCCACACCGGCCCCGACTGCCAAGCCGGAGGCTCCGCAGGAGGAGGTCCGGCCCGAGGCCGTGACCGAGAGCCGCGGCAGCTACCGGGTGGCCGAGGGTGACCGCCTGGCCCGGGCCCGCAAGTCCCTGGAGGAGCTTGACGTGGCCGCCGGCCTCGAGGAGCTGGAGATGGGCGCGGCGCGCATACAGGTCGACGACAAGCAGATGATCAATGCCCGCGCCGACCTGAACCAGTTGGTGCCCTTCAAGTACGAGTGGGCCTGGCAGAAGTACCTGGACGGCAGCGCCAACCACTGGATGCCCCAGGAAGTGAACATGAACGCCGACATCGCCCTGTGGAAGAGCCAGGACGGCCTGACCGCGGACGAACGGCGCATCGTCGAGCGCAGTCTGGGGTACTTCTCCACCGCCGATTCGCTGGTGGCCAACAACCTGGTGCTGGCGCTCTATCGGCTGATCACCAACCCCGAGTGCCGCCAGTACCTGCTGCGCCAGGCCTTCGAGGAGGCGATCCACACCCACGCCTATCAGTACTGTGTCGAATCGCTGGGCATGGATGAAGGCGAAGTCTTCAACATGTACCGCGAGGTGCCCTCGGTGGCCGCCAAGTCCGCCTGGAGCCTCAAGCACACCCAGTCCCTGGCGCGCCCGGACTTCAACACCGGCACGCCCGAGACCGACCAGGAGCTGCTGCGCAACCTGGTGGCCTTCTACTGCGTGACTGAAGGGATCTTCTTCTACTGCGGCTTCAGCCAGATTCTCTCCATGGGTCGGCGCAATAAGATGACCGGCGTCGCCGAGCAGTTCCAGTACATCCTGCGCGACGAATCCATGCACCTGAACTTCGGCGTGGACATGATCAACCAGATCAAGATCGAGAACCCGCACCTGTGGACCCCCGAGTTCCAGGACGAGGTCACCCAGATGATCCTCGAGGGCACCGAGCTCGAGATCGCCTACGCCCGGGACACCATGCCCCGTGGCGTGCTGGGCATGAACGCGGCGATCATGGAGGAGTACCTCCATTTCATCTGCAACCGCCGTCTGGCCCAGATCGGCCTGAAGGAGCAGTACCCCGGCGCCCAGAACCCCTTCCCCTGGATGAGCGAGATCATCGACCTGCGCAAGGAGAAGAACTTCTTCGAGACCCGCGTCACCGAGTACCAAGTGGGCGGCGCGCTGAGCTGGGATTGAGCCACTGGCTTTGACATGCCCGGCCGTGACATGCCGATATGAAGCAAAAGGGCCGCCCGAAGGCGGCCCGTATTGTCTCATGCCGGCAACCCGGCTATCCCTTGGGTCCTATCAGGAACCAGATGATCAGCCCCACCAGCGGGAAGAACAGCAGCACCAGGATCCACAGCAGCTTGGCGAGGCCACCAGCCGAGCTCTTGGCCACCTTGACGACGGCCCATATCACGATGATCAGCCAGATCAGGCCCAGCAGGCCACCTACTTCGATTCCCATTCGACGTCTCCTTGTCCATTTCCTGTCGGCGCAGTGCCGTTTCTCGAAATGCCGCCTATAGAGGTAGCACAGCGGCAGCGAAACGGACAATCGCGGCCGGTAGCGATTTGTCAGCGGCGGTAACCATCCCCTGTCAGTCGGGGAGCAGGTGGCCCACCTTCACGTAGATCAGTGCGCCCTCCTCGCCCGTGAAGGGCGTGTGCTGGCTGCGATGGGGGCTGCGCAGCCAGCTGCCGGCGGGATAGGCCCCGTGCTCGTCGTGGAAGACACCCTCCAGCACCAGGATCTCCTCGCCGCCCCAGTGGGCGTGGGGCTGGAAACGAGTATTGGGCGCCCAGCGCACCAGCGCCACGTGCTCACCCTCGACGTCATGCAGGGGCAGCACCTCGAGCCCTTCCACCAGCCCCGGGCGCCACTCGGCCGAGCGGGTATCGATCACCTTCTGCTCGGTGTCCTCGGGCGAGAACTGGTGCAGCTTGACGAAGAGGGTGGCGCCCTGCTCGCCCACCCGGGGAGCATGGGCAGTGCCGATGGGGTTGCGCAGGTAGCTGCCCGCCGGGTAGCGGCCGTGCTCGTCGGCGAACTCCCCCTCCAGCACGAGGATCTCCTCGCCGCCGCCATGCTCATGGGACGGAAAGGTGCTGTCGGGTGCATAGCGCACCAGAGAGGTGGCGCGGGCCACCTCCTCGCCGATGCGGTCGAGCATCATCCGCTCGACCCCCGCCATGGGCGAGTCGACCCAGCGGTAGTCCTCGGGGGTGACCACCACCCGCTGGTCGAAGTCGGCATTGAGTCGCATGGCACTTTCTCCTGTCTGGGGCCCGCGTCAGGGCCGTTTCGTGTGGGTCGGACCGCCGGAGCCGCCTGGCGTTCCCGGTAGCTGCCACCACTCCGGCAGCCGGGCGCGCACCTCGCGCCGGGCGAAGCGGTCGTCCATCAGCACCACGGTGCCGCGATCCCCGGGGCCGCGGATCACCCGGCCGGCGGCCTGCACCACCTTGATCAGCCCCGGCACCCGGTAGGCGTAGTCGTCGCCGCGGCCGAAGCGCGCCTGGAGCCGCGCCTTCAAGGCCTCGTTGAAGTCGTCGAAGGGCGGCAGCCCCAGGGTGGCGACGAAGGCGCCGATCAGCCGCTCCCCCGGCAGGTCGACCCCCTCGGCGAAGGCGCCCCCCAGCACGGCGAAGCCGATGCCCTGCCCCTCCGGCGTGAAGCGCGCCAGGAAGGCGTCGCGCTCGGGCTCCCCCATCCCTCGCACCTGGGTCCAGGTGGGAATCGTCGGGTGCGCCTCGGCGAAGGCCGCCCGCGCCCGCTCCAGGTAGGCGAAGCTGCTGAAGAAGGCCAGATAGTTGCCGGAGCGGCGGCGGTACTGGCCGGCCAGTTCGGCGACGATGGGCGACAGCGAGGCCTCGCGATCCCGCAGCCGGGTGGAGATATCGGCGCGGATGCGCACCTCGAGCTGCCCCGCGGCGAAGGGCGAGGCCACCGACTGCCAGACCGTTTCCACCGGCAGCCCCAGCAGGTCGCGATGGTAGCCGGGCGGGGCCAGGGTCGCCGAGAAAAGCACCGCGGCGTGTGCCGCCTGAAAGCGCGGGGCAAGGAAGTCCGCCGGCACCAGGTTGCGCAGGCCCAGCACCGCCCGGCCGCGGCCGTGACGGGCCAGGTCGCACAGCGAGTGGTCGCCGAAGGACTCCGCCAGGCGGATGAAGGCCAGCGCCTCGAAGAGCAGCTCCTGGAGCTCGGGGCTGGCCCCCTCGGGGTGCTCGCCCAGGTAGTCGGTGATGGCGCTGGCCGCCCCCTGCAGGGCGCCCACCATGGCCGACGGCAGGGCATCGAGCACCCGGTAGGCCGGCCGCCCCGTCTCGCCGACCTCGGCGAGCCCCGCCTCCTTCACCAGGCCCTGCCACTGGCGGGCCAGCCGCGCCAGCGGCCGGGAGAGCGCCGGCGGCACGCTGCGGCGCAGCCGGGCGAGACGGCGCTGGTCGAGCTCGGCGCTGTACATGCCCCGGGCCCGCTCCACCAGGTTGTGGGCCTCGTCCACCAGCAGGCCCACCCGCCAGCGGTTGGCCACCGCCAGGCCGTGGAGCAGCGCACTGGCGTCGAACCAGTGGTTGACGTCCCCCACCACCACATCGCACCAGCGCGCCAGCTCCTGGCCCAGGTAGTAGGGGCAGACGCCGTGCTCGCGGGCCACCCCACGCAGCGCCTCGCGGTCCAGCCAGCCGCGCGCCACGGCCGCCTGGCGCGCCGCCGGCAGGCGGTCGTAGAAGCCCGCCGCCAGCGGGCAGGCCTCGCCGTGGCAGGCCCGGCCGGGGTACTCGCAGGCCTTCTCCCGGGCGGTGAGCTCCAGCACCCGCAGCGGCAGTCTCTCGGGAGTTTCCGCCGAGGGGCCACCGCCCTGCTCGCCCACCGTACCGGGCGCAGGCCTGGCCCCCAGCTGGCGCAGCGCATCCAGCGCCAGAGCCCGCCCCGGGGTCTTCATGGTCAGGAACATCAACCGGTCGAGGCCGTGGCGGGGCATCGCCGCCAGCTGGGGAAAGAGGGTGCCGAGCGTCTTGCCAATGCCGGTGGGGGCCTGGGCCAGCAGGCAGCGGCCGGTGGCCGCGGCCTTGTAGACCCCCTCGGCCAGCGCCCGCTGCCCGGGGCGGAAGTCGGCGTGAGGGAAGGCGAGCCTCTCCAAGGCAGCATCCCGCCGCGCGCGATGCTCCGCCTCTTGCTCGGCCCAGGCACGATAGCGTCGGCACAGCGAGGCGAGGAAGGTGGCCAGCTCGGCGGCCTCGAAGCGCTGCTCGAGGCGGGTCTCGCGGCCGCTACCCACCTCCAGGTAGACCAGCGCCAGGGTGATCTCGGCCAGGCCCCGCTCAGCGCAGAGCAGCGCCCCGTAGGCCCTGACCTGGGCCCAGTGCAGGGCGCGCTGGTTGTCGGCCATGCGCGAAAGATCGCCGCGGTGGGTCTTCACCTCCTCCAGGCAGTGGGCGGCCGGGTCATAGCCATCGGCGCGCCCGCGCACCTCGAGCCCCTCGACCACGCCTGCGAGCGCCACCTCGCGCTCGTAGCCCTCGCCGCGACGGCGAGCGATCTCGGCGTGGCCGGCGATGCCCTCCTCGGCGCTGGGCGCGGGGGTGAAGCGGTGGTCCAGGTCCCCTTCCCGGGCGGTGAAGTCGCACAGGGTGCGCACCGCCACCCGCAGGCGTCGCATCTCGCTCATGCGGGCTGCACCCAGCGCACATGGCAGACCGCGACGGGGATGCCCTGCTCGCGGAAGAAGGCGAGCCAGCGGCGCTGGTTGTCCTGCAGGCGGTCACCGGGGCCCTTGACCTCGATCAGCCGATACGGCGACTCCCCCTCGGCCGCCTCGGGGAAGAACTGGATCAGGTCCGGCAGGCCGGCGCGGTTGGCCTTGAGATCCCCCAGCAGGCGCGCGAAGCAGGCGCGCAGGTGCTCGGGCGGCAGGCAGTCGAGCGAAAGCGAAAGCAGCGCCTCGTCGAGCGCCCCCCAGTGCACGAAGGGGTTGGCGAGCCCCTGCTTCTCCCGCCAGGTGGCGAGGATCGCCTGGCGGTAGCGGCCGTCGTCGAGGCGCGCCAGGCAGGCATCGAAGCGCTCGCGGCGGCGCGCCACGAACTCCTCCCGGTAGAGGTCCGCCGGGCCGCTGTGGAAGGGGTGAAAGAAGGCACCGGGCAGGGGCGCGAAGAGCGCCTCCCAGCAGAGCAGGCCGAAGAGCCCGGTGAGCAGGGTGTTCTCCACGTAGGCCACCGGGGCGTCGTCGCGCTGCAGGTGCTCGCCCACTGCGCGCTCGACGCTGGGTGAGAGCGGTAGGCAGAGCTCGAGGCGCTCAGGGGCAGGCGCCGCCTCCCGGGGCAGCGGCGCCAGCCCCAGCCGGCGCCGCAGGCGGGGAAGCAGCCGCGTGAGGGCCTGGGCCTCCGCCTCCCCCGGCGACTCGCCGGCCAGGGCCTCGGCCAGCGCATGGGCCTCGGCATGCTCCCCCCGGCGCTCCCGCAGGCGCAGGTGGCGAATGCGCGCCTCCGCGCTGCCGGAACCCGCCGGCCAGCCCGCCTGGCGGTAGAGCCCAAGCGCCCGCTCGCCCTCCCCGTCTCGCTCGGCCTGGCGGCCCAGGGCCAGTTCGAGGCGCCGGCGCCGCGCCGAAAGCCAGGGGTTGTCCGACGGTATCGGAGGCAGGGCATCGGCCAGCGTCGCCACCGGCTCCCCGGCATCGAGCCGGTCGCGCAGCCGGTGCAGCGCCAGGTAGGCGTCCACCTCCTCGCGGCGCTGGAAGGCCCGGGACTCGGCGCTGAAGGGCACCCGCTCGAAGCGCTGCACCCCGAGCTCCGCGAGCACGAAGTCGGACCAGTCCTGGCGCAGGTTGCCGAAGAACATCAGCCGCAGCCGGTCGCAGGTGGCCATCACCGTCAGGCGCACCACCCGATCCGGGGCCGCCGGCCACCATGCGGCCAGCGGACGCGCCTCGAGGCCCCGAGGCGCCAGGGCCTCGAGCAGGGCGGCCTTGCCCAGCGAGGCCGAAAGCCCGGCGGCGCGGATCTCCCCGGCCAGGGCCAGGCGCAGCTCGGGCAAGCGAAGCTGGGCGAAGAGGGTCTCAAGGGAGAGGGCGGGATCGCCCTCGACCAGGCCGGCGGCCAACAGCGGCGCCAGGGCCGCCTCGCCGTCGCCGGTCTCGGCACTGTCCTCGCTGTCGGCACTGTTCTCGGCGTCGATCTCCGGATAGACGAGCTTCGAGGTGCGAAAGTGCTCGCCCCGGCGCATCACCATGCGCACCAGCAGCGCCCGGGAGGCCCGCGGCAGCGCGGCAAAGTCGGCCAGGAACGCCCGCTCCTCGTCGCCGAGCAGGTCGCCGTGGCGTTCGGCGACCCAGTCCAGCACGAACTGGAAGTTCACCAGGTAGTAGAAAGGATCCGCGAGGGAGGCGGCGGGAGAGCTACTGGTCATCTATCCATGATATCAGCGGACCAGGACAAAGGCAGTCCTTCACCATGCGAATGGGGCAAGTCGGGGTAAGGAATCGACACGCCTGCCGACCCAATCCCGGCACCTTCTTGTTCAATGTTCCCGGATACCGAGCTATCAGGAGTACCCATGGCAAGTCCTGCTAACTGGCCCATACCGCTGCGCTATGGTGCCTACATCGCAAGCCTGCTGGGGCTGGGGGCAAGCCTGCCCGCCTGGGCGATGGGCGCACCCTTGTGGCCCGTCCTGCTGTTTGCCGCGCTGGTGGCTCTGGGAACCTGGGATCTCAGGCAGCGCTCCCGGACCCTGCGCCGCAACTATCCCATCCTCGCGCACCTTCGCTACTGCATGGAGGGGATCGGCCCCGAGATTCGTCAGTATTTCGTGCAGTCGGATACCGAGGAGCGGCCCTTTTCCCGCGAACAGCGCAGTGCCGTCTACCAGCGTGCCAAGAACATCCTCGACAAGAAGCCCTTCGGATCCGTGATGGACATGTATGCAGAGGGCTACGAATGGATCAATCCTTCGTTGGCGCCGTCAGAACCGGGTCATGATGCCATCACGGTACTGGTCGGCAGCGAGCGCCGCCAGCCCTATCGGGTCAGCCTGCTCAACATCTCGGCCATGAGCTTCGGTGCCCTCTCCGGCAATGCCATCGAGGCCCTCAACCGCGGGGCTCGACGCGGCGGCTTCTATCACGATACCGGCGAGGGCGGTATTTCGGGTCACCACCTGCAGGGCGGCGACCTGGTGTGGGAGATCGGCTCAGGCTACTTCGGCTGTCGCGACCTCGGGGGCAATTTCGACCCGAACACGTTCGCCGAGAATGCCGCCCGCCCCGAGGTCAAGATGATCGAGATCAAGCTCTCCCAGGGCGCCAAACCCGGCCACGGCGGCATCTTGCCCGCAGCCAAGGTGACCGCTGAGATCGCCGCCGCGCGAGGCGTTCCCATCGGCCAGGACGTGATATCGCCGGCAAGCCACATGGCCTTCTCCACGCCGCTGGAGATGATGCACTTCATCGAGCACCTGCGGGAACTCGCCGACGACAAGCCGGTGGGCATCAAGCTGGCCATCGGCCATCCCTGGGAGTGGTTCGGCATTGTCAAGGCGATGCTGGAGAGCGGCATCCACCCGACTTCATCGTGGTGGACGGTGGTGAAGGGGGCACCGGCGCCTCCCCGCTGGAGTTGATCAATCGTCTGGGGATGCCGATGGTGGAGGCCCTGTCCCTGGTGCACAGCACCCTGGTGGGTGCCAACCTGCGCCATCGCATTCGCCTCGGCGCCGCCGGCAAGATCATCTCGGCCTTTCATATCGCCCGCACCCTGGCGCTGGGCGCAGACTGGTGCAACTCGGGGCGCGGTTTCATGTTCTCGCTGGGCTGCATCCAGGCCATGAACTGCCACTCCGACCGCTGCCCCAGCGGCGTGGCGACCCAGGACCCTCGCCGCAGCCGACACCTGGACGTGGCCGACAAGAGCGAGCGGGTCTACCACTATCATCGCAACACCCTGGAGGCGCTGGTCGAGATGCTGTCCGCCGCGGGGCTGGAGCGCCCTGCCGACCTTCGCCCCGAGCACATCATGCGCCGCGTATCGCGCCACGAGACCCGTTCCTATGCCGAGCTGTACCCTGTGCTGGCCCAGGGCGAGCTGCTGCACCACCTTCCCGAACAGCCGCTGTTCCAGCGCTTCTGGCAGGAAAGCCGCAGCGATAGCTTCCAGGCGCCCGCGCAGATCATCGACCTGCGCTATCGGTCCTGACTCCGTCAGGACCGACGGCCACTTCAGGGCACCAGACCTCGAGCCAGCGCGGCCACCACCTCGGCGGCGGGCACCTCGCGGCAGCGGCTGGCGTTCTGGCCTGCCCACAGCGGGGAGAAGTCGCCGCTGCCGGCGGCCTCGGCAGCGGCGCGCAGCGGGCCGATGGCGCCGGTGGCCAGAGGAAAGGCGGGGGCGACGCCGCTCATCGGCCCCTGCTCGCGCATCAGGCGGGTGACGATGCCCCGGGCCGGGCGGCCGCTGTAGAGGTTGGTCAGCGCCGTGTGGCTGGCCGCCTCGCTCATCAGCGCCCGGCGGTGGATCGCCGAGACGGTCGACTCGGGGCAGCACAGGAAGGCGGTGCCCACCTGCACCGCCTCGGCCCCCAGCGCCCGGGCCGCCGCCACGCCGCGGGCATCGGCGATACCGCCGGCGGCGATCAGCGGCAGGTCGACGGCCTCGCGCACCTGGGGCAGCAGCGCGAAGGTGCCCATCTGAGTGGTGGGCTCATCGGTCAGGAACATGCCGCGGTGGCCGCCCGCCTCCAGCCCCTGGACGATGATGGCATCGGCGCCGTGGGCCGCGAGCCACCGGGCCTCCTCCACCGTGGTGGCCGAGGCGAGCACCGTGGCGCCCCACGCCTTGACCCGCGCAAGCAGCGCGGCCTCGGGCAGCCCGAAGTGGAAGCTCACCACCTCGGGGCGGAAGGGCGCGATGGCATCGCAGGCCTCGTGATCGAAGGGGCGCCGCCCGGGGCCCTCGGGCACGGCGCCGATGTCGAGGTCGAACTCGGCGTAGTAGGGGGCGAGCGCCTCATGCCAGCGCGCCCGGGCGGTGGGGTCCGGCGCAGGGGACGCATGGCAGAAGAAGTTGACGTTGATGGGGGCCTCGGTGGCGGCCCGGATGGCGCCGAGCTCCTCGGCCATGGCCGACGGCGACAGCATGGCGCAGGGCAGCGCCCCCAGCCCGCCCGCCTTTGCCACGGCAATGGCCAGCTCGCTGCCCTGGGCGCCGGCCATGGGGGCCTGGAGGATCGGCAGCGTGATGCCAAGGGTGTGGGTCAGGCTCATCGGGGCTCTCCCGGATCTTGTGGAGCGTCTTGTGGAACGTCGGGTGGGTCGTCGGGCTCGGCGTCGCGGCGCCAGGGCCGGCGGAGCCCCAGGGTATCGGCCACGAAGGCGCCGCGCTCGCCGAGCGGCCGGGGCTCGCCGACGGTGGTGTCGCGGCGGGTCTGGCGCTCCATTTCACCGTTGATCTCGGCCCCCAGCAAGACGACGAAGGCCGATAGCCAGAACCACAGCATCAGCACCACCACGGCCCCCAGCGACCCGTAGAGCTGGCTCAGGGTGGCCATGCGCCCCACGTAGAGCGAGAGGCCGGCGGAGCCCAGAATCCACAGCAGGGTGGCGGTGACGGTGCCCACGCTGACCCACTCCCAGCGTGGCGAGCTGCGGTAGGGGGCGAAGCGGTAGAGCATCGCGATCACCGCCATCATCACCAGCAGCAGCGCCGACCAGCGCGCCAGGCCGACCAGCATGGCCGGGGCCCCCGTCAGGCCGAGCTGGCCGCTGGCCAGGGGAAAGAGGGCCACGACGACGATGGTCACCAGGGTCAGGGCGATCATCCCCAGGGTCAGGGCGGCCACCACCAGCAGGCGGCCCAGCGGACCGCGCCGCTCCTCCTCGCCGTAGACCAGGTTGAGGGCGATGATCAGCCCGCGCACCCCCTTGGAGGCCGCAAACAGGGCCACCGCCAGGCTGCCGAAGGCGGTGAGGCTGAGGCCGGTGGGGGTGTTGTCGCCGATCTCGCGGGCCTGCTCCTCGATCAGCCCGGCCGCTTCGGGTGGCACGACGCGGGCCAGCTCGGCGATCTGGCGTGCCATGTCCTGGGGGTCGAGCACCAGGGCCCACAGGGAGATGACCGCCGCGATGGCGGGAAACACCGAAAGCAGGGCATAGAAGGCGATGCCGGCGGAGAGCAGGCCGACGCGGTCATCGGCCAGCTGCTCCTTGACGCGCCAGAGGATGTCGAGCCAGCCGCGGCCGGGAATCTGGCTGGGCTTTTCGGCGCGGCGTCCGCGGCTCGGTGGTGCCATGGGGTGCCTCAGTTCGCTCGGGCGGGATGGAGAACCATGCGGGCGTCGCGGATCTCGATATCGAAGCGGTTGAGAAAGCTCATGCCGAGCAGCGCCACGTCGCCCTCCATGCCGGGGCTGATGGAGCCGCGCACCTCCCGCGCCGCGAAGCCGCCGAGGCTTACCTCGTCGAGGGTGGTGAGATCACCGCGCACCCGGCCGTTGGCCGTATTGAACCAGGCGCTGCCGGTGGCCTCCAGCCCCAGCCGGTCGGCCAGCCCCGACGAGACGGCCACGTAGGTGGCCCCGGTATCGAGCAGGAACTCCACCGGCTCGCCGTTGATTCGCCCGGTGGCCAGGAAGTGCCCGGCCCGGTTGCGCTCCAGCACCACCGAGCTCTCGCCCTCCACGGCATTGACCAGGTGGGCATTGGGATTGCGCTGGTTCTCGAGGTAGCCGTGGAACCACCAGGTCCCGGCGCCGATGAACAGCATCCAGAACAACAGCATCATGCCGAGTCCGGTACGCCGCACCGCCCTGTTGTCTGTCATGGCCTACCCCTCTGCCTATGTATACCCATAGCGAAGTTGGACCTCCCGATACCGACCAGATTCCCCTGCCCCTCAGCGGCCGTTACGCGCCTCCCACTCCGCTGCCGCCCGCTGGCCCCGGGTCTGGTCGACGCCCAGGCAGATCAGGATGGCGACGATGAAGAGCGCGGCGCAAAGCAGGATCGAGGCCTGCAGGCCCACCACCGTCTGCAGCAGGCCGAGTGCCACGATGCCGAAGACCCCGGCCAGCTTGTTGGCCAGGCCCCAGAAGCCGAAGAACTCGGCGGCCTTGCGGGTCGGCGAGAAGAGCCCCACCAGGGCGCGGCTGGCCGACTGGCTGGAGCCCAGCGAGAGCCCCGCCAGGCAGCCGACGAAGAGGAACAGGTGCTGGGCCTCCCAGTCGAGGGCGAAGCGCACATTGAGGAAGGCAGTGACCTCCGGGGTCGCCCAGATGGCGACGATCGCCGCCACCCAGAGCCCCAGGGTGAAGAGGTAGGTGACCTTGGTGCCGATGCGGTCCTGGAGGAAGCCGAAGCCGAGTGCCCCGGCCGCCGCGGTGATCTGCACGATGATGAACATCAGGTTGCGGATCGACTCGTCCCAGCCGATCACCTGGGCGCCGTAGATGAAGGCGAAGGCGATGATGATGTAGACCCCGGCCATGGAGAAGAGCAGCGAGACCAGAAAGATGCCGAGATCCCGAAAGCGTCTCAGCTCGTGCAGGGTGGTAGAGACCCGCTCCCAGGCGATCTCCCGATAGGGCTTGCCCGGCGGCTGGGGAGTGCCGCGCTCCTTCACCCACAGGAAGGTGGGGATGGCGGTGACCAGGAAGAAGGCCGCCGCGAAGGGCCCCACCCAGCGGATGCGCTCGAAGTTCTCCGTGGTGGCCTCGCCCAGCGCCACCAGGGTGAAGCCCGCGGCGAAGAGCCCGCCCACATAGCCCAGGGCCCAGCCGAAGCCGGAGATCTTGCCGAGATCCTCCGGCGGCCCCAGGTCGGGCAGGAAGGCGGCGATGAAGGACTCCCCCATGGAGTAGGCGTAGTTGGAGACCACGATCAGCAGCAGGCCCAGCACCACGTAGCCCGGCGCCACAAAGTAGAGCATGGCGGTAGTGGCCACGGTGGCCAGGTAGCTCACGAACAGGAAGCGCTTCTTGGAGGCCTGGTAGTCCATCACCGCCCCGCACAGGGGGCCGGTGACCACCACCAGCAGGTAGCTCACCGCCAGCGCCAGGCTCCACAGGAAGTTGGCCAGCCGGTAACCGTCGCCGCGGTCGCCGACGATCACCGTGGTGAACAGCTCGCCGAACACCACGGTGATGATCAGCAGGGTGTAGGCCTGGTTGGCGAAGTCGAACATCGCCCAGCCGAGGATCTCCTTGCGCGAGGCGCGGGTCCGCGGCGGTGTGACGCTGGTCAGGGGAGGCATGGGGCTGTCCTTGCGGGTCGAGACGGCAAGCCTAGCAGCATGGGCCAGAGGCGCACCATCTCGACCCGCCGAGCGCTCAGCGGCAGAGCCGGAAGCCGCGCATGCCGAAATGGAAGTGGTCGGCGTGGGCCGGGTTGTAGTCCGGCCCCAGCACGTTGCCGAAGAGGTCGCAGGCGCCGTCCCTGGCCTCGCGCAGGAACTCGCCCCTCTCGCCCTCGTCGTCCCAGTGATCGAGCAGGCGGATCTCGCGCCCGTCGGCCAGGTGGAAGGCGGCCACGTCCAGCGCCTCGGCGGTGGCGTGCTCGCTGGGCCTCCCCTCCTCCCGCCCGTAGACGTTGCGGCAGGCGAAGCTGCCCAGGTGCTCCACCCTCGCCACCCGGCTGCCCAGCACCGCCTCGGCGGCGGGCTGCAGGCGCTGCCGCTCGAAGAGCGTCCAGGCCAGCGCCAGCGGGCAGCTCGCCACGAAGCTCGCATTGAAGTCGACGCCGCTGGCCTCGAGGCGGACCACGTTGGCCAGCGGGCAGCCGGCCACGGGTTCATGGTCCGCCAGCGGCGTCATGCGCAGTTCGCCCTCCGGCACCGTGGCCAGGGCCGCCAGGCACCCCTCGCGGTCGTCGGCCAGGCGGCGCAGCTTCCACTTCGTCACCGGCGTCAGGGGGTCATCGACGTGGAGCGGCTCGGCGGGGTGCCAGTGGCGGGGAATCTGCGCCTCGAACTGCCACCAGGCCAGCGCCAGGGCGCCGGCCAGCAGCAGCAGGATCAGCAGCCCACGCATCGCCGTGACCTCCTGGATCGGGTCGGGGACAGGGTCACGAGCCGTCGGATGGCCTCTCTCCCGATCTGCCGCCTTCACCCGATGGGGTCGCCCGCTGGAGACGGTCGATGGCGGAGCCTCCCCGCCGGGACAGGTCGGCCAGACGATCGATCTGCGCATCCAGCCGGGGCAGGGCCTCCTGGCGATAGCGTGACAGATCATCGATGGCGCCCATCACGTCCTCGAAGGATTGCTCGAGGGCCTGCATGTCCAGCATCGCCCCTGATGCGCGCTGCTGGATCTCCACCCCCTGCTGGCGCAGGGTGCGGGCCGTGCCGCCGATCATCGCCGAGGTGGTGGCATTGAGGGCCTCGACGCGGTCGAGCACCAGCCGCTGATTGGCCATGGCCAGGGCCACGGTCACCGCGACCGTCAAGGCAGAGACGGTGACGTTGATGGCACGGTCGACACCGCGTATCAGCTCGCGGTTGTTGCGGATGACCACCTCCAGCGCCAGCACCCCCTGCTGGCTGACCGTCAGCTGCTGCTGAAGATCGACGACCCGCTGACGCAGCGGGAAGAGCAGCTCCTCCTCGAGAAAGCCGCGCTGAGGGTCCGCCGCGTCTCGCCGTGCGATCGCCTCCTGCAGGCGGCTGTCGATCAGCCGACCCAGGGCCACCTGTCGCGCCAGCTGGCCGAGGATCTCGCCCAGCGCGGCCTGATCGTCACTCAGCGTCAGATTGTCGCGACGCAGCATGTCGCGGCCCGCCTCCAGGTCGGCGATGATCGCATCCAGGGCCTGCTGGGCACTCTCGAACTTGCGGAAATAGCGCTGCAGACGGCTGCCCACACCGGGAACCAGCGCCAGCACCCTGTCCAGCGGACTCGGCGAGAGCCGGTGCCGGGCGGGGTCGAGCTGATGCATGCGCTCGCGCAGCTCGACCAGCGAGCGCCCCGCCACCCCGCCCTCGTCGCCCTGGTGGGCCAGCTGGCGCAGGGGGGTGTCCAGCATGGCGCTGCGGTGAGCGGCCTGCTGCTGCAGTTCCAGCCCCATCTCGTCCACGGCACGTCGCTGACGTGCCAGCGATCCCTCGTCGCTGCCGCGGATCACCTCCGCGACGAACTCATCCGCCATGGCGGCCAGGGTAGCGTCCTCATCCGGGGCCTGGGTATCGCCCTCCTCGGCGCCCCCCTTTGCTGATAGCGTCGTGCCCAGCTCCCGGGCGATCTCCTCCAGCGGTGGCAACGACAGACGGGATTCGCCTGCGGGTTCCTGATTCATAAGCACCTCTCGAGACGTGAAACATCCTCGGTCACGGCCGGGAGATTAAGCCCGCCGGCCCTCCCCTCACCCGCTGCCACGGCCGTAGCGATCGGCCCCCTCGACGAAGCGACGCAGCTCCTCTAGCGCTCGGTCGGTGGACAAGGAGGCCTGAGGGCGCCCGGTCTCGATGCGCGCCATGGCCACGGCGGTATCGTCAAGCACCGTGAGCGCCGACTCGTTGCGGGCGGCGAGCTCGCCCAGCCGGTGCTCGGTCTCTTCGACCAGCTCCAGGCGCCGCATCAGGGCGGCCCGCTCCTCCTCGCCCAGCCGCTTGTCGTCGGCGGCCAGGCGGCGGCGCACGAAATCGGCATCCACGCTGGCGACCCCGCGGGCCTGGGAGGCCATGGCATTGAGGGTGTCCACCGCGCCGAGGCAGACCTCGGACACCAGGCCTCGCGCCCTTTCAAAGGCCAGCTCGCCGCTGTCGAAGCGGCCACTCAGCACGTCCACAACATGGCGATAGCGGCTGTAGAGGCGGTCGGCCTGAACGGCCAGGTCGGGCCGGCTCGCCTCGACAAGGCCCTGCTTGGCTCGGCACATGGCCAGCACCAGGCTGTCGGCACCCGCCGGGGGGCGTGCCGGGTCGAGGACGGCCACGCCGCTTTCATGGGCCTCACGCGCCTGTCGACTTCGACGCTGCCGGTTCTCGGCCTCCCGCTGCGCCTGCAGCCGCCGCTCTCGCCGACGACGCAGCCAGCCGCGCAGGCGTCGCTCCAGCGGCAACGCCAGGGGAATGGCGACGATGCCCGCCAGCCACCCCGGCAGGCTGGGCCCGAAGCCTCCCCACAGGGAGGTCAGCCACATCAGCATGCTGATGAAGGGCACCACCAGGCTGTAGCGGACGATGACCTGCAAGCGGGAGGGGGATTCGCAGGCCACGGCCAGACGCGGGTTGGCCAGCCCCACCAGCAGCCAGGGCAGGCAGGTCATGAAAAGACCGTAGGAAAAACCCTGCAAGAATCCCAACATGGGGATCGGTATCCTTCATCCGGCGGGGGGAGCTTCGAGTGTAGAGCAACCGGTCGGGCGAGACGACCGTCAGTGGGCATGATTGACGTCAACCCCGGGAGAACGGGAGCAGCAGGGTCAACAGCAACGCCACCCCTCCCACCAACAGCGCCACGATCACGGCGATATCCACCAGACGGTCGAGCCAGCGATCGAGCCCGGCCCCGCCGGGCAGGGGCTTGCCGCGGCGCGGCTGGCGTCGTCGAGTGGCCCCGCGGCGGGGGCCGCGGGCAGTGGGCAGAAGCGACATGGTCGAAGTCCGTTTTCACCATTTCCCTGAGCTTACGGCCTGCGCCGCCGCCAGGCCAGTGGCGACGGCGCAGGCCATGCCGTCAGTGCCTGCCTTCACGAACGGCTAGATGCCTTCGCGGCGGTTGATGCGGCGGTTGACCACGTTGGGCGCGCGGCGCAGGCGCTCCTCCTCGCCCAGCAGCTCCGCCTCGAAGGCGTCGGCGCCCACCGGGGTCTCGCCGTGGCGACGGTAGAGCTGGGTGAGCATGGCCTTGCGGTCGGCGCGCAGCTCACGCAACAGCACCACCACCATGCCGTAGAGGATGAAGGTGAAGGGCAGCGCCGCAAGCACCGTGGCCACCACGGCGAAGATATCCAGGGCCGGGGCATAGCGGCGCGCACTGGGATGCTTCGCGGTCACCGAGGAGAGCACCGAGGAGACCAGCCCGGCCTGGCCCTTGCGGAACTGGAAATAGGCGATGATCAGGCCCACCACCGCGAAGGCCGCCCACTGGTGGATCCCCCAGTTGAAGTAGCTGTACTGGATGGCATAGCGGGCCGACTCGGTGGTCTCGGCGGTTACATCGCCGTAGGGGGGATCAATGTAGTGGAACATCGGCTCGGCCATGCCGTAGAAGACCAGGCCCACGCCGAAGCCGGCCGCCAGCAGCATGCTGACCCAGGAGAAGAAGCTGTAGCTCGGGGTGCTGTCCTGTGGGCCGAGGCGAATCTTGCCGTACTTGCTGAAGGCCAGGCCCAGCAGGAAGATCACGAAACCGAAGACCGAGAAGAGGTAGAACCAGCCGAACAGCCGGGTGACACCGGCCAGGGCGGCACTGGCGGGGCTACCGAATCCCTCGGGGAACGCCGCCCCTACGGCCACCAGCGCCAGGATGATGAGTGCAGAGACGGTAAAGACCGTCTTACCTCCATGGTCTGCCATGCAAGCGTCCTTTTGTGCAGGAGTTGTACAAGAAATACCCTACCAGCTTGTCCCCGCATTTTCATGGCGATATGCATGCTCGCCAGCAACCTGGCGTTCAAACCGGCGATACGGCAAATCGATCTCGGGGGATTGCACGGCGGCCCGCCGGTCCTCATGGTAGGCTTAATCAGCAGGCTAACTTTCTGGAGGTTCCATGCCCCGTCTCGCCGACACCCCCCTCTCCGTCCTCGACCTGGCCCCGATCCGCGAGGGTGGCAGTGCGGCGGACAGCTTCCGGGAGAGCGTCGCCCTGGCACGGCAGACCGAGCGCCTGGGCTTTACCCGCTTCTGGCTGGCCGAGCACCACGGCATCGAGGGCATCGCCAGCGCCGCCACCGCCGTGCTGATCGGCCACGTGGCCGGCGCCACCGAGCGCATCCGGGTGGGCAGCGGTGGCATCATGCTGCCCAACCACCCACCATTGGTGATCGCCGAGCAGTTCGGCACCCTGGAGGCCCTTTATCCCGGGCGCATCGACCTGGGGCTGGGTCGCGCGCCGGGCTCCGACGGCGCCACCATGGCCGCCCTGCGCCGCGATCCCTACGCCGGCGTCGACGACTTCCCCCAGCGCCTGGAGGAGCTGCAGGGCTTCCTGGATGACGAACGTCCCGGCCAGCGCGTGCGGGCCGTGCCCGGCCAGGGCACCAAGGTGCCGATCTGGCTGCTGGGCTCCAGCGGCTACAGTGCCCAGCTGGCCGCTCGCCTGGGGCTGCCCTTCGCCTTTGCCGCCCAGTTCGCCCCCGGCTACCTGTTCGAGGCGCTGCGCCTCTATCGCGAGCAGTTCCGCCCCTCCGCGGTGCTGGAGCGGCCCCACGCCATGGTGGGCCTGCCGGTGATCGCCGCCGACAACGACGCCCACGCCGAGTACCTGGCCACCACTGCCCGCCAGAAGTTCCTGGGGATGATCCGCGGCCAGCGCACCTGCGCGAAGCCGCCAGTGGAGCACCTGGACATGACGCCCATGGAGGAGCGGCAATTGCAGCAGTTCCTGGGGGCGGCCATCGTCGGCGGCCCCGCCACCGTGCGCGAGGGCCTCGAGGCCTTCCTCGAGCAGACCGGCGCCGACGAGCTGATGCTCAATACCGATGTGTTCGCCCTGGAGGACCGCCTGAGAAGCTACGAGATCGTCGCCGAGGTGTGGCGCTCATGACCGAGGAGGTCTCGTCTCGATCGGGATTCGGCCATCTGGTCGAGGGCTTCCGGCGCATGGCGCCGCTGTCGCTTTTCGTGATCGTCTTCGGGCTCGCCTTCGGAGTCGCGGCCCTGCAGCAGGGGCTCTCCGGCCTGGAGACCCTGCTGATGAGCGGCCTGGTGTTCGCCGGGGCCGCCCAGTTCGCCACCCTGGAGCTGTGGGGCGACACCATCCCGCTGGTGCCCCTGGTGGCCATCACCCTGGCGATCAATGCCCGCCACCTGCTGATGGGCGCCGCCTTCTATCCCCACCTGCGCGACCTGCCCGCCGGCCGGCGCTACGCCAGCCTGATCCTGCTCAGCGACGCCAACTGGGCCATGGCCATGAGCGGCGGCTCCACCGCGGCGCGGCTCGGCATCCTGGTGGGCGGCGGGCTGGCGCTGTGGACCACCTGGATGATCGGTACCGGCCTGGGCGTGGCCTTCGGCAGCGGCATCGGCGAGCCCGAACGCTTCGGACTGGATGCCATCATGGGCTGCTTCCTGCTGGCCATGCTGGTGGGCGACAAGCGCGACCCCGGCGTGCTGCTGCCCTGGGGCGCCGCGGCCATCGCCGCCCTGGCGGCGATGGCCTGGCTGCCGCCCCATGCCCACGTGATCGTCGGCGCCCTGGCCGGCGGCCTGGTGGGCCTGCTGCTGCCCCCCGCCCGCCAGGAGGCGACCCGATGACCCTGACCGCCGCCAACGGCGGGGTGCTGCTGGCCATCCTGATCATGGCGCTGACCACCTACCTGACCCGCGCCGGTGGGGTCTTCGTGATGGCCCGGGTGCCCATCGGACCGCGCGTCGAGCGCTTCATCAACGCCATGGCCGGCTCGGTGCTGGTGGCGGTGATCACGCCCATGGCCGTCCATGGCGACGGCGGCGCCCGGATGGCGCTGGTGGCCACGGCCGCGGTGATGCTGGCGCTGCGCAAGCCGCTGCCGGCGATCACCGCCGGCATCCTCACCGCCGCGCTGTGGCGCCTGGTCGCAGCCTGAGCCATCATCGGAACGAAGCGCCCCGCCCGCTTTCCAAGGGCCAGTCCCTGCGGGGACACCATTTCCTGCGGCGCCGTGCGCCGCCCCGACGGAGAGAGTGATGTCCGATTCCCGAGGCCCCGACCAGGATCCACGCCACAATGTCGCCTGGCGCACCGCCCAGGCGTGGCAGCAGCGCGCCAGGCAGACCAATGCCGGCGGCCTGCTCGGCAGCCTGAAGATGCTGCTCGCCTGGCTGCTGTTCGGCGCCATGATGATCGTCGCCATGGCGCTGGGGCTGTTCTTCCTGCTGCTCGGCTGGGCGCTGATGCCGCTGCTGCGCTACCGGCTGAACAAGCGCATGGAGAAGATGCGCGCCAACCAGGCCGAGGACGTGGGCAACGGCTCTTACACCCAGCAGGCGCACTTCCACCAGACCCGCTATCGCGAGACCCAAGGCGCGGACGGCCGCTACCGGGAGCAGCAGGTGCTGGAGGGTGACTATGAGGTCAAGGGCGACGCCACCAGAGACGATGATCTCAAGGACAGTGAGCGCCGGAGAGACTAACGCTTACCCTCAGCCCGGCTGGCGCATCACCGCCTCCAGGGCGGCGTGATAGCCCTGGCTGCCGAGCCCGGCGATCACCCCGTCGGCACGCAGCGAGACGTAGGAATGGTGCCGGAAGCTCTCGCGCTTGTGAACGTTGGAGAGGTGCACTTCGATGACGGTGCCCTCGAAGGCATTGAGGGCGTCGAGGATCGCCACCGAAGTATGGGTGTAGGCCGCAGGATTGATGATGATGGCGGCGGTGCCGTCCAGCCGTGCCGCCTGGATCCAGTCGATCAGTTGGCCCTCGTGATTGCTCTGCCGGCAGGCGATCTCCCAGCCCTCCAGCGCCGCCCGCTCGAAGAGCCGGTTGTTGATGTCCTCGAGGGTCTCGTGGCCATAGATCTCCGGCTGCCGTGTCCCCAGCAGGTTGAGGTTGGGGCCATGCAGTACCAGTATCTTCTTCATCAGTAATCCTTGCTCCGTCAGTCCTTGTCGATGCCAGTTTTCTCGGCTGCACCCGTCTGCGGCTCCAACAGCCGCTGCCAGGCCTCGATCACCACATGGCGGTGCTCCTCGAAGGTGTCGTTGCGCCCACGAGCAGGCTCGCGGGTCAGCGAAGCGCGGTGGGCGGCGCTGCGCAGGGCCAGGTAGGCGTCACGCAGGCGCTGGCACTCCTTGGCCGGAAGGCGCTCGGCGGCCTCCAGGGTCTCGAGGATGCGCATGTTGTCGCTCCACTGCAGCAGCTCCGGCGTCTCGTGGCCCATGGCGAGCACGGCGTACTGGCAGAGGAACTCGATATCCACCATGCCGCCGGGGTCGTGCTTGAGGTCGAACTCCCCTTCCCCGCTCTTGCCGCCCAGGTGGTCGCGCATCTTGTGGCGCATCTTGACCACTTCCTCGCGCAGCGCCCCTGTCTCCCGCTCTCGGCCGAGGATCTCGCCACGGATGGCATCGAAGCCCTCGGCCAGGCGCGGGTGCCCCGCCACCACCCGGGCGCGCACCAGCGCCTGGTGCTCCCAGGTCCAGGCATCGCGTCGCTGGTAGTCGGCGAAGGCGGAAAGCGAACTGACCAGCAACCCCGAGTTGCCGGAGGGACGCAGTCGCATGTCCACCTCATAGAGGGTGCCGGCGGGCGTCAACGCGGTGAGCAGGTGAATGATGCGCTGCCCCAGGCGGGTGAAGAAGACGGCGTTGTCCAGCGGGCGCTTGCCGTCGGTGCCGCCCTGGGTGGCGCCGTCGTGGATGAACACCAGATCCAGGTCCGAGCCGTAACCCAGCTCGATGCCGCCGAGCTTGCCGTAGCCGACGATCAGGAAGTCCGGCTCGACACCGGCACGGACACCGTCGACCAGCTCCGGAAAACCGTGCTTGCGGGTCAGATGCTTCCAGGCCATGGCCAACACCGCCTCGAGGATCACCTCGGCGATATAGGTGAGGTAGTCGCTCACCTTCATCAGATGGCGTGTGCCGGCGATGTCGGAGGCCGCCACATGCAGCACCTGGGCATGCTTGAAGACCCGCAGCGCCTCGAGCTGGGCCTCCTCGTCCTCTTCCGGCAGGCGCGCCAGGGTCTGGCGCAGCTCGTCGGCGAGCAGTGTCTTGTCGGCGGGGGTATAGAGGGTCTCCGGGGTCAGCAGCTCATCGAGCAGGATCGGGTAACGGGCCAGCTGCTCGGCGATCCAGGGGCTCCCCGAGCAGAGCGTCATCAGGTGGCCCAGGGCGTCGGGATTCTCGCGCAAAAGCGCCAGGTAGGCGGTGCGCCGCAGCACCGACTCGACCAGCGGCAGCACGCGTTCCAGCGCGGTATCCGGCGCCTCGCTCTCCACCACAGCATCCAGCAGCATCGGCACGAGCGCCTCGAGCCGCTCGAAACCGATGCGCTGCATGCCCTGCACCTGGCGGGAATGATAGAGGGTGGCGATTCGGCGACCCGCCGCGGCGGGGTCGTCGAAGCCGGCCTCCTCCAGCAGCTCGGCCACCTCCTCCTCGTCGAGCTCGCCTCGCCACAGCGCCCGCCACTGTTCCAGGGGAATGCCGTCGGCCGCCTCCTGCGCGGCCTCCTCGATCTCCTCCTCGGGGTCGGCGATCACCGCATCAAAGTGCTGGCGGACCCGGGCGCGCACCTCGTCGAGCCTGGCCATGAGCGCCGGCCAGTCCTCCATGTCCAGCGCCAGGGCGACCCGCTCACGGTCGAGGTCGTCGTCGGGCAGGCTCTGGGTCTGGCGATCCTCCAGGGCCTGCAGGGCGTGCTCCAGGTCGCGCAGGAAGGCGTAGTCCGGGATGAGCTCCTCGACCACCTCGACGGGCAGCAGGCCCAGCGCCGGCAGCCGCTCGAGCGCCGTCTTCAGCGAGGTCACCTGCAGCTCGGTGTCGCGCCCGCCGCGGATCAGCTGGAAGGCCTGGACCACGAACTCCACCTCTCGGATGCCGCCGGGGCCGAGCTTGATGTTGCCCTCCATGCCCTTGCGGCGCACCTCGCGGTTGATCATCGCCTTGAGCTCGCGCAGCGACTCGATGGCGCCGAAGTCGAGGTAGCGGCGATAGACGAAGGGTCGCAGGCTGGCCAGCAGCTCGGCGCCGGCGCCGAGATCCCCGGCCACGGGGCGTGCCTTGAGCATGGCGTAGCGCTCCCACTCGCGCCCCTGGTCCTGGTAGTAACTGGAAAGCGAGGAGAAGCTGCCCACCAGGGGGCCACCGTCGCCCAGTGGGCGCAGCCGCATGTCGACCCGGAAGGCGAAACCGTCGGCGGTCACCGCGTCCAGGGCACCAATCAGCCGCTGCCCCAGCTTGGTGAAGTACTCCTGATGCTCCAGGGGCTTGCGCCCCCCTTCGGTCTCACCCTTCTCGGGGAAGGCGAAGATCAGGTCGATATCGGAGGAGAGGTTGAGCTCACCGGCGCCGAGCTTGCCCATGCCCAGCACCACCAGGCGCTGTTCGCTGCCATCACGGCGCAGGGCGGGCCGGCCCCAGCGCAGCGCCAGGAAACGTTCCAGCCAGGTGAGCGCCCCCTCAAGGCAGACCTCGGCGAGACGAGACACGGCGGCAGCGGTCGCCCACATGTCGATGCCCTCGGGCCGCGTCAGGTCGCGCCACACGATGCCGACCATACGCGCGCGGCGAAAGCGACGAATGGCGGCCTGCATGGCGGCCTCGTCCTTGGCCGCCTCCAGGCGCTCCTCGAGCCAGCTGCGCAGGTTCTCTACGTCGGGGGTGACATCCAGTTCCCCGCTGGCATCCAGGTGCAGCAGCCACTCCGGGTAGCGAACCAGAGTCTCGGCGACGAACTCGGAGATCGCCAGCACCCGGGCCAACTGCTCACGACGAGATACGGAGAGCCCCAGCCAGTCCTCCAGCGGCGAGTCCCGCCCGGCCATGTCGGCGAGGTTGTCGGCCTGGGCCAGGGCTTCCACCAGTCGTTCGCGGCTGCGCGCAAGCGGCGCCTTGAGGGGCTCGGGAATGTCGATCAACGGCAGGAAGTCATCGGGCAGCGGCATGGGTGTCTCGCATCGAAGTGGCGAATGCCCCCAGCATAGCGAAGCCCAGGCGCCAAGGGCACCCGGCACGACGGTGGAATCAGCCGAGCAGCTTCTGGCCGGCCAGCAGCAGCCAGGTGAGCCCGACCAGGGCCAACGACACCATGACCGCGGCGGAGCCCAGGTCCTTGGCACGTCCGGAAAGCTCGTGATGCTCGGGGCCGATGCGGTCCACCACGCTCTCGATGGCGCTGTTGACCAGTTCCACGACCAGCACCAGCAGGCAGCTGCCCACCAGCAGGACCCACTCCACCGGCCCCTGGCCGATCCACCAGGCCAGCGGCAGCAGCAGCACGCAGAGGGCCAGCTCCTGACGGAAGGCCGACTCGTGGCGCCAGGCGGCCTTGAGCCCCTTGAGGGAGTAGCGGGTGGAGTGCACCAGGTGGCGCCAACCGGTATGTCCGGGCTTCATCGGGAGATCCTTTGCGTGGGGAGCGGGCCGCTCAATGGGTATCGATCATCCGCTCGAGGTCCACCGCCAGGGGGTCGAGGACCTCGGACCAGCTCAGGTAGGGGGTGCTGCCGGTACCGTTGACCAGCACTGTGAAGACGCCCCAGCGTCCGCTGCGAGTGCGGAAGTAGCCGCCCACCGCCCGCACCGCTACCGGCTGGTTGAGGGTGCCGGTCTTGAGCATGACATGGTGCTGGAAGGTCGGCGACCCGCGCCGGATGAAGCGCATCACCCCGTTGCCAGGGGACTGCAGGGTCGCCACGAAGCTCGGGAACAGCGACGGACGGTGGAACATGCTCGCCAGCAGCGCATTGGCGCCACGGGCCGAGCTGCGGTTTTCGGGGGTCAGGCCGCTGCCGCTGAGCAGGGTCACCGGGCCGTGATCGGGGATGCCGGCCACGAACTGCTCGATGGCCGCACCGCCCAGGCGCAGGTCGGCGCGGGAGGTCTCCACCAGGTTCAGGGCGAGGATGTCGGCCATGAAGTTGTTGGAGTAGTTCATCACCCGCAGCAGCAGCTCCTGCAGCGGCTTGCCCTCCACTTCGGCCAGCGACCGGGCGCCGGCAGGCGGCTCGGCCAGGGTGGTCTCGGCCCCGCCGCGCACCGCGATGCCGGCCTGATCGAGCATCGCCAGCAGGGTCATGGCCATCTGGTCGGCGGGATCGGAGCTGCCCCGGTAGATGTCCCGGGGACGGGCATTGGTGGAGATCTGACCACTGAGCAGCATGACGTCATGGCCGTTGCGGGTGATGCGCTCGGCGCGCAGCTCGGTGCCGCTGTTGTCGGGCCGGGTCTCCACGCGGTTGTCGATCTCGAGAATGGCCGCCTGGCTGTCGCAGCCAGTCACACGGGCCGGCTGCCCGGGGGCGGCGCCGGGTGCCACGCTGACGCACCAGCTGCCGTAGTTGATCCCGGCCGAGGAGAGCAGCGCGCTGTAGGCGTTGGCCGTGCGATCGCGGGCCTGGCAGCGGTCGGTGGTGATGCATTCCACCGGGCCGAAGCGCCACTGGCTGACCAGGAGCCTGCCCTCCACCTCTCGTACCCCGGCCTGGTGCAGGCGCTGCACCAGCCGCCACAGGTCCTCGGTGGTCAGCGCCGGGTCGCCGCCGCCGTCGAGGATCAGGTCGCCCGACAGCACGCCATCGCCGTCCGGGCGCGACTCGCCGAGCAGCCGGGTGGTAAAGCGATGCTGGGGCCCCCAGCGGTCCAGCGCCGCGGCGGCCAGATAGCTCTTGGTCACCGAGGCCGGCGAGAGCTGGCGGTCGGCCTCGATGGCCCCCAGCACCGTGCCCTCATCGATCAGGCGCGCCTCGGCGCTGATCAGGAACCCCTTGTCGGCCAGGCGGCCCAGTTGGGCGAAGCCCGAGGCCTGGGCAACCATTGGCAGCAGGCAGAGCAGGAGGTGTGCGGCGACTTTCAGAACAGGATGACGCATGACGGCACCGTAGGCTTGTGAAGGTCCCGGAGGCTCAGTGGGACATGGAGGAGAAGAGTTGGATAGTGACAACGCCGGCCACGATCAGGCCAATGCCGATGACGGCGGGAAGATCGGGGCGCTGGCCATAGACCAGCACCCCCACCACGGCAACCAGCACGATACCCAGCCCCGCCCAGATGGCGTAGGCGATCCCCACCGGGATGGTGCGCAGCACCAGGGAGAGCATGTAGAAGGCTACCGCATAGCCGAATACCACCAGCAGGCTCGGCCACGGGCGGGTAAAGCCGTCGGTGGCCTTCAGGCCGCTGGTGGCCACTACCTCGGCCAGGATCGCCACGGCCAGGTAGACCAAGGCCATCAGGTGCTCCCTCCCCCGGGGACCAGCCCGGGGTCATGGGGTAGCTCCACCACCAGCTTCCAGAGCGGCTGTCCGCTGACATGGTACTTCTGCTCGAAGGGGGTCAGGAAGGCGTTCCCCGGCTCGTGGGGCCCCACCTCGGCCTTGCGGCCGGTGGCCTGGGCCACGGCCAGGGCGAACTCCTCCACGTAGAGTCGCCAGTTGGAGCGCAGCTCCAGGCGTCCGCCCAGGGCCAGGATCACCGGCAGGACCGGGTGCCCCTGCCAGCGCATCTTGAGATGGGCCGCCTTGGGATAGGGATTGGGGTAGAGCAGGTAGTGACGCACGGGCCGCCAGCCATCGGCCAGCACCAGGCGCCAGAAGTCGACTAGGTCGGCGCGGACCAGCAGGGCGTTGTCGGGCAGTGGACCATGCTCTCGGGTCAGGCGGCTCTTGCTGCGATCCACGCCGATCACCGCATGGTCGGGAAAGCGCTCCGCCAGGCGGCGGGTCGAGAGCCCCACCCCACAGCCGGCGTCCAGGATCAGCGGCATGTCGGGCCGTGCGGCACGCCATGTCCGAGCTGCCTCGAAGGCCTGGCGAGTGTGCTCTGCCACCGGCTTGCGCAGCGGGTGAGCCAGGGCGCGTGCCACACGCCGGCTCAGGTCCTCGTGGGGCCCGGGCTGGTTGGTGACGATGGAACGGGAACTGGCTTGCATGGTGATCTGCCACGACACGAAACAGGCGGATGATTCTATCAGTCCGGCATGGCCGCCGCATGACCGCCAGTAGCATGACCGCCAGTAATGCGAAAGGCCCCGCGCTCTTTCGAACGCGGGGCCTTTCTATATAGGTGCCTGACGATGACTCGGGCGGCGCTCCGCTACTTTCCATGGGGAGACCCCCAGAACGACGAAACCCCAGCCATTGGGCTGAGGTTTCTGAAAAGGTGCCTGACGATGACCTACTCTCACATGGGGAGACCCCACAC
>NZ_JACUUD010000264.1 GCF_014859505.1 Halomonas sp.
GCTCCGGCCGGCCCATCGTGGCCATCGATGGCTGCCAGATGCACTGCGCCAGCCACTGCCTGGCCAACGCTGGCGTCACCCCCACCGAACACGTGAGGCTCTACGAGCGTGGCCTGCGCAAGCGCCGCGGCCAGTGCTACGACGAGGCCACCGTCGCCGAGGTGGCAAGCGAGGTGGGTGAGCTGATCGCCCGGCTGCCCATGGGCGCCGAGTCCCGGGTGGCGGAGCAGACCACATGAGCGCGCTTGTCGACGGCTTCGGCCGCACCGTCCGCTACCTGCGCCTCTCGGTCACCGACCGCTGCGACTTCCGCTGCGTCTACTGCATGGCCGAGGAGATGACCTTCCTGCCCCGCGCCCAGGTGCTCACCCTGGAGGAGATGGCCACCCTGTGCCGCGCCTTCCTGGAACTGGGCGTGGAGAAGATCCGCCTCACCGGCGGCGAGCCACTGGTCAAGCGCGGCATCGAGACCCTGGTCGCCGAGGTCGGGGCCCTCCCGGGGTTGCGCGATTTCGCCATGACCACCAACGGTGCAGGCCTCGCCAGGCACGCTCGTGCCCTGCGCGCAGGTGGCCTCGAGCGTCTCAATATCAGCCTCGACACCCTGGACCCGGCGCGCTTCCGCGCCCTGACCCGCACCGGTGACCTGGCGAAGGTCATCGACGGCATCCGCGCCGCCCGGGAGGCCGGCTTTGTGCGCATCAAGCTCAACGCCGTGATCCTCAAGGGGCGCAACGACGACGAGGTGCTCGACCTGGTCGAGTTCGCCCGCGCAGAGGGAGTGGACATCAGCTTCATCGAGGAGATGCCGCTGGGCCAGACCATCGGCCACGACCGCGCCACCACCTTCTGCGGAAGCGACGAGGTGCGCGGGATCATCGAGTCCCGCCACGCCCTGGTGCCCACCACCGAGACGACGCTGGGCCCCTCGCGCTACTACCGAATGGCGGACTCCGAGAGTCGGATCGGTTTCATCTCGCCCCACAGCCACAACTTCTGCGACGCCTGCAACCGGGTGCGGGTCACCGCCGAGGGCCGCCTGCTGCTCTGCCTGGGCAACGAGCACTCGGTGGACCTGCGCGCCGTGCTGCGCCGCCATCCCGGCGACACCGAGCGCCTCAAGGCCACCATCGTCGCTGCCATGACCAGGAAGCCCGAGCGCCATCACTTCACCACCGACGGCGAGGTCCAGGTGGTGCGCTTCATGAACATGACGGGCGGTTAGGACGGCAGGCCATCCTTCCTCATGCCCTTGACTGCCAGGTGCATGGGGAGGGGTGAAGCGCGAGGCGCTCCCGGGTAGACTGTGTTTGTATAGACATTAGTCCTGACCCAAGGATGCCACATGGCCAGCACTCCGCCCC
>NZ_JACUUD010000020.1 GCF_014859505.1 Halomonas sp.
TCCAGGGCCGCCAGCAAGCGGGCCGGATCGGCCATGCTGCCCCCTGCACCGAAGGACTCCACCAGACGCCAGCCAAGCTCGCCACGGTCCGCCACACCCAGCCCCTGTAAGCGTTCCAGGGCGGCCTGAGGCTCCACGCTCAGCGGGTCGGGGTCGAAGGCCCAGTCACACAGCACCAGCTGCTGGGCCCACCAGGCATTCAGCGGATCGATCAAGGCTCACCTCGGCATAGTCGGAAAGGAAGACAGCGGTCGCTGACGATGGTTGGCACCGGGTCGTCAGGCGCCCCCCGCTTTTTTCAGGCGTGACAGTGTAGCGGAAAGCGCCGCCGCCGCCGATGGGTCGAGCCTCTCCTTTTGGCTCAAAGCCCGGGCTTGCCGGTGCTTCGCACAGGCTTGGCGAAACGTTTCAAATAATGCACACTGCGTAAAATATGATGACAATCCCCATGGAGGCACCATGCCACTCCTGCCCGACATCCTGATCCCCAAGGCCTTCATCGCCGGTGAATGGCGTGATGCCGAGGCTCGCTTCGCCGTCACCGACCCCGCCAGCGGCGAGGTCCTCGCCGAGGTGCCCGACCTGACCGCCGACGACGCCCGCGACGCCGTGGCCGCGGCCGACGCCGCCTGGCCGGCCTGGCGGAAACGCACCGCCAAGGAGCGCGCCGACCTCTTGCGGGCCTGGTATGACGCCATCATGGCCCATCAGGAGGAACTCGCCCGGCTGATGACCCTGGAGCAGGGCAAGCCGCTGGCCGAGTCCCGCGGCGAGGTCGCCTACGGCGCCTCCTTCGTGGAATTCTACGCCGAGGAGGCCAAGCGCGTGGCGGGTGAGACCCTGCCGAGCCACGGCGTCGACAAGCGCATCCTGGTGTTCCGCGAGCCCATCGGCGTGGTGGCTGCCATTACCCCCTGGAACTTCCCGCTGGCGATGATCACCCGCAAGTGCGCCCCGGCGCTGGCCGCCGGCTGCCCGGTGGTGATCAAACCCGCCGAGGCCACCCCGCTGACTGCCCTGGCCGTGGCGCGACTGGCCGAGCTGGCCGGCTTCCCCGCGGGCGTACTCAACGTGGTCACTGCCAGCCGCCCGGCCGGGATCGGTGAGGTGCTGACCACCGACCCCCGCGTACGCAAGGTGTCCTTCACCGGCTCTACCCCGGTCGGCAAACGACTGCTGGCCCAGTGTGCCGGTACGATCAAGAAGGCGTCCATGGAGCTGGGCGGCAACGCCCCCTTCATCGTCTTCGACGACGCCGACCTGGACGCCGCCGTGGAGGGCGCCGTGGCCTCCAAGTACCGCAACTCCGGCCAGACCTGCGTGTGCACCAACCGCCTGCTGGTCCAGGCCGGGGTCTACGATGCCTTCGTGGAGAAACTGGCCGCTCGGGTCGCCGACCTCAAGGTCGGCAGCGGCCTCGAGGAGGGCGTGATGCAGGGCCCGCTGATCAACGCCGCGGCAGTGGACAAGGTCGAGGCCCACATTGCCGATGCCCTGGAGAAGGGCGGTCGCCTGATCTGCGGCGGCAAGCCCCACGCCCTGGGCGGCACCTTCTTCGAACCCACCGTGATTGCCGATGTCACCGAGGAGATGCGGGTCGCCCGGGAGGAGACCTTCGGCCCCCTGGCGCCGGTGTTCCGCTTCGAGACCGAAGAGCAGGCCATCGCCATGGCCAATGCCACGGAGTTTGGCCTGGCCGCCTACTTCTATGCCCGCGACTACCGTCGCATCTGGCATGTCATGGAGGGGCTGGAGTACGGCATGGTGGCAGTGAACGAGGGGATCCTCTCCACCGAGCTGGCCCCCTTCGGCGGCGTCAAGGAGTCAGGGCTGGGTCGCGAGGGTTCGCACCACGGCCTGGATGAGTACACTGAACTAAAATACGTGTGTATCGGCGGCCTGTGAGCGTCGCCGACCACCCAACAGGAGGCATCATGACCAACGCTGAACTCAACGATCTCAAGAAGCGCTATGTCGCCAACGGCGCGGCCAGCCCCGCTACCCAGTTCGCCGATCGCGCCGAGAACGCCCTGATCTGGGACGCCGACGGCAACCGCATCATCGACTTTGCCGGCGGCATCGGCGTGCTCAACATCGGCCACCGCCACCCGAAGGTGGTCGAGGCCGTCAAGGCGCAGCTCGACCGCGTCATGCATACCTGCCAGACCGTGATGCCCTACGAGGGCTACGTGAAGGTGGCCGAGCAGTTGAGCAAGGTCACCCCGGTGCGCGGCCATGCCAAGGTGATGCTGGCCAACTCCGGCGCCGAGGCCCTGGAGAATGCCGTCAAGATCGCCCGCGCCGCCACCGGCAAGAACAACGTGATCTGCTTCGACGGCGGCTATCACGGCCGTACCTTCATGACCATGGCCATGAACGGCAAGGTCGCCCCCTACGCCGCCGACTTCGGCAGCATGCCGGGCAACGTGTTCCGCGCGCCCTACCCGGTGCCCTATCACGGCGTCAGCGAGGACGAGGCCCTGCGCGGCCTGAAGATGACCCTGAAGACCGACGCCAACCCCCGCGACACCGCAGCCATCGTGATCGAGCCGGTTCTCGGTGAGGGCGGCTTCTATCCCGCCTCGGCGAGCTTCCTCAAGGCGATCCGCGAGATCTGCGACGAACACGGCATGCTGATGATCGTCGACGAGGTGCAGTCCGGCTTCGGCCGCACCGGCAAGATGTTCGCCATCGAGCACAGCGGCGTCGAGCCCGACATCATCACCATGGCCAAGAGCATGGCCGACGGCATGCCGATCTCCGCCGTGGTGGGCACCGACGTGCACATGGACGCCTCCGGCCCCAACTCACTGGGCGGCACCTACACCGGCAGCCCGGTCTCCTGCGCCGCCGTGCTGGCGGTCCTCGAGGTGTTCGAGGAGGAGAACATTCTCGAGAAGAGCCAGGCGCTGGGCGAGAAGCTGGGCAAGCGCTTCGCCAAGTGGCAGCAGGCCTTCGACTGCGTCGACAACGGTCGCCACCTGGGCTCCATGGCCGCGCTGGATCTCGTCTCAGACAAGGCCAGCCACACCCCGAATGCCGACCTGGCTGCGGCGCTGTGCAAGCGGGCCCGCGAGAAGGGGCTGGTGCTGCTCTCCTGCGGCCTCTACGGCAACACCATCCGCTTCCTGATGCCCGTCACCATCGAGGACGAGGTGCTGGAGGAGGGCCTGGATATCGTCGAGGCCTCCCTCAAGGAGCTGGTGGGTCAGCCCGCCACCGCCTGATCGGCATCTTGCCTGCGTGACCCCACCGCCCGGCCATGCACCGGGCGGTGCTCGTTGGGGCCTTGCCATCGAACAGGCCAGCCGGGAAGATGACGGCGTCTACCGCGAGGCCATCCCGTGATACTGCGAACCCTCTCCCTGCTGCGCTCCCTGCAGGGCGCCAGCCATACCGCCCAGGAGGCCCAGGCCACTGTGCAGCAGGCCTGCGACTATCGCTGGCTGCACGGCGAGCTTCACCACGGTGCCATCACCGAACCGGCCACCACCCTGGCCGACGGCACCCCCGCCGTGGCCATCACCCTGGCCTACCCTGCCACCCGGGCGCACCTGGCCGGCGGCAAGTGGCCAGAGGACCCGACGGAGCGGGAGCGCTGTTTCGTCGAGGGTGCCCACGCCTGCCGTGCCGCCGGGGCCCCGCTCTACCGCACCCTGGAGAGTCTCTCCCGGGGACTGGCCTATGGTGCTGCCTCGGTGCTCACCGATTCTGCCCGCCTGCAGTACCTGATCGACCACCGTGCCCTGCGCCTCGTCTGGCGTCGTCCCGAGCACCTGCCCGCAGCCCTGGCCCGGCGCCTGACCGCCGGTAGCGCCACCCCCGGCGTTTTCCTGCTGGAGGTAAGGGTGCCGGCCCGGCGCGACGAGGTGGCACTGAGCGGCGCCTGGCTCGACCAGGCGTTGGATCGCTATCGGCGTATCCTGCCGCGCCCCGCCGACCACTGACGAAAACGACGGCGCCCGGCATGAGCCGGGCGCCGTGATCGCATGATGGCAAACGGTAAATCAGGCCTTTCTGACCTTCGAGATCACCCACAGCAGCACCACGGCGCCGACGATGGCAGTCACCAGCGAGCCGACGAAGCCCCCGGCCTGCAGCCCCAGAAGGCTGAACAGGAAGCCGCCGATCACCGCTCCCACGACCCCCACGCCGATATTGCCGAGGATGCCGAAGCCGCCCCCGCGCATGATATGGCCGGCGATCCAGCCCGCCAGGCCGCCGATGATCAACCAGGCAATCAGTCCCATGAAGCTCTCCTTGTCGTTACTCTTTGTCGGTACTCTGGCGCCGAGCCACTCAGAACGATGATCCCGGCTGTTCGAGGAAGGCCAGCTCCTCCGGCGTGGAGGGGCGACCCAGTATCGCGTTGCGGTGCGGGTAGCGACCGAAGCGCAGGATGATGTCGCGATGGCGATGCTCGAAGTGCAGCTGCTCCTCCAGGCCCGGCTGGTCGAAGAGCCCCAGGGCCTCGTCATGGATCGCCAGGGACTCGCTGTGCATCCAGGGCATATAGAGGAAGGCGCGCCACGGCACCTCCAGGTGACGGTCGATGCGGCTGGCCACGGCTTCCTGGGCCAGCACCAGCGCCACCGGGTCCCGCGCGAAGGCCAGCGGCGTGTCGCGGTGGATATTGCGCGAGAACTGGTCGAGCACGATCACCTCGGCCAGGCGACCCCGCGCCGACAGCCGCCACGACCACAGCTCGCCGCGCCCGGCGGCCTCGAGCAGCTCGCCGAAGCGCGCCGCGATCTCGCCATCCAGGCCGGGGTCCTGGCGAAACCACTGGGTCGGCGCCAGTTCGTCGAACCAGAAGCGGATCACCGCCTGGGCATCCGGTAACCTGGCCATGTGCTTCCTCCTGGTCGGCCCTGCGGAGATACCCCGACACCTGATACCATTCCCCACAGCACACGGCAACCCGAGGAGCGCGCATGTCGCCCCAGCACTTCATGGAGATGGCCTCCTTCAGCTTCAATCTGGTGGGCATGGTGGTCTGTATCGGGGGCCTGACCCTGGCCCACCGTACCCGGCATCGCATGCCCGGCTACCTGCTGGCCGGCGCCGGCTTCGTGATCGCGGCGAGCCCGCTGCTCTATGCCATGCTCGCCGGCCCCCGCTGAGCGCCGAGGAGGCCCTGCCCATGCGCCAGCCCCTGGCTCGCGAACTCCACGACCTGTTCGAGCGCGGCCGCGACCGCCAGCTGCGTCTGGCGGTGACAGGCCTGTCCCGCTCCGGCAAGACCGCCTTCCTCACCTCGCTGGTCAACCAGCTGCGCCATGTCGGCCTGGAGGCCAGGCTCGACCTGTTGCCTGCGGCCCGTCAGGGGCGCCTGCTGGGTGCCCGGCGGGTCAATCAGCAGGATCTTGGCGTACCGCGCTTCCCCTATGACCAGGCCATGGCGGCCCTGGCCGAGACGCCACCGCGCTGGCCCGAGCCGACCCGCGGCATCAGCGAGCTGCGCCTGGCACTGCGCTATCGTCCGGCGAAGCGCGGCTGGTTTGCCGGCGAGACCCGCCAGCTCACCCTGGACCTCTTCGACTACCCGGGAGAGTGGCTGCTCGACCTGCCGCTGCTGGCCCACGACTACCCCAGCTGGTGTCGCAGCCAGCAGGCCCTGGGGGGGGATCAGCGGCACGCCCATTTCGCCGGCTGGCACGCCGCCGTGGCGACCCTGGACCCCGCCGGCGAGGCCGACGAGGCCCGCCTGGCCCAGATCGCCGAGCGCTACGCCGAGGGGCTGCGCGCCGCCCGGGAGGCGGGCTTCGCCGACCTTCAGCCGGGACGCTTCCTGCTGCCGGGCGATCTCGCCGGCGCCCCGGTGCTGCAGTTCTTCCCGCTGCCCGGCGTGGCCGAGGTCGACCCGGCCGCACTGGCCACCCTGCCGCCCGAGAGCAACTACGCCACCCTGGCGCGACGCTTCCAGTACTACCAGCAGCACATCGTGAGGCCCTTCTACCGCGACCACTTCCGCCGCTTCGACCGCCAGATCGTGCTGGTGGATCTGCTCGGCGCCCTGAATGCCGGCCCGGAGCGCTTCCAGGATCTCTCGAGAGCCCTTTCCAACCTGATGCAGAGCTTCGACTACGGCCAGCGCAGCCTGCTGTCGCGGCTCTTCGCGCCACGCATCGATCGGCTGGCCATCGCCGCCACCAAGGCCGACCACGTCACCCCGGAGCAGCATCCACGGCTGGTGGCGCTGCTCGAGGCGCTGCTGGCCGAACCCCTCAAGGACCTGCGCTTCGCCAGCGTGCCGGTGCGGGCCCTGTCGCTGGCGGCCATCCGCGCCAGCGAGCCTCGCGAGGTGGAGCATCGCGGCAGGCGCACTCCCGCCCTGCGCGCCACAGGCCTCGATGGCGAACCGCTGCTGCTGTTTCCCGGCGAGGTACCGGAGCGCCTGCCCGACGCGGCCTTCTGGGCCCGCCAGGGTTTCACCTATCCGAGCTTTCGGCCGCTGCCCATGGAGGGCGGCGCCCTGCCCCATATCCGCATGGATACCGCCCTGGACTGGCTGATCGGAGACAAGCTGCAATGACCCCGCCCCGCGACCCGCGCCCGGGCCAGCGTTTTTCACCCGAGGCCAATGAGGCGGCCGAGGCCGAGGCGCCCTCCTCGCCTGACCCGCGCCCCGCCGTGGCCTTCGACACCGAGCTGGCCAGCCGCCACCTGGCCGATGAGCCGCCGGGACCCGGCGAGCAGACCCTGGAGGCGAGCCTGGCCCGGCCGCGGCGGCGACGCTGGGGGCTGCTGACCCTGCTCGGCGGCACCCTGGGGCTCGGCGCCGTGGAAGCCGGCAAGACCCTCTACGCCGCCGGCCTGGGCGGAAACTGGCTGGCCGGCGCCTGGAGCGGACTCCTGCTGCTGGCCCTGGTACTGGGGGGCTCGGCGCTGGTTCGCGAGCTATGGCGGCTGCGCCGGCTGCGCCGCCACGACCGGCTGCGCGAACGCCTCGAGGCCCTGCCCGCGGCCACCTACGGGGAAGGCCAGGCCACCGCCGAGGCGCTGCGGCGCGCCCTGGCCCTGGATGACGACCACCCCCACTGGCAGGGCTTCCTGGCTGCTCGCCAGGCCCATCACGATGGCCATGACATCCAGCTGCTGCTTGACCACCACCTCCTGGCCCCCCGAGACCGCGAAGCGAGCCGGCTGATTTCACGGATGTCCGGCGAAACGGCGATCATGGTGGCGGTCAGCCCGCTGACCCTGGTGGACATGGCGCTGGTGGCCTGGCGCAGCCTGGCGATGATCGACCGCCTGTGCCGCCTCTACGGCCTGGAGCTGAGCTACCCGGGAAGGATCCGCCTGCTGCGCAGCGTGCTTTATCACATGGCCTTCGCCGGTGCGACGGAGATGGCCGGTGACGCCGGCATGCAGATGCTTTCCATGAACCTGGCCGGCCGGCTCTCGACCCGCGCCGCCCAGGGCATGGGCGTCGGCCTGCTCAGCGCCCGACTGGGGCTGCGCACCCAGCGGCTCACTCGACCGCTGTCCTTCCCGGAAGAGAGCCGTCCTCGCCTGGGCGACCTACGCCGCGAACTGTGGCAGCAGCTGCGCCGGCTGGAGGCGAATGACGAGCGCCACCCTTGAGACATGTCAATTCACGCAGCCTCCGGGCTGCAGATGCATGACCTGGGCGCCGAAACCCGCTAGGCTCGGATTAACCCCGATTCATACAAGGAGTCTTTCCATGTTCACCTCCATCCTGGTCCCCATCGATGGTTCCGAGCACGCCCAGAAGGCGCTCTCCGTGGCCTGCCAGCTCGTCCGTCAGGAAGAGGGTTGCACCCTGCACCTGGTGCATATTCCGGAAGAGCTCGCCCATGAGACCACCCTGGTATGGGGGATTGGCGCCATCGCCATCGAGGCCAGCCGCGAGGAGCGCGAGGAAGCCGGCAAGCAGGTGATCAGCCGTGCCGCCGAGGCCGCCCGCGAGCAGGGTGCCACCAGCATCGAGACCGTGATCGGTCAGGGCGACCCGGCCCGCACCATCCTCAGCGAGGCGCGCAAACGCGGTATCGATGCCATCGTCATGGGCAGCCGCGGCTTGAGCGACCTGCAGGGCTTCGTAGTCGGCAGCGTCTCCCACAAGGTGGCCCATACCGCCGAGTGCACCGTGATCACCGTGCGCTGAACCCCGCTACACCGCCGTGGCCGCCATTGGCACCAGATGGTGCGCCACGTGCTCCAGCATGCGGGTCTCGCGAAGGATCGACAGCCCCATGCTCGCCTCCCTGGCCGCCATCACACCGCGATTGTGATCGATGGCCTCCTCAAGCCTGACCCAGCAAGGCTCCATGCCGTTGTTCCGCTCATAGTCCTCAAGCCGGGTCTCGCCGAGGTCCCGGTCGGCACGGCAATGGTAGAAGTAGGAGTTCATGTGCATCAGGTCATACTGCGGCCGGTGGTGCGGCCTGAACTCTTCGACCCAGCCGTACGGCGACACCACCTCGACACCGCTGGCACCGGTCTCCTCGGCCAGCTCCCGATGCAGGCCCTCGAGCAGATCCTCGTGATCATCCACCCCGCCGCCCGGAAAGCTGAAGTCGTTGTAGCGGCGCGTATAGAGCAGCAGGATCTCATCGCCGTCCAGGACGATGCCGCGTGCGGCACGGCGGCGATGAATCCGAGACGCCGGCACATCGAGGCGATTAAGCTCGGGATGGACGATGCGTTCGAGCAGCTGCATGTGACGACTCCGTCGAGGCGAGAAAGCGCGCAACTTACACATCTCCGAGCCGTGAAGCAACCACCCTTGCCATTAGGCCAGCCGCCTTTCGGTCTCGCTATCGAAGAGCACCGCTCGCCCCATGTCGACGCGTAGTGCCAGGCGCTCGCCGGCGAGCACCCGGCAGCGGGGGCCCACCCGGGCGGTCACCTCTCCCTGCCCCAGTGGCAGCTGCAGCAGGATATCAGCCCCGGTGGGCTCGACGACCGAGATGCGAGCGGTGATCCGAGTACCCTCGTTGCGGTCGCCGAGGCGAGCATCCTCCTCGCCGATGTGCTCGGGGCGCAGCCCCAGTATCACCTCCCGCCCCACCTGCCCGGCCATGTCCGGGGTCTCCCGCACCGCCGGCCAGGGCAGCACCAGATCCTCCTCCTCCGGGGTGGCGATACGCAGGCGGTAGTCCCCCGCCCCACCCTCGAGGATGGCAACGATAAAGTTCATCGACGGCGAGCCCATGAAGCCGGCGACGAAGATATCCACCGGGTCGTTGTACACCTCGTCGGGCGTGCCCAGCTGCAGGATGCGGCCGTCGCGCATCACCGCGATGCAGTCGGCCAGCGTCATCGCCTCGATCTGGTCGTGGGTCACATACACGATGGTGGTGCCGAGCCGCTGGTGAAGCTTCTTGATCTCGGTGCGCATGTCGACCCGCAGCTTGGCATCCAGGTTGGAAAGGGGCTCGTCGAACAGGTAGATCTTGGGTTCTCGGGCCAGCGCCCGGCCCATGGCGACCCGCTGGCGCTGGCCGCCGGAGAGCTGTGACGGCTTGCGGTCCAGCAGGTGCGAGATCTGCAGCAGGTCGGCGACCCGCTCGACGGCGGCCTCGCGTTCGGCCCTGGGCACCTTGCGCATCTCCAGCCCGAAGCTGATGTTCTGGCGCACCGTCATGCTCGGATAGAGCGCATAGGACTGGAATACCATGGCGATATCGCGCTCCGCCGGGGTCTGCCAGGTGACCTCCTCCCCGGCGATGCGGATCTCGCCGCTGGTCACCGGCTCCAGCCCGGCGATGGCATTCATCAGGGTCGACTTGCCGCAGCCCGACGGCCCGACCAGGATCAGGAACTCACCGGAGTCGATGGCCAGGCTGACGTCACGCAGCACCTGCTCACTCCCGAAGATCTTGCACACGTTATTGATTTCAAGCGCTGCCATGTCGAAAACCTCTTTGTTGTTCGGTTGCTCAGCCCTTGACCGAGCCGGCCGTGAGACCGCGAACGAAATATTTACCCGCCAGCACGTAGACCAACAGGGTCGGCAGTGCCGCGATCATCGCCGCCGCCATGTCGACGTTGTATTCGCGGACCCCGGTGGAGGTGTTGACCAGGTTGTTGAGTGCCACCGTCACGGGCTGGGTGTCATGGGCGGAGAAGGCCACGCCGAACAGGAAGTCGTTCCAGATCTGGGTGAACTGCCAGATCACCGAGACCACGATGATCGGCGTCGACACCGGCAGCAGGATGCGCCAGAAGATGCGGAAGAACCCTGCCCCGTCTAGCTTGGCCGCCGAGACCAGTTCGGTGGGCACCGCCACGAAGAAGTTGCGGAAGAACAGCGTAGTGAAGGCGATGCCGAATACCACGTGGACCAGGATCAGCCCCGCCCGGGAGCTCGACAGCCCCAGCCAGCCCAGTGTCTGCGCCATGGGCAGCAGCACCACCTGGAACGGGATGAAGCAGCCGAACAGCATCAGCGCGAAGAGCAGCTCGGAACCACGGAAGCGCCACTTGGTCAGGGCATAGCCGTTGAGGGCCCCGATGACCGTGGAGATGGCCACGGCCGGTGCCACGATGGCGATGGAGTTGAAGAAGTAGCCCCCTACCCCCTCGCAGCGCATGCCGGTACAGGCCTCACCCCAGGCCTTGGCCCAGGGAGCCAGGGTCGGCTCCCGGGGCAGGGATAGCAGCGTCCCCGGCGAAATTTCCGCCAGCGGCTTGACCGAGGTGATCAGCATCACCGCCAGCGGCAGCAGATAGAACAGCGCGGCCAGCAGCAGCACGGCGTAGAGCATGGCGCGGCCGATCCGCGCGCCGACGGTGCGGCGCCGAATGACGTTATCCATGGCGGCGGCTCCTCAGCTCGGAGTAGAGATAGGGAATCAGGATCGCCAGCACGCCGCCCAGCATCAGCATGGCGCTGGCCGAGCCCAGACCGATCTGTGCCCGGGTGAAAGCGTGGGCATACATGAAGGTGGCCGGCAGGTCGGAAGCATAGCCGGGTCCGCCGCCGGTGAGCGCCACCACCAGGTCGAAGCTCTTGATGGCGATATGCGAGAGGATCATCACCGCGCTGAACACCACCGGGCGCAGGCAGGGAATCACCACCCGCCAGTAGATACGCGGCAGACTGGCGCCGTCGAGCTGGGCGGCCTTGAGAATGCTGTCGTCGATGCCGCGCAGCCCGGCGAGGAACAGCGCCATGACGAAGCCGGAAGCCTGCCACACCGCGGCGATCACCAGGGTGTAGACGGCCATATCGGGATTCACCAGCCAGTCGAAGCGGAAGTTCTCGAAACCCCAGCTACGCACCATGGCCTGGATGCCAAGGCCTGGATTGAGCAGCCACTTCCACACCACGCCGGTGACGATGAACGACAGTGCCATGGGATAGAGGTAGACGGTGCGTAACACCCCTTCCTGGCGGATACGTTGGTCGAGCAGGATAGCGAGCAGCAGCCCTAGTGCCAGGCAGATCGCCACGAACAGGCCGCCGAACACCACCAGGTTAGTGGAAGCCACCCACCAGCGATCATTGGCCATCAGCCGCGCATACTGGGCAAAGCCGACGAAGTCGTAGCTGGGCAGCATGCGCGAATTGGTCAACGAGAGAACGAAGGTCCACAGCATGAAGCCATAGACGAAGAACAGCGAGATGGCGATCGACGGCGCCAGTATCAGCTTGGGCAGCCAAGCCTGGAGCAGGCCGGACGAACTGCGCCGGGCACCAGGACCGGCGGCCGACTGCACCCCGGGACTCGATAGTGACATAGGGGGAACCTCGGACGTGAACGGCGTTCTACTGGGGCGGACCTGCAGGGACAGGCCCGCCCCTCATTTCGACTAGGCGTTACAATGCCGCCTGGGCAGCGGTGACCATGCGCCGGGCGGCCTCCTCGGCGACCATGTCACGCGAGTTGAAGTAGTTGGTCACCACGTCGAAGATCGCCCCCTGCACGTCGGCACGGACCGCCATGCCGTGGGCCATGCTGGGCACCAGGCCGCCGGATTTTGCGGTGCGCTGGAAGTCGTCCAGCGACTGTCGCGCGCAGCTGTCGAAGTCGTTCATGTCCAGGTCGGGGCGGGCGGGGATCGACCCCTTGGCCTGGTTGAAGGCCTGCTGGAAGGTGGGCTCGAGCACCAGGCGCGCCAGGGTCTGCTGGGCCTCCCGCTCGGCCTCGCCGGTGACTCGGAACATCGCCAGGCTGTCGATGTTGAAGGTGAAGGCGCCCGCGGTGCCCGGCGCGGTGGCACACAAATAGTCGTCGCCCGCCGTCAGGCCGGCGGCGGTGAACTCACCCTTGGCCCAATCGCCCATCAGCTGCATGGCGGCATCCCCCTGGATCACCATGGAGGTAGCGATGTTCCAGTCGCGGCCCGGCATGTCGTCGTCCATCAGCTCGCGCAGCCGCTTGAAGGTCTCAAGCGCCTTCACCATGCTATCGCTGCCCAGCGCCTCGGGGTCGAGATCGACCAGCGCCTGCCGGTAGAACTCGCTGCCTCCGGTCGCCAGCAGTACGCTCTCGAACACCGTAGCGTCCTGCCAGGCCTGGCCGCCGTGGGCCAGGGGGATGTAGCCCGCCTCGCGGATCGCCCCGGCGACCTCGAACAGCTCGTCGAGGGTGGTGGGCATGGCCACCCCGGCGGCGTCCAGCACCTCGGGGTTGGCCCACAGCCAGTTGACCCGATGGACGTTGACGGGCACGGCCACGTACTGGCCATTGTGGCGCATGATCTCGGCCACGGTCTCGGGCAGCAGGTCATTCCAGCCCTCTGCCTCGGCCACGGCATCCAGGTCACCGAGCAGGCCGAGCTCGCCCCACTCCTGGATCTCCGGTCCCTTGATCTGCGCCGCGGAGGGCGGGTTACCGGACATGGCACGAGACTTGAGCACGGTCATGGCCGTCTCGCCGCCACCGCCGGCCACGGCGAAGTCCTGCCATTCGTGCCCCTCGGCCTCCATCAGCTCCTTGAGCACGTTGGCCGCACGCGCCTCTCCCCCGGAGGTCCACCAGTGCAGCACCTCGACCTCGCCGGCCTGGGCGCTGGTCATGCTGATGGCGGCCACCAGGCCGGTAGCAATCGCGAGTCGGGTCTTGTCGAAGCGGGTCGTCTTGAAGGCAGGCATGGCGTGACTCCTCGTGTTGTTGTCGTGCCCGGTACACCACCGGGATGACGACACGCTACACCAAGTGCCGCGCCGGCAGGGGTTACCTAGTCCTGCATAGTGTTGGCGGATTATTGCAGCTCGGTAATATGCTCCGGACGGGGCAACGACAGCCGCACCAGCAGGCCGCCACCGGAAGGCGACTCGAGGGTGATGTCGCCCCCCATTGCACGCGCGATATGCCGCGCGATGCCGAGCCCCAGGCCGCTGCCCCCGGTGTGTCTGCTGCGCGACGGTTCGAGACGCACGAAGGGAATGAAGACACGCTCGCGTTGCTCCCGGGGAATACCTGGCCCGTGATCGCGGATGGTAATGACCAGCTCGTCGGCGCCCTGCTCGAGCGACACCTCGGCACGCCCACCATAGAAGATCGCGTTTTCCAGCAGGTTGGACAGGCAGCGCTTGAAGGCCAGCGGCTTGACCGCCAGGGGGGGTGCGTGCCCGCTGATCGCCACATCGCCGCCCTGCAGCCTCAGCTCCTCGGCCAGGTTGTCGAGGAGGTCGCGTGGGTCGAGCGCCTCGATCGCCTCGTGCAGGTCCAGCCCCTTCACCGAGGCCAGGGCCCCCTTGACCAGCAGGTCGAGCTCATCGAGGGAGGCGCAGAAACGCTCGCGTTGGTGCGGGTCGTCGAGCATCTCGGCACGCAGCCGCAGGCGGGTGATCGGTGTCTTGAGGTCGTGGGAGATCGCCGAGAACAGCCGTTCACGCTCTGCCACCTGCTCACGGATATGCTCCTGCATGCGGTTGAAGGCCAGGGCGGTGGCCACCACCTCCCGGGGACCGCTCTCGCGCAGTGGTGGTGCATCGAGATCGCGGCCGAGCTGCCGTGCCGCCCGCGACAACCGTGCCAACGGCCGGGTCGCGCTGCGGATGCCCATCAGCGACAGCCCGATCACGGTGAAAAGTACGATCAAGCCCGCCAGCAGCCGCTCCTCCGACAGCCAGGCGTTCTCGCCTAGCAGGTCTGGTACCGGCAGCAGTGTCGCGACATAGAGCCAGACCCCTGGCTCGAGTTCCAGCTGCACCACCAGGATCGGCGGTGACAGAGGCTCGAGCAGCAGGCTGTGCTGTCCCCAGCGCGCCGGCAGGTCATGCAACAGGACCTCGTTGTTGAACACCCTCAGAGTCTCGGGGCGCGAGAACTCGACGACCAGCTCGTCGAGATTGAGCTCCCGCGACAGGACATCCCGGAAGTTGCCCACCACCAGTTGCCTGGCAGCCCCGTCGCCGATGTCTTCCACGGCGATGCGCCGCTCATTGACGCTGACGAAGAAGCGCGTGCCGCCCATGTCACGCAGCTGGTCGAGGACGATATGCCGATACCCGATGGGAAGCGAACGGAAGAAGCGCACCGTGGAGGCGACGCTGAAGGCCACGTTGCGCGACAGCTCGTCGAGCTGCTCGAGCTGGCTGGAGCGCACCTGGGTCGTCCAGATGGTGAAGCTGGCCAGTTGGGCCCCCAGCACGCCGACCACCATGATCAGCACGAAGCGCCCGCGCAGGCTACCGGGCAGGCAACGGGCACAGCGGCGCCTGATGCGACGCCAGCGCCCCCCTTCCCTCACGGCTGGGCTTCCACCGCCGCGGTGAGCACATAGCCGGTCCCGCGCACGGTGCGGATCAGCTGGGAATGCTGGGCATCCTCACCGAGCCGCTGGCGCAGCCGGCAGACATGCACGTCGATGGAGCGGTCCAGCGGTGGCGCGGGCCGACCCCGCGTCAGCTCGAAAAGCGCCTCGCGGGAGAGCACCCGCCCAGGGTGCTCGAGGAAGACCTGCAGCAACTGGAAGTCGGCACCGGAAAGCGAGTGCCGCTCGCCCTGGCAGTTGACCAGCTCGCGGGTCATGCGATCGAGACACCACTCCCCGAAGGCCACCAGCCGTGCCTCGGCTGGCGCGGCTGGCGGGCAGGGAATGCGGGTTCTCCGCAACACCGCCTTGATGCGCGCCAGCAGCTCACGGGGGTTGAAGGGCTTGCCCAGGTAATCGTCGGCACCCAGTTCCAGGCCGAGGATGCGGTCGGTCTCGTCGGCACTGGCGGTCAGCATGATGATCGGCACCTCGCTCCGCCGACGCACCTCGCGACAGATCGTGAAACCGTCGTCACCGGGCAGCATGATGTCGACGATCAGCAGGTCGGGAGTCTCGTGGTCCAGCAATCGGCGCAGCACCTCGGCATCCTCGGCAACCAGCGCACGGTAGCCGTGGCGGCCGAGATAGTCGGCCAGCAGTTCGCGAATCTCGGGATCGTCATCGACCACGATCAGGGTGGCAGGGGTCGTCGTCATCGGAGCCTGGCATCGGGAGGGAGGGACAGGAGAGCATCGCCCCTGGCGTCTTGTTGTTGTCGAGATTGTTATCGGGAATCGATGATGGCCAAGGGCGACAGCGCCGGCAAGCCGATTACGACCAAGGTGGCAACCTCATCCGTCTGCGCTCCCCGATGCAAGCTGCTGATTCGCCGTGGGGCGCACGCCCGGCGTTTGGCCCCGGGCCAGGGAATCCGTATAGTGGCCCCCTACCCCCGCCACATGTTCGTGATCATGCTGCAGAACAACGCCCTGCTTGCCCAGCTCAAGCAACAGATTCGCTCCAGCACTCCCCGCGTCGAGGGAGTGATCAAGGCCACCCAGAAAGGTTTCGGCTTCCTCGAGACCGACGAGGGTGAGTCCTACTTCGTCCCGCCCCCCGCCATGAAGCAGGTGCTGCACGGCGATCGCGTTGGCGCGGTCCTCCACGAGGAGGGCGACAAGAAGCGCGTCGAACCCGACACCCTGATCGAACAGGGCCTCGACCGCTTCGTCGCCAGGGTGCAGAAGCGCGAGGGCCGTCTGGCCGTGGTGCCCGACCACCCCCTGATCAACAACTCGATCAAGGCGCGCATCAAGCGCAGCCTGGATGAGGCCAGCATCGGCGACGCCGACTGGATCGTCGCGCGGCTGGTGCGTCACCCCCTCAAGACCGACGATCGCGGCTTCCTCGCCCAGATCGACGAGCTGGTGGCCAAGGCCGACGACCCCGCCGTGCCGTGGCGCGTCACTCTCGCTCGCCACGCACTGGAGCAGGAGTGCCCGGACGCCGGCGACGACTGGCCGCTGCTCGATGAGGGGCTCACCCGCGAGGACCTCAACGCCGAACCCTTCTTCACCATCGATGGCGAGAAGACCCGCGACATGGACGACGCCCTGCGCATCGTGCCCCGCGAGGATGGCGGCTGGGACCTGAGCGTCGCCATCGCCGACCCCACCGCCTACGTGTCCGAGGGCCATGCGGCCGACCTGGAGGCACGCACCCGGGCCTTCACCGTCTACCTGCCGGGCCAGAACGTCACCATGCTGCCCGAGCAGCTGGCCGATGACCTCTGCTCGCTGTGGGAGGACAAGGAACGTCCGGTGCTGGCCTGCACCCTCACCGTGCACGCCGATGGCAGCCTGGGCGACTACCGCTTCTTCGCCGCCACGGCGACCTCCCACGCCAAGCTGGCCTACGACCGCATCTCCGACTGGCTGGAGGGCCAGGGCGACTGGGCCCCGGCCGAGGAGATCGCCGAGCAGCTCAAGGCGCTGAGAGCCATGACCGAGGCCCGCAGCGCCTGGCGCGCCGAGCACGCCCTGGTGTTCAAGGACACCCCCGACTACGTCTTCGACCTGGACGAGGCCGGCAACGTGCTGGGCGTGCGCACCGAGGAGCGGCGCATCGCCAATCGCATGATCGAGGAGTCGATGATCGCGGCCAACGCCTGCTGCGCCCACCTGCTCGCCGAGCACGTGGGCCACGGCATCTTCAACGTGCACCGCGCCTTCGAGCCCGAGAAGGCCGAGGCCGCCCAGGAGTTCCTGGCCGCCCAGGACATCGAGGTGGAACGCGAGCAGCTCACCGAGCTGTCCCGCTACACCGAGCTGAAGCGCGAACTCGAGGGCCGCGACGACGCCTGGCTGGACGTCCGGCTACGCCGCTTCCAGGGCTTCACCAGCATGTCGGCAAAGCCCGGCCCGCACTTCGGCCTGGGGCTGTCCGCCTATGCCACCTGGACCTCCCCGATCCGCAAGTACGGCGACATGGTCAACCACCGCCTGATCAAGCGCGTGCTCAAGGGTGAGCAGGCGCCGGCCGAGGCCAGCCTTGCGCTTACCGAGCAGCTCACCGAGCGCCGCCGCCTCAACCGCATGGCCGAGCGCGACGTCAAGGACTGGCTCTACGTGCGCTATCTGGGCCCGGCCGCCGAGGCCCAGGAGGCCTTCGACGCCGAGATCATCGCCATCAACCGCGGCGGCATGCGCGTGCGCCTGACCGCCAACGGTGCCACCGCCTTCATCCCTGCGCCGATGATGCACAGCGACCGCAGCAAGGTGGCCATCGACGACAAGGAGGGGCGCATCCAGATCGAGGGCGAGGAGCGCTTCAAGCTGGGCGACCATATCCGCGTGGCCCTGACCGAGGCGCGCGAGGAGACCCGCTCCCTGGTGGGACGCCCCACGGACTGACCATCCGATCTTTTTGCTCGATGGAGCGAACCTGGATGACGCATCAGCTCACGCTGCGTCCGTCCTGCCGATGGCGATAGAAGAAGCGCAGCATCTCCTTCCCGGCGTCCGGGCCTCTGGGATCGGTATAGCTTCCCTGCGCACTACCTCCCGACCAGGCGTGGCCCGCGCCCGTTACCCGCCACTGCTCCAGGCGTGGCTCGCCCTCGGCGTCGTGATGCGTGGTACGGGTATAGGCATGGCCATTGACCACCCGCCCCTGCTCCACCGTGACCCTGGCGCTGCCCGCGCCGGACCTTGCCGACTCGCTCGCTCGGCGCGAGGCGGCGTACTGGGCGGCAACGCGCTGCGCGTTGCTGGGGTGCACGGTGGTGTCGTGATCGCCGTGAAAGATGATGGCAGGCACCTCGGACGCCCATCCGGACGCTCGGCCCCTACCGCCACCCAGGGGGCCCGTTCCCCCCCGCATTGCCCCCAGGGCATCGGGGAGACTCTGAGCCACGCCGTGTGGTAGCCCGGAGTGCACGCCTACCGCCGCATAGAGGTCCGGGTAGGTCATCGCCAGGGTCGTTGCCATGGCCCCACCGGCCGATAGCCCGGCGACATAGACCCGGCTTGCATCGAGGTCGTAGGTGTCGATGACCTGGCGGGTCATGGCCGCGAGAATCGCCGGTTCACCGCCCTCACGCTGCTGGTCCTCGGCCCTGAACCAGTTCCAGCACTTCGAATGGTTGGCGGTCACCGGCTGTGCCGGATAGAGCACGCAACACAGCTGTTCTTCGGCCAGCCGGTTCATGTTGGTTCCGACAGCGAAGTCATCGGGGGTCTGCGTGCAGCCATGCAGCATGACCACCAGCGGCAATGCCTGGCCATGATAGCCACTCGGTAGATACAGCTTGTAATCGCGCGTGCCGGCATGATGGGTACAGCGACCCGCGGTGAACGCGCCGGGCTCGGCTGCCTCGTCGATGCCCCGTGCCGGCTCGAGCGGCACAACGGACTCACGCAACTGGCGCCACTTGTCGCGCCAGGCAGGAGACAGCCCGATGTCACCACCCGGGTCAGACGCCGATCTCGACTCCGGCACTTCCCCGTCCATGACCCGGCAGGTCCCCTCGAAGGTACTGCCCATGCGGGGAGTACCCGCGCGGCCCGGGTCAGCCTGCATTTCGTCTCCCATGCCCTGGGATGTGGCCTCGGGCATGGCGCCCCGGAGGACGGCCATGGCCTCGTGCAGCTTCCCCGCGCGGGTGAGCCGCGTCGCTTCTTCCATTTTTCGCGTCATGGTGGCGTCGATCATCGTCAACATCCCTATTCAGTGATTCAGTGGATCCGATCCGCCAGGGCAGCCTTCACCGCGGCGCTGGCATGCAGGGCCCCCAACACGACTACCGATTCGATGGTGGCGCGGGCAAGCTCCGGTGAGACATCCCCGGCGATGCGGGCCAGCCCAATCACCTGGATCTGCAGCACTTCTCCGGCGGCCTGCAGTGCCTCGAGATCGCTGCGACTGAAGTCCTGCAGGCCCAGCACGAAAGCCTTGCGCGCCACGGTTTCCCTGACGACTTCCGCATGGGTGGCCAGCTGGTTGCGGATCGCCGTGCGAATCAGATCGGTACGGTTGGAGTAGAACCCTTCCTGGACCAGCAGATCGATCTGCCCCAGATCGACCACCCCCAGGTTGATGGTGATCTTTTCGCTGGCATCGCCGCCCTTGCGGCGCAATTCATGCACGCTCATCCGTGATACCTCGTTGGCCCAGGAGGGAAGCCTCTCGCCCGGCGCTTATTGAACATCTTACGAATCCCATAAAAACATCCAAATGTATTCCATATACCATCCATATGGATGGCTTAATGAGTGGTATAGTAGGCCAGCCGGGGCAATAGTCAAGCCGCGGACAGAGGAAAACGACCCGCCGACGGTTGGGTCGTTACGCAGGTGTCGGGAATGAAGTAACAGGAAAGCAAGATCGCACAGGCCCGGACCCATGCCAGACAGCAAAGGGCGCTAGTCGCCAATCCCCACTTCGCCTGTAGGAGATCGCCGCACTCGAGGGGTGGGCAATGTCGGTAAATCGCGCTGCGTTGACGGTGCCGGGATCCGGCCATCGCCTGCATCGCCGCTTTATGGCAATGTCTGACAGTGGATGGAACCCAAACGTCACGAGACTCGCATGCCATGGCAGCTCGACTCGGCCTACGCGGTAAATCGGTTAGCCTCCTCCTGCTGGCCTGCCTGCTGGCACTGATGCCGGCGGGGCTGATCGGCTGGAGGGCAGTCGCCGAGGTCCGCGATCATTTCGCCGGCGCCTTTGCCGAGCAGTACACCCTGCTGCAGATGCAGAGGGTGATCGCGCCCGTGACGCGGGAACTTGCCCTGTCACGAAGACTAGCCGACTCCATCGTGACCCGTGAATGGCTGCGCGCCCCCGATGACCCGACGCGCCAGGCGCGGTTCCTCGCCGAGGCCGAGGGCTTCCGGCAACACTTCGCCAGCCGCTCCTACTTCATCATCGACCATGCCTCCGGGGACTACTACCTCGGGGATGGCGGCGGGGACAACGGCACAGAACCGCGCTATCGCCTGTCCCAGGAGGCACCTGACCATGCCTGGTACTTCGCCACCATGGCCAGCACCTCCACCTACGACATCAACGTCAGCGCCGACCAGGCACTCGATAGGGCCATGGTCCGGTTCAACGTGAAGGTGATGGACAACGGCACCCTGCTGGGCCTGGCCGGGGGCGGCATCGATCTTCAGCAGTTCATCCGACGCTTCCTGGGCAACACCCCGGCCGGCATGACACCGATGCTGGTCGACTCCCGCGGCACCCTGCAGGTGCATCCCGACACCTCACGCATCGCTCTAGGTTCGGGCCGCCATCCACTGGGAGACGATGATCGCCCGCGGATCCAGACACTCGTCGGCGTGTCCGACCGTGAGCCACTGCGGCGGGCCATGCACGACGCCATGCGCCGTCCCGGGACCGTGGTGGCACTGGAGGCCGAACTGGAGGGGGAGCCCCGGCTGCTGAGCGTGGGCTACCTGCCGGAGCTGCAGTGGCTACTGATCACCGCTCTGGACCTGCAGGCCGCTCCGCTCCTGGACCGCCGCTGGTTCTGGCCCATGGTGCTCGCCTTCGGCCTATTGCTGGCGCTGCTGACAGCCAGCTTCGCCTACAGCACCCATCGCCTGATCCTCGCCCCGCTGCAGCGGCTGAAGCTCTCCGCCCAGGCCATCGCCGAGGGCCACTACCACTCCCGGCTTCCCACCGAGCGCCGGGACGAGATCGGCGAGTTGTCGCGGACCTTTGCTCATATGGCAAGCCGGGTGGAAGGCTATACCCGAGATCTGGAAGGCCAGGTGCGCGAACGCACACGGGATCTCGAGGAAACCCATGCCCAGATGGTGACGGCCCACCGCCAGCTGGAGGCCTCCATCCAGTATGCCAGCATCATCCAGCAGGCGATCCTGCCCGACGACGCCCTCGATCGGCACCTGCGGCATCGCTATGGGGTCCTCTGGAAGCCGCGCGACGTGGTGGGCGGCGATTTCTACGTCTTCCGCGCCACCGAGCGCGGCTACCTGCTGGGCATCGTCGACTGTGCCGGCCACGGCGTGCCGGGTGCCCTGATGACCATGCTCGCCCGGGGCATCATCGACCACGCCCTCGCCCGACAGGGCGTCGAGGATCCGGCGGCCGTGCTGGGGGAGATCGACCGCCAGGGCCGCTTGCTGCTGCCCCAGGACCAACTGCCCGCCTCCATCGCCACCAGCATGGACATGGGCCTGGCCTGGGTCGACCCGACCGCCGGGACCCTGACCTTCGCCGGGGCCAAGATCGACCTCCATGCCAGCAACGGCGAGCGTCTGGAGACGCTGCCCGGCCACCGACGCGCCCTGGGCCATCGCCGGCCGACCCGCTTTGAAAACCGGGTGGCGCCGCTGCGCCGCGGCTGGACCTACACCCTGTGCAGCGACGGCTTCCTCGACCAGGCCGGGGGCAGCGACGGCTTCGGCTTCGGCAACCGCCGCTTCCGGGCGCTGCTGCTGGCCCAGGCCGGTCAACCGCTGGCGGAGCAGATGGCGGCCTTTGAGGCAGCCCTGCGCGATCACCAGGGCGACCTCTCCCAGCGTGACGACATCACGCTGCTGGCCTTCCGCCTGGAGCCGCAACCCCCGGACACCACTTCCCCACCGCCACCCCAGGAGACGGGCAACACCCGTTGAGGAGAGCCCATGGACCTGCTGAGCATGCGGGAAAGCTACCAACGCGATCGCATCATGCTGTGCTTCAATGGCCCCATCTCGCGCAGCCTGATCGAGGAGATCGGCAAGGCGCTCCGCAACTACCTCGACACCCAGCAGGCGACGCCGTCGGCGGCCATGGATGTCTTCGCCGTGTATATCGAGATGACTCAGAATATTCGCCACTATGCCCGCCGCCAGGGCTATGACGAGAGCCAGGCCTCGGCCACGGTGGCGGTGGCCCAGGACGCCGAGGGGCGCTATCTGGTCTCGGCGGGCAACCTGGTCGATTTCGCCGACGGGGAACGCCTGACCGGCATGATCGAGGCGCTGGCGCCGCTTGACCGCGCCGAGCTCAAGGCCGCCTACAAGGAGCAGCTGCGACGCCCCCGCGATGCCGAACGCCAGAGTGGTGCCGGCCTGGGGCTGTTGGACATGGCCCGCAAGGCCTCCCGCCCCCTCCAGGCCTCGCTGCAGGCGTTGCCCGACGGGCAAGGTTTCTTCAGCCTGACCGCTACCATCTGATGGGTACCATGATCACCATGACTCCTGACCTCGACATTCCCGGCAGCCAGTCGACGCCAGCCATCCAGACCAGCTGGCAGGCAGGCCGTCTGGCCATGCAGGGTGACTCCTACCCCGAGAACTCCTACGAACTCTTCGACCAGGTGATCGACTGGGTGCGGCGCTACCTCGACGACGAGGTGCGGCCGCTGCACCTCGATCTAAGCCTTGTCTACCTCAACACCAGCTCGGTGAAGGCGATGATGGACATCTTCGACCTGCTCGAGGAGGCCCACGCCGAGGGCCGCGAGGTATCGGTCGAGTGGCTCTACGACGCCCGCAACGAACGCATCGCCGAGCTGGCAGACGAATTCCGCGAGGACTGCAGCTACCCCTTCGCCATCAATCCCACGGCGACCCCGGCATGACACGCCGGGACGAGCAGGCGCTGCTCGAGCGGGTCGCCGCGCTGCTGGCGGAGCCGGCCCATGCCGGCCATCCGCTCCACGAGGCGCTGGAGGCCCTCGCCGCCCGGTACCACAGCCAGCAGAAGCAGCTTGAGCGCCTGATCAGCATCTCCGACCGCTACCAGCAGCTGGCCCTGGAGGCGCGACAGGTGACCCAGAAGCGCTATGAACGCAGCCTGCACCGTCAGCAGAAGCTGTCGCGCATCTCCGACGGCTACCAGGCGATGATGCGCGAGCGCAACCAGGCGCTTCACCAGGCCTCCACCCACGACCCCCTCACCCAGCTGGCCAATCGCCGGCTGATCGACGAGCGCCTCCACCAGCTCGAGACCGCCGGACGGAACTACACCCTGGCCCTGCTGGACATCGACCGCTTCAAGAGCATCAACGACCGCCATGGTCACGACGTCGGCGACCGGCTGCTGGTGGCCATCGCGGACGCCATGCGCAAGGTGCTGAGGGAATCCGACCTGTGCGGGCGCTGGGGCGGCGAGGAGTTCATCCTGCTGTTCGCCGAGACCCGGATCGACGAGGCCAGCGCGATCGTGGAGAGGCTGCGGGATCGCGTGTCGGCCGTCATTGTCACCAGCTGCGAGGAGCGGCTATCGGTGACCCTCAGCGCCGGGATCAGCGAGCATCGCATCGGCGAACGCCATATCATCACCCTGCAGCGCGCCGATCAGGCCCTGCTGGAGGCCAAGCGCAGCGGTCGCGACCGCTGTCTCATTGCCTCCCGCTGAGCGCCACCTGCACCGGCCCAAACGCAGGACGGGCACCCCTGGGGGTGCCCGTCCTGTGGTTCCTCGCCTCGGCAGGGATCGGCTTACCAGCCGGTCACTTCCTTCAGGGCATCGCCGATCTCGGCCAGCGAACGCACGGTCTTCACGCCAGCGTCCTCGAGGGCAGCGAACTTCTCGTCCGCGGTGCCCTTGCCACCGGAGATGATGGCACCCGCATGGCCCATGCGCTTGCCCGCAGGCGCGGTCACACCGGCGATGTAGGAGACCACCGGCTTGGAGACATTGGCCTTGATGTAGGCCGCTGCCTCTTCCTCGGCGGTGCCGCCGATCTCGCCGATCATCACGATTGCCTCGGTGGCCGGGTCCTTCTCGAACATCGCGAGGATGTCGATGAAGTTGGAACCCGGGATCGGGTCGCCGCCGATGCCCACGCAGGTGGACTGGCCAAAGCCATGGTCGGTGGTCTGCTTGACCGCTTCATAGGTCAGGGTGCCGGAACGCGACACGATGCCGACCTTGCCAGGCTTGTGGATGTGGCCCGGCATGATACCGATCTTGCACTCGCCCGGCGTGATCACGCCCGGGCAGTTCGGGCCGATCAGGCGCACGCCCAGCTCGTCGCACTTCACCTTGACGTCGAGCATGTCCAGGGTCGGAATGCCCTCGGTGATGCAGACGATCAGCTTGATGCCGGAGTTGGCGGCCTCCAGGATGGAGTCCTTGCAGAACGGGGCCGGCACGTAGATCACGCTGGCCTCGGCGCCGGTCTTCTCCACGGCCTCCTTGACGGTGTTGAACACCGGCAGGCCCAGGTGCTCCTGGCCACCCTTGCCCGGGGTCACGCCGCCGACCATCTGGGTACCGTAGGCGATCGCCTGCTCGGAGTGGAAGGTCCCCTGGCCGCCGGTAAAGCCCTGGCAGATGACCTTGGTGTTCTTGTCGATCAGGATACTCATTACTTGCCCTCCGCGGCCTTGACGACCTGCTGAGCCGCATCGGTCAGACTGGTAGCAGCGATGATGTTCAGACCACTGGAGGACAGTTTCTCGGTCCCCAGTTCGGCGTTGGTACCTTCCAGACGCACCACGACCGGCACGTTGACACCGACCTGTTCGACGGCGCCGATGATGCCCTCGGCGATCATGTCGCAGCGCACGATGCCGCCGAAGATGTTCACCAGCACCGCCTTGACGTTGTCGTCGGAGAGGATCAGCTTGAACGCTTCGGCCACACGCTCCTTGGTGGCGCCGCCGCCCACGTCAAGGAAGTTCGCGGGCGAGCCGCCGTGCAGGTTGACGATGTCCATGGTGCCCATGGCCAGGCCAGCGCCATTGACCATGCAGCCGATGTTGCCGTCCAGCGCCACGTAGTTCAGCTCCCACTCGGCCGCCTCGGCCTCGCGCGCATCCTCCTGGGAGGGGTCGCGCATCGCCTGCAGGTCCGGGTGACGGTACAGGGCATTGCCGTCCAGGTTGAGCTTGGCGTCGAGGCAATGCAGGTTGCCCTCGTCGGTGATCACCAGCGGGTTGATCTCGAGCAGCGCCAGATCCTTGTCATGGAACAGCTTGGAGAGACCCAGGAAGATCTTGGCGAACTGCTTCACCTGGTCGCCCTTCAGGCCCAGGGCGAAGGCCAGCTCCCGCGCCTGGTAGGGCTGAGCGCCCACCAGCGGATCGATCTCGGCCTTGAGGATCTTCTCGGGCGTCTCCTCGGCGACCTTCTCGATCTCCACGCCACCCTCGGTGGAAGCCATGAAGACCACGCGACGGGTAGCGCGATCGACCACGGCACCCAGGTAGAGCTCCTCGGCGATGTCGGTGCAGTTCTCGACCAGGATCTTGGCCACCGGCTGACCGTTGGCGTCTGTCTGGTAGGTCACCAGGTTCTTGCCCAGCCACTGCTCGGCGAAGGCCTTGGCCTCCTCCGGGCTCTTGATCAGCTTGACGCCGCCGGCCTTGCCGCGACCACCGGCGTGGACCTGGGCCTTGACGACCCACTTGTCACCGCCGATCTTCTTGCAGGCTTCCGCCGCTTCTTCCGGGGTGTCGACGGCAAAGCCCTTGGACACCGGAAGACCGTAGTCGGCAAACAACTGTTTGCCCTGATACTCGTGAAGGTTCATCGATTCATGCCATTGGTTGCATGTGACTCGAACGGTGGTCCTGTCTCACCTGCTGGCGGACGCCTCGGACCACCACCGTCCCTTCCGATGCATCGCCGGAAGGGGCGCGCCGCCCGAAGGGGCGGCGCTCGTTGTGCGACTTACTTGCGCTTCTTGCGGTTGACCATGTGGATGGCATGGCCCTCGACCGCCAGGGCGGCCTCGTGCACGGCCTCGGACATGGTCGGGTGCGCATAGCAGGTCAGCGCCAGGTCCTCGGCGCTGGAGCCGAACTCAAGGGCGATGACGCCCTGGGCGATCATCTCGCCGGCGTGCTGGCCGACGATATGCATGCCCAGCACGCGATCGGTTTCGGCATCGGCGACGATCTTGGCCTGGCCGTCGGTGGCGTTGTTGGCCATGGCGCGGCCGCTGGCGGCGAACGGGAAGGAGCCGACCTTGACCTGGATGCCCTTGGCCTTGGCTTCCTCCTCGGTCAGGCCGACCCAGGCCACCTCGGGGAAGGTGTAGATGACGTTGGGGATGGCGTCGTAGTTCATCTCGGCCTTGTGGCCGGCGATGATGTCGGCCACCACCACGCCCTCTTCGGAGGCCTTGTGGGCCAGCATCGGGCCCCGCACGCAGTCGCCGATGGCGTAGACACTGGGCACCCCGGTGCGGCACTGGTCATCGACGTGAATGAAACCGCGCTCGTCCAGGTCGATGCCCAGGCCATCGGCCACGACACCCTGGGTGTAGGGCCTGCGACCGACGCAGACGATCAGCTTGTCGAAGGTCATCTCCTGGTCGCCATCACCGTCGGTGTACTTGACGACCACTTCCTGGCCCTTGACCTCGGAGCCGGTAACACGGGCGCCCAGCCTGATGTCCAGGCCCTGCTTCTTGAGCAGCTTATGGGTCTCCTTGGCGATGGCGGTATCCACCATCGGCAGGAAGCTGTCCATGGCCTCCAGCACGGTGACCTCGGAACCCAGGCGGTTCCAGACGCTGCCCAGTTCCAGTCCGATGACGCCGGCACCGATCACGCCGAGGCGCTTGGGCGTCTCCTGGAATTCCAGGGCCCCGGTGGAGTCGACGATCAGGCCCTCGGTCAGCGGGGTCGGCGGGATCTGCACCGGCACGGAACCGGTGGCGATGATGATGTTGTCGGCGTCATAGGTGGTGGCCTTGCCATCCTTGTCGGTGACCTCGACCTGCCGGGAGCCGGTGACCTTGCCGGTGCCCTGAATGGAGGTCACACCGTTGCCCTTGAGCAGGCCCGCCACGCCGCCGGTCAGGTTGGCGACGATCTTGTCCTTGCGCGCCATCATCTTCTTGACGTCCATCTGGACGTCGCCGGCCTGGATCCCCATGTCGTCGAAGTCATGCTTCGCCTCGACGAACTTGTGGGAGGCCTCCAGCAGCGCCTTGGAGGGAATACAGCCCACATTGAGGCAGGTACCGCCGAATACCGGCTTGCCATCGTCGCTCAGCCACTTCTCGACGACGGCAGACTTGAGGCCCATCTGGGCGGCACGGATGGCGGCCACGTAGCCACCGGGGCCCGCACCGATCACGATCACATCGAACTTGTCAGCCATGTTGGCTCCCCTTGCGTGTCTTGGATTGGGGTGCCGCCGGTATCATCCGGCGGCACGTGCCGCTCAGATATCCAGCAGCAGGCGCGACGGATCCTCGAGCAGTTCCTTGATGGTGACCAGGAACCGGACCGCATCCTTGCCATCGATCATGCGGTGGTCATAGGAGACCGCCAGATACATCATCGGGCGGATCTCGACCTTGCCGTTCACCGCCATGGGACGCTCCTGAATCTTGTGCATGCCCAGGATGGCGGTCTGCGGCGGGTTGATGATCGGCGTGGACATCAGCGAGCCGAAGGTACCGCCGTTGGTGATGGTGAAGGTGCCTCCTTGCATCTCGTCGATGCCGAGCTTGCCCTCACGTGCCCGCTTGCCGAAGTCGACGATGCCCTTCTCGACGTCGGCAATCTTCATGCTGTCGGTATCGCGCAGCACCGGAACCACCAGGCCGCGGTCGGTGGAGACCGCCACGCCGATGTCCTGATAGCCGTGGTAGACGATGTCGGTGCCGTCGATGGAAGCGTTGACGTCCGGGAAACGCTTGAGGGCCTCGGAGGCTGCCTTGACGAAGAAACCCATGAAACCGAGCTTGACGTCGTGAGTCTTGGCGAAGGTGTCCTTGTACTGGGCGCGCAGGGCCATTACCGCGCTCATGTCCACCTCGTTGTAGGTGGTGAGCATGGCGGCAGTCTGCTGGGCCTGGACCAGGCGCTTGGCGATGGTCTGGCGCAGGCGGCTCATCGGCACGCGCTTCTCGGTACGTTCGCCCTCGACGGCCGACGCGGCGGCAGCGGCCTTGGCGCCGCCAGCGGCCGGCTTGGCGGCCTTCTTCGCGGTGCCTTCCTTGACTGCCTTCTGCACGTCCTCCTTGAGGATGCGGCCCCCCTTGCCGGTGCCCTGGATGGCGCTGACGTCGAGGTCATGCTCGGCCACCATCTTGCGGGCCGCCGGGGCGAGGATCTTGTCACCCACCTTCTCATCGCTGGCGCCGTCATCGGCGGAGGCCGCCGGGGCCTCGTCGGCGGCGGTGTCGGCGCTGCCGCCGGCCCCCTCGGTGAAGATCGCCAGCACCGCCTCGGACTCGACCTGGCTGCCCTCCTCGGCCCGGATCTCGGCCAGCGACCCATCGGCCGGCGCCACCACTTCAAGCACCACCTTGTCGGTCTCGATCTCGGCCAGCACCTCATCTCGCTTGACGGCTTCGCCGACCCGCTTGTTCCAACTGGCGACGGTACCTTCCTGGATGGACTCGGGGAAGGTCGGCGCCTTCACCTCGTGCTGCTTGCCACCACTGGCGGCGGGCTTGTCGGCCTTGGCGTCACTCTTCGGCTCGGCCTTGGCGTCGGCCTTCTCGCCCTTAGGCTTGTCGCCGCCTTGGGCCTTGCCTTCCCCGATCCTGCCCAGCACCTGCTCGGATTCCACGGTGTCGCCCTCCTCGGCGAGCACCTCGGTGAGGGTGCCGGCCTCGGGAGCCAGCACCTCGAGCACCACCTTGTCGGTCTCGATCTCGACGATCAGCTCGTCGCGCTCGACGCTGTCACCGGCCTTCTTGTGCCAGGCGGCCACGCTGCCCTCGGCAACGGATTCCGGAAAGGTTGGGGCCTTGATCTCGGTAGCCATGTCGTTTCCCTTGTCTGTTCTTTCTCGTCCCGGTGGCGTGCCTTACAGATTGAAGGCGTCTTCCACCAGCTGGCGCTGCTGTTCGATATGGACGGACATGTAGCCCGCGGCGGGTGCGGCAGAGGCCGGACGACCGGCAAACTTGAGTGAGCCACCCAGGTTGCTCTTGAGCATGTCGGCCACGGCCCGCATGTGATGCTGACTCGAATACCAGGCGCCCTGGTTGAGAGGCTCCTCCTGGCACCACACCACGTACTTGACGTTGACGTAGGCCTTGAGGGCCTCGAAGAGCTCCTCCTTGGGGAAGGGGTAGAGCTGCTCGATGCGCACGATGGCGACGTCCTGGCGATCGTTCTCATCGCGCCAGGCGGCCAGGTCGTAATAGACCTTGCCGGCACACAGGATGATGCGCTCGACCTTCTTGGGCTCGCGCACGCCCTGGTCGGGCAGCACCATCTGGAAGTGGCCGGTGGCCAGCTCGTCGAGGCTGGAAGTGGCCTCCTTGTGACGCAGCAGGCTCTTGGGCGACATCACCACCAGCGGCTTGCGCAGCTGGCGAATCACCTGGCGGCGCAGCAGATGGAAGATCTGCGCCGGGGTGGTCGGTACGCAGACCTGCATGTTCTGCTCGGCGCACATCTGCAGGAAGCGCTCCAGACGCGCCGAGGAGTGCTCGGGACCCTGGCCCTCGTAACCGTGGGGCAGCAGCATGGTCAACCCGCACAGGCGTCCCCACTTGGTCTCGCCGGAGGAGATGAACTGGTCCACCACCACCTGGGCGCCGTTGAAGAAGTCACCGAACTGGGCTTCCCAGATCACCAGGTGGGTGGGCGCCGTGGTGGCATAGCCATACTCGAACGCCAGCACCGCCTCCTCGGAGAGGTAGGAATCGTGGATGGTGAAACGCGGCTGGCCATCGGCCATGTGCTGCAACGGCACGTAGCTGCTGCCATCCTTCTGGTTGTGCACCACCGCATGGCGGTGGGAGAAGGTGCCACGACCGACGTCCTGACCGGTGATGCGCACCGGGTGGCCTTCATCGAGCAGCGTAGCGTAGGCCAGGGTCTCGGCGAAGCCCCAGTTCAGCGCCATGCCGCCGGCCTGCATCTTGCGGCGGTCTTCGTAGATCTTGGCGACCTGACGCTGCACCTCGATCCCGTCGGGGACCTCACACATCCTGGCGGCCAGGCGCTGAAGACGTTTCATCTCCACGGCAGTATCGGCATGGCCGGTCCACTCGTGGCCGAGGTAGGGCTTCCAGTCGACGAACAGCGAAGTGTTGGGCTCCTGCACCAGGGCGTTGGCCACGTGATTGCCGGCCATCAGATCCTCGCGATAGGTCTCGATCATCGCCTTGGCATCTTCCTCGGAGAGCACGCCCTGCTCGACCAGACGCGCTGCATAGAGCTCGCGGGCGGTCTTCTGCTCGCGGATCTTCTGGTACATCAGCGGCTGGGTGCCGCTCGGCTCGTCGGCCTCGTTGTGGCCGCGGCGACGGTAACAGACCAGGTCGATCACCACGTCCTTCTTGAACTGCTGGCGGAAATCGAGCGCCACCTGGGTCGCATGCAGCACCGCGTCCGCGTCGTCGCCATTGACGTGGAAGATCGGCGCCTGGACCATCTTGGCGATGTCCGTGCAGTACTCGGTAGAGCGGGTATCCAGCGGGTTCGAGGTGGTGAAGCCGACCTGGTTGTTGATCACGATATGGATCGTGCCGCCGGTCTTGTAGGCGCGGGTCTGGGACATCTGGAACGTCTCCATGACCACACCCTGACCGGCGAAGGCGGCGTCGCCATGGACATTGATCGGCAGCACCTTCGTGCCGTCGCTGTCGTCGCGGCGATCCTGGCGGGCGCGCACCGAACCCTCGACCACCGGGGAGACGATCTCCAGGTGTGAAGGGTTGAAGGCCAGCGCCAGGTGAACCTCTCCGCCCGGGGTCATGACGTTGGAGCTGAACCCCTGGTGGTACTTGACGTCGCCGGAGCCACGCTCGATGACCTTCTTGCCATCGAACTCGTCGATCAGCTCGCCGGGGTTCTTGCCGAGGATGTTGACCAGCAGGTTCAGGCGGCCACGGTGGGCCATGCCGATCACCATCTCCTTGATGCCATAGCCGCCGCCGCGCTGGATCAGTTCGTCCATCATGGGGATGAAGGCCTCGCCGCCCTCCAGACCGAAGCGCTTGGTGCCCGGGTACTTGGACGCCAGGTAGTTCTCCAGGCCCTCGGCCGCGGTCAGCCGCTCGAGCACATGCTGGCGCACCTCGTTGCCGAACTTCGGCGCGCTGCGCACCGACTCGAAGCGCTGCTGCAGCCAGCGCTTCTCCTCGGTATCGACGATGTGCATGATCTCGCAGCCGATGGAGCGACAGTAGGTGTGCTCCAGCGCCTCGACGATGTCCTTGAGGGGCGCGCGATCCAGGCCGAGAAAGAAGGAACCGGTCTGGAACTCGGTATCCATGTCGCTCTTGGAGAGCTGGTGGAAGGAAAGGTCGAGGTCGGGAACCGGTGTCGGGCTGCGCAGCCCGAGCGGATCGATATTGGCCTTCTGATGGCCGCGGAAGCGGTAGGCGTTGATCAGCTGGAGAACCTTGACCTGCTTCTTGTTCTCTTCACCGTCGTCGGCGGCGGGGGCCAGGGCGGTGCGGCGAGCACGGCCAAGCTGGTAGAACTGGTCGCGGACCGGGGAAAGGGGAACATCTTGCGAGGCGCTGCCTTCGGGGGCCGGCAACTGATCGAAGTAGTTGCGCCACTCATCCGGGACAGCGGTGGGATCATCCAGGTACTGCTCGTAGAGCGCTTCCACATAGTGAACATTGCCGCCACTGACGTGGGAGGAGCGCCACATCAACTCCATTATGCCTTGTTGCATCTCTCGGTCACCCTGCACTGATGGGGTGGTATCGGCGTCACCGCACGCGAAGCGCAGCGACATCGGTGGTGCCCTGCCGGTGGGGCCAAGCTCATTCCGGCGCTAGCGGCCAGCGGCCGAAAGCCTTGAATTCCATGCTCAGGAGCCGGTGCCCTGGGCACCGGCTCCTGACGCTACTGTGCCGCCGTGCGGCCGTGACAAGGCGTCGCAGCCGGAAACCGTGGGCCATGATAACAAGCCCCGGGCCACGTTTTAAGTGGCATTAAGTGGCATTGGCCAGCAGCATGTCGCGGATCTTGCCGATCGCGCGGGTGGGGTTGAGCCCTTTCGGGCAGACCGCCACACAGTTCATGATGCCGCGGCAGCGGAACACGGAGAACGGATCCTCCAGCTCGGACAGGCGCTCACGGGTCGCAGTATCGCGAGAGTCGGCCAGGAATCGGTAGGACTGCAGCAGGCCGGCCGGACCCACGAACTTGTCCGGATTCCACCAGAACGACGGGCAGGAGGTGGAACAGCAGGCGCACAGGATGCACTCGTAGAGACCGTCGAGCTTGTCCCGATCCTCCGGCGACTGCAGGCGCTCGATGGCCGGCGCCGGGGTGTCGTTCTGCAGGTACGGCTGGATGCGCTCGTACTGCTTGTAGAACAGCCCCATGTCGACCACCAGGTCACGGATGACCGGCAGGCCCGGCAGCGGACGCAACGCCAGCTTGCCGTTCTTCACCACCTCGGAGAGCGGGGTGATACAGGCCAGACCGTTCTTGCCGTTCATGTTCATGCCATCGGAACCGCACACACCCTCGCGGCAGCTGCGGCGGTAGGCCAGACCGTTGTCCTGCTCCTTCATCAGGTGCAGGACATCCAGCACCATGATGTCACGGCCCTGGGTGTCGACCTGGAACTCCTGCATGTACGGCGCGGAGTCGGTTTCCGGGTTGTAGCGATAGATGGATACCTGAAGCATCTTGACTCACCCTCGTGATGGCGGAGTTAGTAGGTGCGGACTTTCGGCTCGAAGGTGTCGACGGTCTTGGGCGTGAAGTTGACATCGCGCTTGGCAAGCCGCTTGTCCGCCGGGAAGTAGAGCGAGTGCTTCAGCCAGTTGACGTCGTCACGGTCCGGATAGTCGTAGCGGGAATGCGCGCCGCGACTCTCCTTGCGCTCCAGGGCCGAGATGGCGGTGGCTTCAGCCACTTCCATCAGGTTGTCCAGCTCCAGGGCCTCGACACGAGCGGTGTTGAAGGCGTTGGTCTTGTCCGGGAGGTAGGCATTGGCAATGCGCTCGCGCAGTTCGGCCAGTTGCCCGACGCCCTTCTGCATGTTCTCTTCCTCGCGGAACACGCCGAAGGAGTTCTGCATGATGTTCTGCAGGGCACGCTTGAGCTCCGGCACGGTCTCGCCGCCCTCGGACTCGTTCCAGCGATTCATGCGCTTCATGGCCGACTCGATGTCGGACTCGGTGGCGTCGAGATACTCGATACCCTCGTTGAGCGCGCCCTCGATGAACATGCCGGCCGCGCGGCCGAAGACCACCAGGTCGAGCAGCGAGTTGCCGCCCAGGCGGTTGGCACCGTGGACCGAGACGCAGGCCGCCTCGCCGCAGGCGAAGAGGCCATTGACAATCTGGTCGTTACCATCGGCGTCCTGCATGATCGCCTGGCCATGCACGTTGGTGGGGATCCCGCCCATCATGTAGTGGCAGGTCGGCACCACCGGGATCGGCTCCTTGGCCGGATCGACGTGAGCAAAGGTCTTGGAGAGCTCGACGATGCCGGGCAGTCGCTTGCCGAGCACCTCCTCGCCCAGATGGTCCAGCTTGAGGAAGACGTGGTCGCCGTGCTCGCCGCAGCCACGGCCCTCGAGGATCTCCATGACCATGGAGCGCGCGACCACGTCGCGGCCGGCCAGGTCCTTGGCGTTGGGCGCGTAACGCTCCATGAAGCGCTCGCCGTCCTTGTTCACCAGGTAGCCACCCTCGCCGCGACAACCCTCGGTCACCAGGGTGCCCGCACCGTAGATCCCGGTCGGATGGAACTGCCACATCTCCATGTCCTGCATCGGGAAGCCGGCGCGCAACGCCATGCCGATGCCGTCGCCGGTGTTGATCAGCGCGTTGGTGGTGGAGGCGTAGATGCGCCCGGCACCGCCGGTGGCCAGCACGGTGGCCTTGGACTTCACATGCACGACCTCGCCGGTCTCGATGTCCATGGCGATGCAGCCCACCACGTCACCGTTGGCGTTCTTGACCAGGTCAACCGCATACCACTCGTTGAGGAAGGTGGTGTTGTTCTTCAGGTTGTTCTGATAGAGCGTGTGCAGCAGGGCGTGACCGGTACGGTCCGCCGCGGCACAGGTGCGTGCCGCCTGGCCGCCGGCGCCGAAGTCCTTGGACTGGCCGCCGAACGGACGCTGGTAGATGCGGCCGTTGTCGAAGCGGGAGAACGGCAGGCCCATGTGCTCGAGCTCGAACACCGCCTTGGGACCCTCGGAACACATGTACTCGGCCGCATCCTGGTCGGCGATGTAGTCGCCGCCCTTGACGGTGTCATACATGTGCCAGCGCCAGTCGTCGTCGGGGTCGGCGGAGGCGATGGCGCAGGTGATGCCGCCCTGGGCCGAGACGGTATGGGAGCGGGTCGGGAAGACCTTGGACAGCACGGCGGTCTTCTTGCCGGACTTGGCCAGCTCGAGGGCGGCCCGCAGGCCGGCACCGCCACCGCCGATGATGATGGCGTCGAAAGAAAGGCTACGCAGGTTGGACATGTATCAAGCTCCCCACAGAATCTGAATGCCCCAGACCAGGAACACGAAGATGGCCAGGATGATGACGGTCTGGGCGCCGACGCGAATGCCTGTCGGCTTGATGTAGTCGGTGGTCACGGTCCACAGGCCGACCCAGGCGTGGGCGGACAGCGACACGAAGGCCAGCAGAGAGAAGATTCGCATCCAGGTCTGAGCGAACAGGCCACTCCAGGTGGCATAGTCGAGGCCCGGGTTGAACAGCAGGTAGAGAACAATGAAGAGGGTGTAAAGAGCCAGGATGACCGCCGAGACGCGCTGGATCAGCCAGTCTGAGAGACCGCTACGGCCGAAATTCGTGATGTTGGTTACCATACCCAGACTCCCGCCAGAATGATCAGGACAGCACTCACCACCACGGTGATCTGTGCTTTCTTGTGGCCGCCCTCGAGGGTCACGCCGATATCCAGGTCCATGATCAGGTGCTTGATGCCGGCCACGAAGTGGAAGGCCAGCGCCGAGAGCAGGCCCCAGGCGATAAGCTTGGCAAGGAAGTTGTTGGCCAGGGCATCACTGACCGCGTCGAAGCCGGCCGGAGACGACAGCGACTTTCCGAGGGCCCAGAAGGCGAAGATCAGGCCGACGAACAGGATCACGCCGGTGATGCGGTGGGTGATGGAGGTCAGGGCGGGAAGTGGGAACTGTATCGTGGACAGATCCAGATTTACGGGTCGTTTGCTATTCACGGCTCTCTACACACTCTCTATGGCCCACTTGACGACAGGACGGGCAAGGCCCGAGCGGGCGGTGGTTTCGGGAAATAGCGGCGCTTGCCGTGATGCAGGGCAAGACCGCCTGTTCCTGCCAGTCGCGCGGGGTGGATTATAGGGACATGGCCAGGCCATGACAAACGAAGCGACGGCTAACTAGACCATGGTGCAAAGGCCGCCGCTTCCCCAACCACGCCATTCGGGAACGATTCCGCTCGCGCGCCCGCACAGGGATGGTGCACAGCACCAATTATTATACAGCAGTTTTACCGGAAGCGTGACAATGCACAACTCCCGGGTCGCCATGGGCTAATTGACAATCGCTGGAACGCTTCTATAGTGGGCGAACCTTTTCGCCGGCAATCGCCGCGAAACTCGCTAGTGAAATAACGACTTATCGCCCTAACACAAACTCGAGAGGAGGCCTCCATGGCTGACAGGAAAGCGACGCTGACGGTAGACGGTCTGGACAAGACGATCGAACTGCCTATCTATTCGGGCACCCTGGGCCCGGATGTGATCGACGTGCGCGGCCTTGGCGCAGAAGGCCTGTTCACCTATGACCCCGGCTTCATGGCCACCTCCTCCTGCCAGTCTGCCATCACCTATATCGATGGCGGCGAGGGCGTGCTGCTGCATCGCGGCTACCCGATCGACCAGCTGGCCAAGGAGTCCAACTTCGTCGAGATGTGCTACCTGCTGCTGTTCGGCGAACTGCCGGACGATGCGCAGTACGCCGACTTCGAGTCGCGGGTCCGCAATCACACCATGGTCCACGACCAGATCAACAATTTCTTCAAGGGCTTCCGCCGCGATGCCCACCCGATGTCCATCCTGTGTGGCGTCGTGGGTGGTCTGGCCGCCTTCTACCATGACCACATGGACACCACGATCGAGGAGGATCGCGTCATCAGCGCGATCCGCCTCATCGCCAAGATGCCAACCATCGCGGCCATGTCCCACAAGTACAACGTGGGCCAGCCCTTCAACTATCCGCGCAACGACCTGAGCTATGCAGAGAACTTCCTCTACATGATGTTCAGCAACCCGTGCGAGGATTACAAGATCAACCCGGTCTACGCCAAGGCCATGGACCGCATCTTCATGCTGCATGCGGACCACGAGCAGAACGCTTCCACCTCCACGGTGCGCCTGGCGGGCTCCACCGGCGCCAACCCCTTCGCCTGCATCAGCGCCGGCATCGCGGCCCTCTGGGGCCCGGCCCACGGCGGCGCGAACGAGGCGGTGCTGAAGATGCTCGACGAGATCGGCGACGACTCGGAAGAAAACATCCAGCGCTTCATCGACAAGGCCAAGGACAAGGATGACCCCTTCAAGCTGATGGGCTTCGGCCACCGCGTCTATCGCAACTTCGATCCCCGCGCCAAGGTGATGAAGGAGAGCTGCGACGAGGTGCTGGCCGAACTTGGCCTGGCCGACGACCCGCAGCTCAAGATCGCCAAGCGGCTGGAGCAGATCGCCCTGGAGGACGAGTACTTCGTCGAACGCAAGCTCTACCCCAACGTCGACTTCTATTCAGGCATCATCCTCAAGGCCATGGGCATCCCGACCAACATGTTCACCGTGATCTTCGCGGTATCCCGGACCATCGGCTGGATCTCCCATTGGAACGAGATGCTCAGCGACAGCTACAAGATCGGCCGCCCGCGCCAGCTCTATACCGGGCACGCCCAGCGCGACTACCCTGCCAAGTAAGTCGGCAGAGGCGGCCAGGCCCGCATGCAACACCCTTCAGAAAGCCGCCTTCGGGCGGCTTTCTGCGTCACGATCTTCACCAACCCCACAAGAGTGAGTCTTCAGGATGAGCAAGAGCATATCGACAGTCGCCTTTATCGGCCTGGGCGTGATGGGCTATCCCATGGCGGGCCACCTGGCCCGTGCCGGCCTTACCGTCCGCGTCTACAACCGCACTGCCGCCAAGGCCGAGGCCTGGGCCGCAGAGCACGGTGGGAGCCACCACCCTACCCCGCGCGAGGCGGCCCAGGGCGCCGAACTGGTACTGCTCTGCGTGGGCAACGACGACGATGTGCGCCAGGTCACCACCGGCGATGGCGGTGCGCTGCACGGCATGACCGAGGGCAGCCTGCTGGTGGACCACACCACGGCATCGGCGGATCTCGCCCTGGAACTCGACGCCGCCTGTCGCGAGCGCGGCATCGGCTTTGTGGACGCCCCGGTCTCCGGTGGCCAGCAGGGCGCCGAAAACGGCGCCCTGACCGTCATGTGCGGTGGCAGCGAGGCAGACTTCGCCCACGCCAAGGCGTTACTCGCCCACTATGCCCGCGCGGTGACACTGATGGGCCCCGCCGGCAGCGGCCAGCTGACCAAGATGGTCAACCAGATCTGCATCGCCGGCCTGGTCCAGGGCCTGGCCGAGGGGCTGCACTTCGCCGAGCAGGCGGGCCTCGACCAGCAGCGCGTGGTGGACGTGATCTCCAAGGGAGCGGCCGGCTCCTGGCAGATGGAGAACCGCCACGGCACCATGATCGCGGACGAGTACGAGCACGGCTTCGCCGTGGACTGGATGCGCAAGGATCTCGGTATCTGCCTGGAGCAGGCACGGCGCCTGCAGGCACGCCTGCCGGTGACAGCACTGGTGGATCAGTTCTACGCCGACGTCCAGGTGATGGGGGGAGGGCGCTGGGACACCTCCTCGCTGCTGCGCCGACTCCGCGCCCTGGGCCACCGCTGAGCACCCGGGCGGCGTCTGGGCGCCGCCCTCCTCCGGCCTCCCCGCCAGTATGAGATGGCTACTTTTTAGGTTGACAAACCTCATGTTAGAAGCATTATCGCGGTCTAAAACCGTTGTCCACACATTCTGTGGATAAACCTGTTCACAACCACTCGAAAAAGCCGTCAGATCGCCATGAAATGGGGGCTTGGCTTAGATTGATCAATTTTTGATCTCGCTTAAGTTACTGATTTTTATGTATTTTAAGAAAATGCCTGTGATCACGGGCAATTGCAGACCTGCTGTGCACAGAGACCCGGACGGAACCCCGGCTAGTGGACAAGTCAAGCGAAATTCACCCTGAAAAAGGGGTCGTGCACAAAGCCGTGGTGGGAGGCTTCAACGCTGACGGCTGGCGTCGAGCAATGAAAAAAGGGCACTCCGCGAGGAGTGCCCTTTTCAGGAAGAGTGGCGTCCCATAGGGGGTTCGAACCCCTGTTACCGCCGTGAAAGGGCGGTGT
>NZ_JACUUD010000119.1 GCF_014859505.1 Halomonas sp.
CCTCGCCGCCTTGGTGGCCATGGTGGAACAGCAGCGAGGAGGGCAGCGCGATGCAGCCTGAGCAGCAGGGAATCGAGGTGGCGGTACTGGTCTCGGTGGGGCGCCACCCCCTCACCGGGCGCGCGCGGCGCGCCGACCAGGATGCCCGGGGCCTGGAGCTGGCCCTGGGTCTGGAGCGCCAGCTGCCCGGCAGCCGGGTGAGTCTCTTGCATGCCGGTCTGCGTAGCGAGGAGGGCGAAGCGGCGCTGCGCGGCTACTTGGGCATGGCCGCAGGCGCTGGCATGGGGCTGGACACCCTGACCCTGCTGGAGCAGGCCGAGGGCAGCGATGCCATCCCGGCCCTGGCCGAGCACCTGGCCGCAGCGCCGCCGCAACTGGTGATCACCGGGGCCCGGGCCGAACGCGGCGAGGGCTCGGGGCTGTTGCCCTATGCCCTGGCCGAGCGCCTGGGCTGGCCGCTGATCAATGGCTTGACCGCGGTGGAATCGATCGAGAATGGCGTGGCGACCCTGCTCCAGGCCCTGCCCCGGGGCCAGCGGCGCCGCCTCAAGGTACGCCTGCCGGCCATCGTCTGCGTGGATGCGGCGGCGCCGGCGGCTCGCCAGAGCGCCTTCGGCCCCGCTCGCCGAGGCGAGCTCGCGGCGACCGCGGTGGCCGCCGAGCCGGATCATGAGCTGGCCGAGTGGCAGCTAGCGCCGGCCCGCAAGCGCCCCAAACGCCTGAAGATCGTCAAGGCGGCCTCGGCCCGGGATCGCTTCAAGGCCGCCGCCGCCAAGGCGGAGGGTGGCAGCGGCCAGGTGCTGGAGGGCGTCTCGGCGGAGCAGGGCGCCGAGGCGATCCTCAAGCTGCTCAACGAGGAGGGCGTGCTGCGATAGCCGCTCGCTGTTCTCGCCGTGGCCTGCTGAGCAACCCCGGCCTTGGCCGGGGTTGCGCGTTTGCGTGTGTGCCAGGCATGGCGTGCCCCCTGATAAGGCCGCTCTCCCCTACGACGAGAAGGCGGCCTGTGATGTGTGGAAACGGGAAAGGTTGTGAAGAGCGCCTCCGTCGTGATGCGTCGCGACGGAGGCCGAGGGCTCAGCGAATAAAGCCCAGCTGACGCGGCAGGAACAGTGACAGCTCCGGTACGAAGGTGGTGATCAGCATCACCGGGATGCCCACCACGGCGATCAGCATCAGCGCCGGCGAGAAGGCCTTGTGGATGGAGACCCGGCCTATGCGGCAGGCCATGTAGAGGATCGGCGCCACCGGCGGACTGTTGGCGCCGATCACCACAGAACAGGCGACGATGGAGGCGTAGTGCACTGGATGCACCCCGGTCTCCACCATCAGTGGCAGGAACAGCGGCGCGATCACTACGGTCACCGAGACGTCGTCGAGCATGGCTCCGGCCAGGATCAGGAAGGCGTTCACCGCGATCAGGATCAGCAGCGGGTCGCTGATCATTAGGCTGATCAGCTCGGTGAGTTCCTGGGGCACCCGCTCGACGGCCAGGATCCGTCCGATCATGAAGGAGAAGAGCAGGATCAGGATGATCGAGCCGGTGGTCTCGGAGGCGGCGATCACGCTTCGATAGAAGCTCTTCAGCGTCTGGTCGCGATAGACCAGAAAGCCGACGACGATGGCGGCGAAGGCCGCCACGGCCGCCGCTTCGGTGGGCGTGAAGACACCGCCGTAGATGCCCCCGAGAATGATCACCGGTAGACACAGCGCCGGGAAGGCGTTGAGACCCGCCCGGGTGCGGGTGACCGGCTTGCCGCCCAGGCCACCGTCCTGCCCCGCCACCTCCTGGAACAGCCGCCCACAGGCGAAGCGGTTGACCAGGATCAGGCCGAGGATCAGCAGCAGGGCGGGCCCCACGGTGGCGGCGAACAGTGCGGCCACTGATTGGCGGGTCACCACGGCGAACAGGATCATGGTGATCGAGGGCGGGATCAGGATACCTAGCAGCGACGAGATGCCGAGCAAGGCCGAGGAATAACCGCGGGGATAGCCGCGCTGCTCCAGGGGCCCTACCATGATGGTGCCGATGGAGGCCACCGCTGCCGTGGCGGTACCGGCGATCGCCCCGAAGATCCCCGAGGCCAGCACCAGGGAGGCGCCCATGCCGCCGCGTCGCCGTCCCACCAGGGTCTCGATGAACACCACCAACCGTGTGGCGATGCCGCCGCTCTGCATCAGGTAGCCGGTCAGCACGAACAGCGGCAGGGCGATCAGGATCACCGAATCCACCGACCGGAAGCCCTGCATCATCAGGGAATTGAAATTGGCGTCGTAGATGAACGCCAGGTAGGCGAGCACCCCGGCAAAGGACCAGGCGATGGGCACGCCCACTCCCATCAGCACCACCAGCAGCAGAATCGCGAACAAGCCTTCCATCAGCGCTCCTCCCCCGGTGCCAATGCCGCATCACACGGCGTGGCGTTGAACTGGCGAATGCCGCTCAGCACATCGCGCACGGCGTAGCAGAAGCAACCGACGCTGGCGACCATGATCGAGGCCTGGGAAATCCATAACGGGATGGCCAGTTCCGGTGTGCGTTGCGGGCGTATCATGCCCCAGGCCAGCATCTTGTAGGCCCAGTAGACGAAGCAGGCGCAGATCACCGACACGATGCACGAGACCAGCGTCTTGTGCAGCGCGCGGGTCCGCGAGTCGCGAATCTGCAGCTCGAGGAAATCCACCACCAGATGCTCGTGGCGTCGGCTGGCGATCAGTGCTCCGGTCATGTAGAGCCACATGCCGGCAAGCATAACCAGCTCGAGCGTGCCAACCAGCGACCAGCCGAACACGTAGCGCGACAGGATCAGGAACATCATCAAGCCAACCACCAGCAGGCTCGCCACGAAAGCGATGAGATTAAGCAGCCCGCCGATCACATGATCGAGGCCGCTCCAGAAACCTTTTATGGCACCGTTCTTCATGCATCAGCCCCCAAGAAGCGGCAAATCGGCCCCATTCGGGCCGATTTGCATCAACAGTCAATATCCTCGCAAGCCTTATAGCGGCGAGGCGTTGGTGCGAATCACCTCGACGATCTCCTCGCCGATTTCGCGAGCCATCAGCGGCCAGACCTCGTCGCGGGCCCGCTGGGCGAACTCGCTCAGCTGCTCATCGGAGAGCTCAAAGTACTGCATGCCGTCCTCTTGGGCCTTGGCGATGTAGTATTTGTCCTGCTCCTGGGCGGCCACGAACTGCTCATCCATGATCGCTTCGGCGGCTTCGGTTACCACCTGCTGGTGCGCCTCGGAAAGCGACTCGTAGGCGTCCATGTTCATGGTCAGGATGCCGGTCATGAAGAAGTGCTTGGTATGGACGTAGTAATCTAGAATGTCGCGGAAGTACTCGTAGGGCCAATAGATGACGTTGCCGGCCTCGCCGTCCACCACCCCGGTCTGCAGCGCGGTGTAGACCTCACCCCAGTCGATGGCCGCGGTCTGGTAGCCCAGGGCCTGCATGGTCTGGGGAGCCGGGAAGACCGTCATGGTGCGCACTGCCAGATCGCTGGCCTCTTCCATGGTCAGCGCATACTTGCCGCGGGAGGCGACGCCATTGAAGCCTTCCGGCCAGGGACCGAAGAACTTCAGGCCGATGTCGGCGTAGATGTCGCCGAGCAGCTCATTGACCCAGCCACCAGGACGGTACGCGTCGAAGGCCTCGTCCCAGGAGAGGGTCATGTAGGGGGTGTAGATGACACCGATACGCCGATCGTAGGAGGTCATCGGCCAGTTGAGCATCATATGAATATCGCCTGTGACCAGCAGGTCGAAGACCTCCTGCTGCCCGCCCAGTTCGTTCTGGAAGAAGACATTGACCTGGATCTCACCGTCGGACTTCTCCTCGATCAAATGGGCCCAGTTTTCGAGGGCATCCCCGGCCGGCGACCCTTTGGTGCCGGAGTCGGTGGCCAGGCGCAGGGTGATGGCATTGGCGGAAAGTGATGCCCCCAGCAGGATGATGGCAGTCGACAGGGCGGTAACGGTGGGAAGAAGGGCTCCCTTGCGCTCGAATGTCATGACAGGCTCTCTCGGATGTTGTGATTGGCCTGCTCTGTTTATCCTCGACGTTGACGATGGTCAAACGCCATTCCCATGCCAAAAATTAGGATAAAAAAACTATGTATTGCAAATTTTGCAGAGTGTCAGGCTGCTAATCGGCCTTAATAAAGTAAATTCTGTTACTCTATGCCCCGTCGCACCAGCGGGAGCCCTAGACGCACGGTGCTCGCCGGTGTCGCCGCCGCCTCTCCGCAGGTCGCATCGGGACAGGGTTCTCGGTTTGCTCCATGGAAACAATGAAAAATTGATCTGAGTCATGGAATTGGAATGGGCTTTGCGATTTGGCCGGCGTGATCATGTGCTTTCGCAAAGAAAAAACCCCGGCCGCAGCCGGGGTCAGAGTGGGACAGCAGAGGAGTCAGCGGACGCCGGCCAGCACCAGGCTCTGCTGCTCTTCGCGCAGCCCCTTGACGAGGCTGAAGGCCATCACCAGCAGGACCAGGGTGAAGGGCAGGCCGGTGGCCACGGCGCCGGCCTGCAGGGCGCCGAGTGCGGCGCTGCCGCCGCCGTAGAGCAGGATGCCGGCGATCACGCCTTCCAGGGTGGCCCAGAAGACCCGCTGGCCGCGCGGGGCATCGGTCTTGCCGCCGGCGGTGATGCTGTCGATAACCAGTGAGCCGGAGTCTGAGGAGGTGACGAAGAAGATTAGCACGAGCAGGATCGCCAGGCTGGAGGTCAGGGTGGCCAGCGGCAGGTGCTCGAACATCTGGAACATGGCCAGGGAGACGTCACTGATGCCATTGGCGAGTTCGCCGACACCGGCCGAGGACTGGGCGAGGGCGGTGCCGCCGAAGGCGCTCATCCAGACGATGGTCACCAGGGTCGGCACCACCAGCACGGCGGCGAGGAACTCGCGGACGGTGCGCCCGCGCGAGACCCGGGCGATGAACATGCCGACGAAGGGTGACCAGGAGATCCACCAGGCCCAGTAGAACACCGTCCAGCCGTGGTACCAGGTGGTGTCGTCACGGCCGATCCAGTTGGAAAGTGGCACGATATGGCTGGCATAGGCCAGGGTCGTGGTCCACAGGCCGTTGAGGAACAGCAGGGTGGAGCCGGTGACCACCACGAAGGCCAGCAGCGCGAAGGCGATCACCATATTGATGTTGGAGAACAGCTTCACGCCGCCGTCGATGCCCCGCCATACCGAGAACAGCGCCACCACCGTGACGCCGACGATGATCGCCAGCTGGGTGCCGAGGGTGTTGGGAATGTCGAACAGGTAGTTGAGGCCGCCCGCCGACTGGGAGGCGCCGAAGCCCAGCGAGGTGGCCAGGCCAAAGATGGTCGCCAGGACCGCGGTGATGTCGATCAGGTGGCCGGGCCAGCCGCGTGCCCGGTCACCCAGAAGTGGGGTGAAGGCCGAGCGCAGCGACAGCGGCAGGCCGCGGTTGTAGGCGAAGAAGGCCAGGGAAAGGCCCACCACGCCGTAGATCGCCCAGGGGTGCAGGCCCCAGTGGTACATGGTGGCGCCCATGGCGGCACGAGCCCCTTCCGGGGTGCCGGCGGCGGCGTTCAGGGGCGTGCCGTACCAGTCGGTGTAGTAGGCCACCGGCTCGGCCACGCTCCAGAACATCAGGCCGATACCCATGCCGGCGGCAAACAGCATGGCGAACCAGGAGACCGTCGAGTACTCCGGTCGTGCCTGGTCGCCGCCCAGGCGTATCCGTCCCACCGGTAGCACGATCAGCGCCAGGCACAGCAGCACGAGGAGGTTGCCGGTGATCATGAACAGCCAGTCGAAGTGCTCGATGGACCAGCCGTGGGCCGCGCCCAACTGACTGTTGGCGGCATCGGGATAGATCAGGGCGTAGAGGATAAAGGCCAGGATGGCCAGGGCGGAGAGGGGAAACACGGGATTATGAAAGTCCAGGCCCAGCACCTGGGTATTGTCCTGCCCAGGCGACAGGATCGGGTCGTCGTCTTGTGTCATGGGGGTTCCTCAATGGTTGTTATTGGTGCCTTGCTTGAGGGTCGAGCGTGGGGCACGCCTCGGCCCCCGACATTGTTGTGTCCGCCGGCCGTGGAGAGTGTCGTGAAAGCGACCCGCGGATGTCCGAGGGCTCTCCCCCGGGGGGTGATGTCTCCCAGGGATACGCGGATGCCTTTATGGGACAAGTGCGAGGGCCTGAAAGGCCTAGGCTGGGCCGATGGCGTCAGGGTGCGCCGCCCCTTCGCAGCGCACCCGACGCCATGCCTGTCCCGATGTCCCGGGGCGTACAACAACAAGTCGTAGGAGCCAGCCATGAGTGCAGTCAATCGCGGCGTCGTCTATAAAGGCCCAGGTAAGGTCGATGTCGAAGCCATTCCCTATCCGGAACTGGCGTTGGGTAATCGCAAATGCGACCACGGCGTGATCCTGAAGGTCGTGACCACCAATATCTGCGGCAGTGACCAGCATATGGTGCGTGGCCGTACCACCGCGCCCTCCGGCCTGGTGCTGGGTCATGAGATCACCGGCCTGGTGGTCGAGTGCGGCCGCGATGTCGAATTCATCCAGCCGGGCGACCTGGTCTCGGTGCCCTTCAATATCGCCTGCGGCCGCTGCCGCAACTGCAAGGAAGGCAGGACCGGCATCTGCCTCAACGTCAACCCGGCGCGTCCCGGTGCGGCCTACGGCTATGTGGACATGGGCGGCTGGGTCGGCGGCCAGACCGAGTACGTCATGGTGCCCTACGCCGACTTCAACCTGCTGAAGTTCCCGGACGCCGACCAGGCCATGGAGAAGATCCGTGACCTGACCCTGCTCTCCGATATCTTCCCCACCGGCTTCCACGGCTGCGTCACCGCCGGCGTCGGCCCGGGCTCCACCGTCTATATCGCCGGCGCCGGTCCCGTCGGTCTGGCGGCGGCGGTCTCCGCCCAACTGCTGGGGGCGGCTTGCGTGATCGTGGGCGATATGATCGAGGAGCGCCTGGCCCAGGCGAGGAGCTTCGGCTGCGAGACCATCGATCTGACCCAGGACGGCGACATGGCCGACAAGTTCGAGGTGATCCTCGGCGAGCGCGAGGTCGATGCCTTCGTCGACTGTGTCGGGTTCGAAGCCCACGCCTGCGGCTGCAACCACGGCAAGGAGGCGCCGGCCACCGTGCTTAACTCGGCCATGTCGCTGACCCGCGCAGGCGGCCAGATCGGCATCCCCGGCCTCTACGTGACCGAAGATCCGGGTGCCGCCGACGCGGCCGCCAAGCAGGGCGCGCTGAGCATGCGCTTCGGCCTCGGCTGGGCCAAGTCCCATAGCTTCCACACCGGCCAGTGTCCGGTGATGAAGTACCACCGCCCGCTGATGCAGGCGATCCTGTTCGGCAAGGTCAAGATCGCCGATGCGGTCAACGTCCAGATGATTACCCTCGATCAGGCTCCCCAGGGCTACGCCGACTTCGATGGGGGCGCTGCGAAGAAATTCGTCATCGACCCCCACGGCAGTGTGGCCGCCTGAGGAGTACCTTAAGCGGCTGGCGGCTCAGACCAAGAGGCGGCGCGGCCAGCCATTTCGGGGTATCGACCCCCACGCCGGCCTGCCGTGGCCTTTCCCACAAAGAGCGACTCCATGACCGTCGAGACCGTCACCCCCAAGCGCCGTTTCCGTGGCAGGCCCCGTGGCCGTGACCTGCCCCCCGTTGCCCTGGCCGCGCTGCGCGAGCTGCTCGGCGACGAGCGCAGCGACCCGGCGCTGCGCCGCCGGGATCT
>NZ_JACUUD010000120.1 GCF_014859505.1 Halomonas sp.
GCCGGTCTCGGCGACCCGGACGAACAGCCTGAGCGAGGTGGGGTCGAGTCTCATGCGGCGCTCCCGGGTCAGGGGTCGAGCAGCTGGTCGGCCAGGTCGTGGAAGTCATCGGCTACCAGGTCGAAGACCAGATCCACCGAGAGGTCGGGGGTGGCATCCGGCCCATGCTCCAGTGGCCGCTTGACGAAGGCGGTACGCAGCCCCTCGCGATGGGCCGCCTGAAGGTCGTCCTGGTGGGCCGCCACCATCATCACCTGGTGTGGCGCGAGGTCGAGCAGCTCGCAGGCCTTGTGGTAGACCTCCGGGTCGCGCTTGTAGTGCCCGGCCAACTCCGCCGAGATCACGCAGTCCCAGGGCAGTCCCGCATGCCTGGCCATGTTGACCAGCAGCGAAACGTTGCCGTTGGAGAGGGTGGCGAGGATGAAGCGGGACTTGAGGCGCCGGAGCCCCGACACGCTGTCCGGCCAGGCGTCGAGGCGGTGCCAGGCACGGTTGAGGTGCTGGCGGTCCTGCTCGGTGAGAGCCTCGCCGATGCCGAACTCGCCGATCAGGCGGTCCAGGGTCATGCGGTGGAGGTCGTCGAGCCGCGTCCAGGGCAGCTCGCCCTGGCGCACCCGGTTCATGGCCGGCGCATAGCCGCCGCGCCAGGCGTCGGCGAAGGCAGCCCAGTCGACGCTGATGCCGCGGGCCTGACCCAGGGCCTCGCCCTCGCGTATCACGCTGCTGCGCCAGTTCACCACGGTGCCGAAGACGTCGAAGGTCAGGGCCTTCACCTCGGCCAGGTCGGCAGCAATGAGGCTCATGCCCACTCCCCAGAGAGCAGTCGGCCGGCGTTCGGCACGATGGGCGTGAGGCCAAGCTCCATGAGCATGCGGTAGGTGGTGCAGGTGGCCGCGGAGACCACCGGTAGGCCGATGGCATCCTCCACCGCCTGGATAGCGGCCAGCGATGGCATCTGTACGCAGGCGGAGAGCACCACGGCGTCCACCCCCTGGATGTCGAGGTCCTTGACGATTTCGATCAGGGCCAGGGGGTCGCGGGCGCCAACCTCCAGGTTGTCGGGGATCTCCAGTGCGATGCTGTGCTTCACGGCGATGCCCTCGGACTCGATGTAGTCCACCACCATGTCGGTGAGGGGACGCATGTAGGGGGTGATGATCGAGACCCGTTTGGCGCCCAGCACCTGAAGCCCCTCGGCCAGGGCGCCAGCGCTGGAGACCACCGGAGTGGGGTGGCCATTGTCGACGCTGACCTGGTGCAGACGCCGCTGGGACTCTCGGTGGTAGCCGTGCCCCTGGCTCATGATCGCCACCAGGCAGGCGTAGCCCATCACGTCGACATGGGCATCGGAGAGCTCAAGTGCGCAGCGGTCGGACTCCACATCCATGGCGGCGAGTTCTTCCCTGGTGACCTTCTTCATGCGCATGCGGCTGGAGTGGAAGGTGAAGCGCTCCGGCGCGATGGCTTCTCGGGCACGCAGCATGGCGGGGATCTCGGTTTCCATGGTGGTGTTGGAGCTGGGTACGATCTGGCCGATGCGGTAGGCGCGCTGGCTCATCGAGGCTTCCTCTGTTGTTAGGTATTGTCAGGCGCTGCCGTGACGGCGGAGCGACGCAGAGCGAAAAGTTGTATGCAATGTGGGTCGAATGGGGCCAAATGTAGGCCTGTAGTGGCTCGATATGCAAACAATCGTACACAACTACGGATTCGACTTTGGTCGAGAGGGGCTGGTCACATGGAGAATGCCACGACTGCCGCGGACCGCGTCTACGGGGTTATCAAGCACCGCATCCTCGATGGGCACTACCCGGCCGGCAGCTACGTGCGGGAGGCAATCATCGGCCAGGAGATGGCCCTGAGCCGCACGCCGATCCGTGAGGCATTGCGTCGCCTGGTCTCGGACGGCTGGGTGGAAGCGATTCCCCATCATGGAGCCCGGGTCGTGGCCTGGACCTCGCGAGACGTGGAGGAGGTGTTCGAGCTGCGGGTGCTCTTGGAGCCTCAGGTCGTGCGCCGGGCTGCTTCGCGGATCGCCCCTGAACGCCTGGCGGCCCTGGAGGCCCTGGCGGAACAGATGGAGTCCCTCTGCGCCCATGACGACGAGGAGGCGGTGGATGAGATCGCGATGCTCAACAACCGTTTTCACGCCGAGCTGGTGGCCGCATCCGACAGTCCGAGGCTGCAGCGACTGCTGGAGACCATCGTGCAGGTGCCGGTATCGCGGCGCAGCTTTCACCACTACACCGCCGAGGAGCTCGAGGGCAGCATGCTCCACCATCGCGAGCTGATCCGTGCCCTGACGGCCGGTGACGGCGAGTGGGCGGCCTCGGTGATGCGCGCCCATATCCTGGCGGCCCGAGCGGCACAGATCCGCCCGGTGCGCGAGCAGAGCCGCGCCTGAGGATCAGGCAGGGTCGTCGCGCGTGTTGAGCAGGTGATCGACCAGGTGGCGGGCCACCACCGGCAGGGTCTCGTAGTGACGCATGCCGATGACGATCTCCCGACGTGCCCAGTCGTCGGCCAGCGGTATCAGCCTCAGGCGCAGGTCACGCAGGTCGTGGTAGAGGGTTCGCTCGGGAAGCACGCCGATCCCCATGCCGTGGTGGATCATGCGGCAGATGGCGTCGAAGCTGCGCACCTGGATGCGCATGCGCAGGCTGCGCCCCGCCTGATTGGCCTGGTCGTGGAGCAGCGACTGCAGGGACGCGTCCTGCTGCAGGCCGACGAAATCATGCTCGGTGGCCTCGTGGAGGAACAGGCGATCGCGATCGGCGAGCGGATGATCCTCCGGGGTCACCAGCACCAGCTGGTCGCTGCGGTAGGGCAGCACTTCGAGGCCGTCGGCGGCCACATGGCCGGCGAAGATGCCGACATCGGCCACGCCGTCGCGCACGGCGGCGATGGCCTCGGCGCTGGTGCGCTCCTGTAGGTCGAGCTTGATCTGCGGGTATTCCCGGGAGAAGACGCTCAGGTCCTGTGGCAGGAAGGCAATGATCGCCGAGGTGTTGGAGTGGATGCGCACATGGCCGCGCACGCCCTCGCCGTACTCGCTGAGCTCCGCCTCGAGGCGGGCGACATCCTCGAGGATGCGCCGGGCATGGTGCAGGAAGGCCTGCCCGGCCGGGGTGAGCTCGACGCCGCGGGAGCGCCGGTAGAGCAGTTCGGTGCCGATCATGGATTCCAGGTCGCTGACCCGTTTGCTGACGGCGGCCAGTGCCAGGTGTTCGCGCTCCGCGGCGGCGGTCAGCCGCCCCTCCTCGGCGATGGCAACGAACAGCTTGAGGGTCACGAAATCGAAGCGGCGCATGGCCTCTGGACTCCAGGGAAGGGACGATTCCGTCCCATGGTAGCCCATGGCTTCGTGTACAGCGAAACCTCGGTTCCCGATTGCCGAATTGCTAGGGGAGCCTGAGGTGGCCCACTCTCGGTGACTACAAACCGCGTTATTCAGGAGTTCCTCCATGACCTCCCCGACCTCACGCCAGCTGCCGCTGGCCGGGCTCAAGGTGATCGAGCTGGGCCAGTTGATCGCCGGTCCCTTCGCCACCAAGCTGCTGGGCGAGTTCGGCGCCGACGTGATCAAGGTCGAGCCGCCGGGCACCGGCGACCCCCTTCGCAAATGGAGAATGATCGAGGACGGCACCTCGCTGTGGTGGCACGTGCAGACCCGCAACAAGCGCTCGGTCTCCCTGGACCTGCGCAGGGCCGAAGGCCAGGCGCTGGTCCGGCGGCTGGCCGCCGAAGCGGACGTGCTGATCGAGAACTTCCGCCCTGGCACCCTGGAGGGCTGGGGGCTGGGCTATGAGGCGCTGGCGTCCGCCAATCCAAGGCTGATCATGGTGCGTGTCTCCGGCTACGGCCAGACCGGCCCCTACCGCGACAAGCCGGGCTTCGGGGTGATCGGCGAGGCCATGGGCGGCCTGCGCTACCTGACCGGCCAGCCCGGCGAGCCCTCGGTGCGGGTCGGGGTCAGCATCGGCGACTCCCTCTCCGCCCTCTATGCGGTGATCGGCACCCTGCTGGCGCTCCAGGAGCGACATCGCAGCGGGCTTGGCCAGGAGATCGATGTGGCCCTCTACGAGTCGGTCTTCGCCATGATGGAGAGCCTGCTGCCCGAATACGACGCCAGCGGCCAGGTCCGCGAACCCAGCGGCAGCGCCCTGCCGGGCATCACGCCATCCAATGCCTATCGCACCCGAGACGGCGACTACGTGCTGATCGCCGGCAATGGCGACAGCATCTTCAAGCGTCTGATGGCGGTGATCGGCCGCCCCGAGCTGGCCGAGGACCCGGCGCTGGCTCACAACGATGGCAGGACCCGTCGCGCCGGGGAGATCGACGCCGCCGTCGAGGCCTGGACGCGGACCCTGGGGCGTGACGAGATCCTCGCCGCCCTGGACGAGGCCCGAGTGCCGGCCGGCTACCCCTATACCGCCGCCGACATCGCCAGTGACCCCCACTACCTGGCGCGGGAGATGATCCAGTCGTTCACCCGGCCGGATGGCCGGCCGCTGAAGGTCCCGGGGGTGCTGCCCAAGCTCAGCGCTACGCCGGGCCGCCTGGGCCAAGGCGGCCCGGCGCTCGGCGCCCACACCGAGGAGGTGCTCGACGAGCTGGGCATCGACGCAGATACCCGCGCCAAGTTGCGCGACGCCGGCATCATCTGATCCCTGGCCGACCGAGGACACCCATCATGACCCAACTGCAGATCAACGAGGTGGCGACCCGCGATGGCTTCCAGATCGAGGCGACCTTCGTGCCCACCGCGGACAAGATCCGCCTGATCGACGCGCTCTCCGCCACCGGCCTGGCCCGTATCGAGGCCACCTCCTTTGTCTCGCCGAAGGCGATCCCCAATCTGCGCGACGCCGCCGAGGTGGTCGCCGGCATCCAGCGCCGTCCGGGGGTGGGGATCACCGTGCTGGTGCCCAATCTCAAGGGCGCCGAGCGGGCCCTGGCCTGCGGCGTCGACGAGATCAACCTGGTGATGTCGGCAAGCGACTCCCACGGCCTGGCAAACCTGCGCATGACGCCGGAACAGTCACTGGCGCAGTTCACCGAGCTCCTCGCGGCGGTCCGCGCCCACCCGCAGGGCGCGGAGGTGTTCGTCAACGCCTCGCTCTCTACCAGCTTCGGCTGCCCCTTCGAGGGCGAGGTCCCCCAGGCGCGGGTCCTCGACCTGGTGGGCAGGCTGCTCCAGCTCGGCGTCGAGGGAGTGACCCTCTGCGACACCACCGGCATGGCCAACCCCGCCCAGGTGACACGCCTCTGCGAGGCGGCGCAGGCGCGCTTCCCCGGCACCCCCTTCACGCTGCACTTCCACAACACCCGCGGCATGGGGCTGGCCAATGCCCTGGCCGCCTGGCAGGCGGGCATCACTCGCTTCGATGCCTCCCTGGGCGGCCTCGGCGGCTGCCCCTACGCCCCTGGCGCCACCGGTAACGTCTGCACCGAGGACCTGGTGCACATGTTCGAGCAGATGGGCGTGCCCACCGGCGTCGACCTCGACGCCCTGCTGGCCGCCTCGGCCATGCTGCCGGAGATGGTAGGCCACGACACCCCGGGCCAGGTGGTGAAGGCCGGCAAGGCGGATAGGCGCTATCCCATGCCGGCCCAATGACGCCGACGCCCCATCAACGATCGTGATCCTGAGACCAACAACAATGACTTCCTCATCCACGCCCCAGAACCTCGCCCGGCAGCTGATCCGCGATCATCTGGTCGAGGGCAAGATGACGCCGGGCAGCGAGATCGCCCTGCGCATCGACCAGGCCCTGCTTCAGGATGTCCTGGGCACCCTGGTGATGCTCGAGCTCGAGGCCATGGGCCTCGACCGGGTGCACACCGCGCCCAGCGTGCAGTACATCGACCACGGACTGGTGCAGGCCGACCACCTCAACGCCGAGACCTACCTGTTCCTCAAGAGCGCCTGTGAACGTTTCGGGGTCTGGTACTCCGGCCCTGGCAACGGCATCAGCCACCCGGTGCACATGGAGCACTTCGGCGTGCCGGGCCAGTCCATCGTCGGCTGCGACAGTCACACTACCTCCGCCGGCTCGCTGGGCATGCTGGCGATCGGCGCCGGGGGCATCGAGGTGGCCATGGCCATGGCCGGCGAGCCGCTCTACCTGACCATGCCCGAGATCTGGGGCATCCGCCTGGAGGGCCGCCTGCCGGACTGGGTCTCGGCCAAGGACGCGGTGCTCGAGCTGCTGCGCCGCCACGGCGTGGCCGGCGGCAAGGACACCATCATCGAGTACCACGGCCCGGGCCTCGAGCACCTCTCCGCCATGGACCGCCACGTGCTGGCCAACATGGGTACCGAGATGGGCGCCACCGCCACGGTCTTCCCCAGCGACGAGGAAACCCGCCGCTTCCTGGCCGCCCGCGGCCGCGAGTCGGACTGGAAGCCGCTGGCCGCCGAGCCGGGCTGTCGCTACGACCGGGAGGAGACCCTTGACCTCTCGGGGCTCGTGCCGCTGATCGCGCTGCCCTCCAGCCCCGACAGGGTGGTGCCGGTTCGCGAGGTGGCCGGCGAGCCGCTGCACCAGGCCTATGTGGGCTCCTCGGGGAATCCGGGCTACCGGGACTTCGCGGTGGTGGCGGAGATGGTGCGCGGGCGCACCGTGGCCGAGGGCGTCTCGCTGGACATCAACCCCTCGTCCCGCCAGGTGCTGGCCACCCTGATCCGCGAGGGATATCTGGGGGATCTCGTGGCCAGCGGAGCGCGGCTTCACCAGACCGGCTGCAACGGCTGCATCGGCATGGGCCAGGCGCCCGCGGCGGGCCTCAACAGCCTGCGCACCGTGCCGCGCAACTTCCCCGGCCGCTCCGGCACGCGGGAGGACAGCGTCTTCCTGTGCAGCCCGGAGACCGCCGCCGCCTCGGCGCTGGCGGGGGTGATCACCGACCCGCGGACCCTCGACATGGCCTATCCGCGCATTCAGGAACCCGAGCGGATGGTGGTCAACCGTGATGTGTTCACGCCGCCGCTGCCGCTGGCCGAGGCGCGCCTCAAGCCGCTGCAGAAGACCGACAACACCCCGGCGCTGCCGGAGCTCGCTCCGCTGCCCGACCTCATCGAGGTGCCGGTGCTGCTGGTCACCGGCGACAACATCTCCACCGACGACATCATGCCGGCGGGTCAGCGGGTGATGCCCTACTGGAGCAGCGTCTACGCCTCGGCGCCCTTCACCTTCGAGGCGGTGGACCCCGACTATGCCCGGCGCGCCGAGGCGACCCGCGAACTGGGCGGCCACGCCATCGTCGGCGGCCACAACTACGGCCAGGGCTCCAGCCGCGAGAACGCCGCCCTGGTGCCGCGCTACCTGGGGCTGCAGGTAGTGGTGGCCAGAAGCTTCGCGCGCATCCACTGGCAGAACCTGATCTGCTTCGGCGCGCTGCCGCTCACTTTCGTGTCACCGCGGGATGCCAAGCGGCTGGAGCGTGGCGACAGCCTGGTGATCCGTGACCTGCACGCCCAATTGGCCGCCGGGCCCACGCTTGCCGCCGAGGTGGTGGGCAAGGGCCACTTCCGCCTGCACCACGGCCTGACCCGGCGGCAGCGGGAGCTGATCGCCCTGGGCGGGGTGATCAACCAGCTGCGGGCTCGCCAGGGCGAGCTGACGGCGGCCCGCTGAGCCCAGGGATCAGCGGGTCAGGGCCTCCTCGACCAGTTCGAGGCGGTCCTGACCCCAGAAGGGTTCACCGTCGACGCTGTACC
>NZ_JACUUD010000121.1 GCF_014859505.1 Halomonas sp.
TCACGAACTATCTCCTCGCTCGCAGTGAGGCCCGCTCGGCCGCCAGCCAGTGGAGGGCGATCAGGCACATGGCATTGTCGAGTCGTCCGGCCTGCAGGAGTTCCCAGGCCCTGACAAACGGTAGCACATGCACGCGAATGTCCTCGTGCTCCTCGTCGAGGCCGTGCACGCCGCCCAGGCCCTCACTGTCCACCAGGCCGCAGAACAGGGTGACCCGCTCGTCACAGGCGCCGGGGCTCGGGTAGTAGGCATGCAGCTCGATCAGTTCGCCCACGGATGCGCCGGCCTCCTCCATGGCTTCGCGGCGGGCCACCTCGGCGGGCAACTCGCCCCGCTCCACCAGACCGGCCACCACCTCGAGCTTCCAGGGCGAGACGGGGTCGTCCAGGGCACCGGCGCGGAACTGCTCCACCAGCACCACGGCATCGCGTTCCACGTCGTAGAGCAGCACGCCTACTGCGTCGTGGCGGCGGTGCACCTCGCGAGTCATGGTGCCGCTCCAGCCGCCCTCGAAGAGGCGGTGGCGCAGCTGCAACGCCTCCAGGCGAAAGAAGCCCTGATGCAGACAGCGCCGCTCCAGCAGCTCCACATCGGCGGCGGTGAAGGGCGCCGCCGCGGCCAGGTCCGGGACCTCTGGCGAGTCACTCATGGCGGTCTCCGCTTGGGCAAAGCACTCATTATCGTGACCGGGGACGGGAATGCCAACCTGGGGGTGACCGGATCTTCCAGGCGTGGGCAGTGGCCAGCAGTCGATGTCCGCGACGGCACTTGGCCCTGTCGCCCGCTTGGCGTATGTTCGCCGCCAGAGCCACGCCACCGAGGTGCTGCATGAAAGGCCGCAACATGACCCGCTGGCGCGACCCCGCCAAGGACCCGCGCCAGGAACCCAAGAGCCACCTGATCACCGCCGAGGGCGCCGAGCGGCTGCGCGGCATCCTTGACCACCTCTCCCGGGTCAAGCGCCCCGCCCTGTCCGCCAAGGTGGGCGAGGCGGCCGCTCTGGGCGACCGCTCGGAGAACGCGGACTACACCTACAACAAGAAGGAACTCAACCGGGTGATCGCTCGGATTCGCTACCTGACCAGGCGGCTCGACGAGCTCACGGTGGTGGACCGCCTGCCGGCGGACACCGGCAAGGTCTATTTCGGCGCTTTCGTGACCCTGGAGGATGACGACGGCGAGGAGATGGCGATACGCATCGTCGGCCACGACGAGATCGACCCGGCGAAGCGCTGGATCAGCGTCGACTCGCCCCTGGCCAGGGCGCTGCTCGGCAAGCCCCTGGACGAGGAGGTGACGGTGGCTGCCCCCGGCGGGGAGACCACCTACGTGATCACCGAGATCGCCTATCGCGATCCGGGGAAATAGCCCGGTAGACCCGGAAGCGGCGGTCGTCGGCGAGGATCTCGAAGCCGCCGAAGGCGCGTTCGAGCCGATCCGGATAGGGCAGGAAGGCGTTGGCCACCAGCAGCAGCTGGCCGCCGGGCTTCAGGTGCGCCGGCGCCTCGAGAATCAACCGCGCCGCGGGGCCGTAGTCGATGGCGCGCTCCTGGTGGAAGGGCGGGTTGCTGACGATGGCGTCGAAGGTACGCCCCGCCAGCGCCGAATAGACGTCGCTTTCCAGTACCTCTCCCGACAGGGCCTCGCCGGCCAGGCCATTGGCCGCCAGGCTGCGCCGGGTCGCCTCTACCGCGAAGGCGTTGACGTCCACCGCCGTGACCGCCGCCCCGCGGCGCGCCAGCCAGGCGGCCAGGATACCGTCACCGCAGCCCATATCTAAAACATCGCCCAGAACATCGCCCAGGACATCGCCAGACATATTGGACAGCGTCTCCAGCAGCAGCCGGGTGCCGTCGTCCAGCTTGCCGTGGCCGAACACCCCGGGGTGGCTGGCAAGCGTCAGCCTCTCCTCCCCAAGCTCGACCTCGAAGCGGGTCCAGGCAGCGTCCGGGGCGATCGCCACCCGGCCAAGCCGCGTCTCGAACAGCGAGCAGCGCCGGGCGCTGTCGCGCTTGCGACAGCCAAGCCCCAGCGCCGCCAGCACCTTGAGCACCCGCTTGATGCCGCCCTGGTTCTCCCCCACCAGCTGCAGCGGCGTGCCCTCGGGCAGGGTGGCGCAGAGCCACAGCAGCCACCACTCGCCCAGGGCGTGGCTCTTGGGCCAGAACAGCACCGCCCCGGGCGGCGTGCCTTCGCCAACCCCAGGCGGTATCTCGAAGGGCGAGGCGGCAGGCCGCCCGGCGGCCTGCCAGGCGGCGCGCACGGAAAGGTCGGCGCTGATCGCCGCGCCCTGCCCCCCTTCCAGCCAGGGATCCCGGGGCGGCGCCACCCACCACCAGCCGCGGTAGTCGTCGGCCTGGCGCGCCAGTAGCTGGCAGGCCGGAGTCTCTGCCCGGCTGGTCCCGGAGCGGTGGGTCTCGACGTTCATGAACCGGGCTCCTCTGCCGGCGGGTGTGGGGTATCGGGGCGCACCAGGGTGTAGAGCAGGTAGCGCCCCAGACGCCAGTGGGGCTCGACCCGGCAGTAGCGCCACTCGAGTGCCAGCAGCGCCTCGCGGTCGGCGTCGCTCGTGGGGGGCCGGCGCAGGTAGTCGTGGAAGACACGCACCCCCGCCACGGCGCGGACCTCCAGGCCCAGCTCGGCGCTCCAGGCGATGATCTGGGCATGGGTCAGCGGCGAGATCGGCGTCAGCCGCCGACGCAGCCCCTTGCCCGCCAGGCGGTCGGCCAGGGCCTTCTCCAGGTTGCCCTTGACCACGTTGGAGAAGCGCAGCGCATCACGGTTGAAGACCATCAGCGAGAGCTGCCCGCCCGGCGCCAGCCGGTCGGCCAGGGTCGCCAGGGCGGCGCGGGGGTCGGCCAGCCACTCCAGCACCGCGTGGCAGGCGATCAGCGGCCAGGGGCCGGGGGCCACCTCGGGCAGCGACTGCAGCGGCGCCTGGACGAAGGTCACAGGCCTGCCCGACAGGGACTCCCTGGCGCGCGCCAGCATCTCACCAGAGGGCTCGACCAGAGTCACGGCGTGGCCACGGGCGGCGAACCAGCCCGCCAGCTGGCCAAGGCCGCCGCCCACGTCGAGCACCGGCTGGCCATGCAGCGCGAGCAGCTCCGGCAGCAGGCGGTCGAGCAGCGCCAGGCGCAGCTCGCCGCGCGGCCCGCCGTAGAGGCTCGCGGCGAACTTCTCGGCCAGGCCGTCGAAGTGGCGGTCGCCCGCGGCGGACAGAGGAGAAACAGGGGGCGGCGAGGTATCGGGGGGCTTGGGCATGGGGCACACGTCGGCGAAGTCGCCGAACATTCTACCTGAACTTAACGGCCTGGCGGCCGCGGCAGATGGTGGCCCCAGTCGACCTCGGCCTCCAGCTGGGCGGCCAGCGCCAGCAGGCGGTGCTCGTCCCCCATGGGGCCGAGCACCTGCACGCCCACCGGCAGCCCCTCGGGGGTGACATGCAGCGGCAGCGACATGGCCGGCTGGCCGGTGAGGTTGGCCAGCTGGGTGTAGGGGGTCATGCGCAGCGAGTCGGCGGCCAGGCGCTTGAGCATGCCTGCCTTTAGCGCCAGTCGAGAGATGCCGGGAATCGCCAGCAGTGACATCAGCCGCTCCCGAGCCGCCGACGGATAGAGCTCGCCACGGCGCGGGGCCGGGGTGGCGGCCACCGGCATCAGCAGCACATCGAAGCGTCGATGGAAGGCGGCCATGTCGCGGGCCGCGCGGTTCCAGAAGCGCTTGGCGGCCTCATAGTCACGGGCCGGCAGGCAGCGTCCCAGGCGGCCGATGGCCCGGGTGGCCGGCTCGATATCCAGCCGTGACACCGGCACGTCGGTCTGCTCGCTCACCCAGGCGAGATCCGCCGCCAGGTGGCCCAGGTAGAGGGTGAGGTAGCTGTCGGCGAGCGCCCCGCCGTCCACCGGCGGGTCGGCCCACTCCAGGTGGTGGCCCAGCCCCTCGAGGCGACAGGCGGCCTGCTCCACCGCCAGGCGAACCTCCGGGTCGAGGCGAGTGCCCAGCGGTGCGCCCAGGGGCTCCCCCAGCGACACCGCCACCCGCAGCGCCTCGGGCGGCCGCGTGAGAGCGTCGAGGAAGCCTGTTTCCCGGGGCAGCGGCCAGGGGCTGCCCTCGTCCATGCCGTTGATGGCATCGAGCAGGGCGGCGCTGTCGCGCACGCTGCGGGTCAAGGCGTGCTCCACCACCGCCCCCTGCCACACCTCGCCGAACATGGGGCCCAGCGGCACCCGCCCGCGGGAGGGCTTGAGCCCGAACAGTCCGCAGTGGCTGGCCGGGATGCGGATCGAGCCACCGCCGTCACCGGCCAGCGCCAGGGGCACCAGGCCGCCGGCCACCGCGGCGGCCGACCCGCCGCTGGAGCCGCCGGGCGAGTGCTCGGGCGCCCAGGGGTTGACCGGGTGGGGAAAGGCCCGGGGCTCGGTGATGCCCATCAGCCCCAGCTCCGGGGTGGCGGTCTGGCCGAGGATCGAGAGGCCGGCCTGGCGCAGTCGGGTCACCAGGCTCGAGTCCTCGGGGGCACGCCACTCGGCCATGGCGGCGCTGCCGAAGGCCAGCGGCTCGCCGCCGATGGCCATCAGCAGGTCCTTGGTGAGGGTCGGCACCCCGGCGAAGGGCGCCGCCGGATCGACGCCTCGCCCCTCCTCGCGGGCCTGCTCGAAGCGGGTGCGCACCACCGCCCCCAGCGTCGGATTGTCGGCCTCGATGGCCGCGCAGGCGGCGGCGAACACCTCATCCCGGCTCACCTCGCCCGAACGAATCAACGCCGCCAGCCCCAGCCCGTCATGGGCGCGATAGTCACGAACGTCCATCTCATGCCTCCCCTGCGCGGTTCAGTCACTCCCGATGCCGTTCCAGCCTAGCCCTCCGCGTCCGCCGATGCCACGGGCCGGCGCCGGGCCAGCCGCTCGCGGCCGTGCTCCAGCCAGGAGAGCAGCGCCGGGGTGACCAGCAGCACCAGAAACGTCGAGCCGCCCAGGCCGAAGGCGATGGAGGTCGCCATGGGAATCAGGAACTGCGCCTGCAGCGAGGTCTCGAAGAGCAGCGGGAGAAGCCCGCCGATGGTGGTCAGCGAGGTGAGCAGCACCGCCCTCACCCGCTGCACCACCGCCTCGTTGAGTGCCTCGTCGATGGCAAGCCCCCGATCGCGCTGCTCACGATAGAAGCTGACCAGGATGATGGCATTGTTGACGACGATGCCGGAGAGCCCGAACAGACCGAACAGCGAGAGGACGGTCAGGTCGATGCCCAGCGCCCAGTGGCCCAGCAGCGCCCCCACCAGCGAGAAGGGGATGATCGCCATGACGATCAGCGGCAGGCTCCAGGAGGCGAACACCCAGGTCAGCACCCCGTACATCAGCCCGACCCCCACCAGCAGCCCCATGCGCATGTCGGCCAGGGTCTCGCGCTGGTCGGCGGCGCGCCCCTCGAAGCTGTAGTGCAGGTGGTGGTCCCGGGCCAGGGCCGGCAGGAGCTCCGCCGAGAGGCTCTCCAGCACCTGCTCCGCCGAGGTCACGGAGGTATCGAGCTCGGCGCTCACCTCCACCGCCAGCTGGCCATCGGCGTGGCGCAGCGCCTCGAAGCCCTGGCGGTGGTCGAGCTCCATCACCTGGGAAAGCGGCACCTGGCGACCGTCCGGCAGGCTCACCGCCAGCCCGGAGAGAGTGGCGAGCCGTTCGCGCTGTTCGCGGGGCAGCTGTACCCGCACCTCGACCTCGTCGGCGCCCGACTGGTGGATCTGCACGACCCTGCCGTCGAAGGCGGTGCGCAACTGGCGGCCCAGCTCGGCGGTGGTCAGGCCCAGCGCCTCGCCGAAGGCGTTGACCCGGTAGACCAGCTGCTCGCGGCCCCAGGGCATGTCGTCCTCGGTGTCGATCACCCCGGAGAGCCCCGCCATGGCCTGGGACAGGGTATCGGCGGCCAGGCGCAGCGCGAGGGCATCCTCGCCGGTCAGGCGCACGTTGACATCGCGCCCCGGCGGGCCGGCGGCGCGCTCATTGATGTTCAGCGAATCGAGGCCTGCGGGTTCGCGGATGCGCTCGCGCCAGGCGCGGATGAAGGCGGCGTTGCGGACCTCGCGGTGATCCGGCGAGATCAGCTCGATCATCAGCGAGCCCACCTCGTCGGCGCTGCGCCCGGGAGAGCCACCCTCCTGAGTGGTGCCGTAGCGCGACACCGCCAGCCTCACCAGGTCACCGCCCAGGGCGCTGTCGGTCTCCTCCAGGGTCGCCTGGAGATGGTCGACGAACTCCGCCACCCGGGCCCGATCGGTGCCGGCCACGAAGCTGGCGTTGGCATAGACCACGCTGGACTCCGGGGCCGGGAAGAAGTTGAAACCGAGGCGTCCGCCGGCCAGCAGCCCCGCGGTGACCAGGGTGACCGCCAGGGCGCCGGCCACCGTGGCGCCGCGATGGCGCAGGGTCAGCGCCGAGAAGCGCCGGAAGGGCCCCTCGCGAAAGGCCTCGAAGCGATATTCGAAGCCCTCGCGCAGCCGGGCGATGCCGCGGGGCGGTCGCGCCGGTGGCTTGCCCGGCACGAAGGCGTTGCGCAGGTGGGCCGGCAGCACCACGAAGCACTCCAGCAGCGAGGCGATCAGCACGCAGATCATGATCACCGGGATATCACCGAGGATATTGCCGATCACCCCGCCCACCATCAGCAGCGGCATGAAGGCCGCCACCGTGGTCAGCGAGGAGGCCACCACCGGCCACAGCATGCGTCGCGCCGCCCCCGCCGAGGCGTGTCTCGGCGCCTCGCCCAGGCGGTGGTGGGCGTCGGCGTCCTCGCCCACCACGATGGCGTCGTCGACGATCACCCCAAGCGCCATGATCAGCGCGAACAGCGACATCATGTTGATGGAGCCGCCGATGCCCCAGAAGACCCCCAGCGCCGCCATGAAGGCGGTGGGAATGCCGATCGCTACCCACAGCGCCACCCGGGCCGGCAGGAAGAAGTAGAGCAGGATCACCACCAGCAGCAGGCCGCTGGCGCCGTTGACCAGCAGCAGCGAGATGCGGTCGTCGATCAGCTGCCAGGACTCGTCATAGACCTCGAGCTCGACGCTCTCCGGCAGGGTCGGGCGCGTTTCCTCGAGCCACGCCTCCAGCACCCGGGCGGCGGCCAGGGAGTTGCCCGTCTCGGCGCGCTGCAGCACCAGCTCCGCCGCCGGGCGTCCGCCATGGGCGAGCTCCACCTGCCCCTCCCTTGGCTCCTGGCGAACGGTGGCGATGTCCCCCAGGCGCAGTTGCACCCGGTCGCCGCTGAGAATCGGCAGATCCTCGAAGCCCAGGGCGTCGCGGCGCTGCTGCAGCGAGCGCAGCTCCCGGGCGCTGTCGCGCTGGCCCAGCAGCCCCGCCGGCAGGTCCCGGGACATGCCCTCCACCCGGGCGGCAATATCGCCAAGGGAGAGCCCCAGGCCCTGCAGCCGTTCCGCCGGCACCTCGATGGTGATCTGCTGGGCCGGCAGTCCGGTGATCTCGACCCGGTCGATGCCAGCGAACAGCAGCTCGTCCTCGAAGCGCTGGGCCAGCTGGCGCAGCTCATGGGGGGCCAGGTCGCCATGCACCAGCAGCCGGGCCACCGGTTCGTAGCGGGCCAGCCGGGAGACTTCCGGCGTCTCGGCGTCCGCCGGCAGGTTGGTGAAGCTGTCCACCTGCTGGCGCACGTCATCCAGGGCCAGCACCGGGTCGCTGCCCTCGACGAACTCCAGGGT
>NZ_JACUUD010000122.1 GCF_014859505.1 Halomonas sp.
CCGCTGCTGCTCTCGGTGCCGGTGGCCATGGCGGCCAGCTGCGCCTTCATGCTGCCGGTGGCCACCCCGCCCAACGCCGTGGTGTTCGCCAGCGGCAAGCTCAGCGTGGCCGAGATGGTGCGGGCCGGTGCCCTGATCAGTGTTGCGGCGCTGGTGGTCATCACCCTGGTGGTGTTCACCCTGGCCATGCCGATCCTGGGTTTCGGCTGGGCGGCTTGATCCAGGACATGGCCGTTCGGCGGCGAGCGTCTAGGCTGGAAAAAGAGGGGCACCGAGTGTCTCGCTTCCCCATCCGACAAGAAGGACAATCCCCATGTTCAAGACCATCCTGGTTCCCGTCGACGGCTCCGCCCATGCCGAGAAGGCGTTGAGCGTCGCCGCGCTACTGGCCCGCGCCTCCTCCGCGACGCTGCACCTGATGACCGTGGCCGAGTTTCCCCCCGACAACATCGGCCTGTTCACCGGCGGCACCGCCGAGCCCTTCTCCGAGGTGGAGCGCGAGAAGCTCGCCGAAGGCATGAAGCAGGAGGCCCACAAGGTCATCGAGAAGGCGCGCTCCGCGGTCAACCTCGACGGCATCGAGGTCGAGGAGGTGACCCGGCAGGGGCGTCCGGCCGATCTGATCAACAAGGAGGCCGAGAGCCTCGGCGCCGACGCCATCGTCATGGGCAGTCGCGGGGTCAGCGACATGCGCGGCATGGTCTTCGGCAGCGTCTCCCACAAGATCAGCCATATCGCCGGCTGTACCGTCATCACCGTGACCTGACGAACCGGCGAGCGCTGCCTTCGGGAGGCAGCGCTCGCCTGGCCTGTGACGCCCGGGCATACGAAAAAGGCCTTGCGGATAACCGCAAGGCCTTGAATTCCTGGTCGGAGTAGCAGGATTCGAACCTGCGACCTCTGCCTCCCGAAGGCAGCGCTCTACCAAGCTGAGCTATACTCCGACGCGTTGGGCTGATGCCTCAACGGGGTCGAATTATACCCGCAGCGCGGTGCTTTGCAAGCCCCTGTCAACGGGCAGGCTCACGACTCGCGTTCCACCGCCAGGCGGGCCAGGTCGGCCATGCTGTCGCGGTAGGGGGAGGGGGGCAGGTGGTCGAGCTGCGCGAGGGCCCTGTCGGCCATCTCCTCGGCCCGGGAGCGGGTGTAGTCCAGCGCGCCGGTGGCGTTGACGATGGCCAGCACCTCGTCGAGGTGATCCAGGCCGCCCTGGCGGATCGCGCGGCGGATCACCGCGGCCTGCTCCGGGGTGCCGGTGGCCATGGCCTGGATCAGCGGCAGGGTGGGCTTGCCCTCGGCCAGGTCGTCGCCGACGTTCTTGCCCATTGCCTCGGCGTCGCCCTGGTAGTCGAGCAGGTCGTCGATCAGCTGGAAGGCCAGGCCCAGATAGCGCCCGTAGTGCTGCAGGGCGGCCTCCTGTTCCGGGGTGGCCTCGGCGAGAATGGCGCCGCTGTGGCTGGCCGCCTCGAAGAGCATCGCGGTCTTGCCCTGAATGGTCTCGAAGTAGGCCGCCTCGTCGATGTCCGGGTTGCCCACATTGGTGAGCTGCTGCACCTCCCCCTCGGCGATCACGCAGGTGGCGCCGGAGAGCACCTCCATGATCCGCATGGAGCCGACGCTTACCATCATCTGAAAGGAGCGCGAATAGAGGAAGTCGCCGACCAGCACCGAGGGGGCGTTGCCCCAGGCGTCGTTGGCGGTGGCCTTGCCGCGGCGCATGTGGGATTCGTCCACCACGTCATCGTGCAGCAGGGTAGAGGTGTGCATGAACTCGATCAGGGTGGCCAGGGTCACGTGGCGCTCGCCCTGGTAGCCCAGCGCGCGGGCCGCCAATAGCACCAGCAGTGGACGCAGGCGCTTGCCGCCGCTGGCGATGATGTACTGGCCGATGGTCTCCACCAGCGGAATCCGCGAGGCGAGCTGATCCATGATGGTCCGGTTGACGGCCGCGAAATCCTCGGCCACGACGGCGTGGATCGGCGAGGGGGCAGCGGCGGATGGGGTGACGTTGGCAGTCATGGAGGCGGCTTCGACGGAATTGATGGGGGCCGGGGCGGGGCGGCCCCCTCTGGCCTTGAGTTGCCGGTCATGCTATGGGCCGCCCTCATGGGCGTCAAGGCGAGCCGCTCCTGGCCGCCCCGGTAGGCAAGACCTGCGGGGGCTGCGCGGGTTGTGCCGCCCTCGGCGCACGGTTATAATGCGCGCCCCACTCATCCCGCTCCCTGTCAGATGGTGCCAGAAGAGGCGCCACTCGCCGCAGGCCGATCAAGAGCCAACCCCGATGAGTCCTGGAGAGAAAAGCATGTACGCAGTTATCAAGAGCGGTGGCAAGCAGTACCGCGTTCAGGAAGGCCAGACCCTCAAGCTCGAGAAGATCGAAGTCCCGACCGGCGAGTCCATCGACTTCGACGAAGTGCTGCTGGTTGGCAACGACGACAATGTTCAGGTCGGCGCGCCGCTGGTCGAGGGTGCCAAGGTCTCTGCCGAGATCGTTTCCCACGGCCGCCGGGACAAGATCACCATCATCAAGTTCCGCCGCCGCAAGCACCACATGAAGCGTCAGGGCCACCGCCAGTGGTTCACTGAAGTCAAGATCACCGGGATCTCCGCGTAAGCGGCCCATCCCCTGAACGGAGGATTTTTCCATGGCACATAAGAAAGCAGCCGGTTCCACGCGTAACGGTCGCGATTCCGAATCCAAGCGCCTTGGCGTGAAGCTGTTCGGTGGCCAGGCCGTTACCGCCGGCAACATCATCGTGCGTCAGCGCGGCACCAAGTTCCACGCCGGTACCGGCGTTGGCCTGGGTCGCGACCACACCCTGTTCGCCCTGAACGACGGTGTGATCAAGTTCGAGACCAAGGGTCCGAAAAGCCGCAAGTTCGTCAGCGTCGTCTCTGCCTGAGACGCCTGAGGCTTGCAGCGAGAAGGCCCCGCCCAGGCGGGGCCTTCTTGTATATACCCAGGTGGGTGGGACGGCAGTCGCCGTCAGGAGAATGACAGATGCAGTTCGTCGACGAAGCCTCGATCATCGTGGAAGCCGGCAAGGGGGGCAATGGCTGCCTCAGCTTCCGGCGCGAGAAGTATGTGCCCAAGGGTGGTCCGGATGGCGGCGATGGCGGCCACGGCGGCACCGTCTACCTGATCGGTGACGATGCCCTCAACACCCTGATCGACTTCAGGTTCCAGCGCTTCTACAAGGCTCAGAACGGCCAGGGTGGCATGGGCCGGCAGATGAGTGGCCGCGCCGGCGAGGATCTGCACGTCAAGGTGCCGGTGGGCACCACGGTGATCGACGAGGAGACCCTCGAAGTGATCGCCGATGTCACCGAGATCGGGCAGGTGGTGATGGTGGCCCAGGGTGGTCGCCGGGGGCTGGGCAACATCCACTTCAAGTCCTCCACCAACCGGGCGCCGCGGCGGACCACCCCGGGCACCGAGGGAGAGCGCCGCAACCTGCGCCTGGAGATGAAGGTGATGGCCGACGTGGGCCTGCTGGGCATGCCCAACGCCGGCAAGTCGACGCTGATCCGCGCCGTCTCCGCCGCCAAGCCCAAGGTGGCCAACTACCCCTTCACCACCCTGGTGCCCAACCTGGGCGTGGTGAAGCTCGGCATGCACGAGCACTTCGTGATGGCCGACGTGCCGGGGCTGATCGAGGGAGCCTCGGAGGGCGCCGGCCTGGGGCTGCGCTTCCTCAAGCACCTGACCCGTACCCGGCTGCTGTTCCACGTGGTGGACGTGGCGCCCTTCGACGAGTCCGACCCGGTGGAGGTGGCGCAGGCGATCACCCACGAACTGGGCGAGTTCTCCCCGACGCTGGCCGAACTGCCGCGCTGGCTGGTGCTCAACAAGTTCGACCTGCTGCCCGCCGAGGATCGCGAGGAGCGTGCCGCCGATATCGTCCGCCGCCTGGGCTGGGAGGGGCCGGTGTTCCGCATCTCGGCCATCTCCGCCGACGGCACCGATGCCCTGGTGCAGGCCGCCTACCGCTGGCTCACCGAGCAGCGCCAGCTGGAGAACGAGGATGAGGAGGCCGCCGAGCGAGCCCGCGAGATGCGCCAGCGCATGGAAGACGAGGCGGTCGCCCGCACCGAGGCGCGCCTGGGCCGCAAGCGCCGGAAGGCCGACGAGGATGACGACGATTTCGATGACGACGACTACGACGTCGAGGTCGAATACGCGCCCTGAGGGTTACAAGCTGATGGAAGGCAACGAGCAGGTGGCGGGCCGCGAGGCGCTGGTGGCCGCCCGGCGGGTGGTGGTGAAGATCGGTAGCGCGCTGCTGACCAACGACGGTCGCGGCCTCGACGAGGCCGCCATCGGCGGCTGGGTCGACCAGATCGCCGCGCTGCACCGCCGCGGCATCGAGGTGGTGCTGGTCTCCTCGGGCGCGGTGGCCGCCGGCATGGTGCGCCTCGGCTGGCAGGTGCGTCCCTCGGCGGTGCACGAGCTTCAGGCCGCTGCCGCGGTGGGGCAGAACGGCCTCACCGAATGCTACGAAGGCCACTTCGCCCGCCACGGCCTGCTCACCGCCCAGGTGCTGCTGACCCACGACGACCTCTCCAACCGCAAGCGCTACCTCAATGCCCGTTCGGCGCTGCGCACCCTGGTCGACCTGCGGGTGGTGCCGGTGATCAACGAGAACGACACCGTGGTCACCGACGAGATCCGCTTCGGCGACAACGACACCCTGGGGGCCCTGGTGGCCAACCTGCTGGAGGCCGATGCCCTGGTGATCCTCACCGATCAGGAGGGGTTGTTCGACGCCGACCCGCGCCACAATCCCGAGGCGCGGCTGATCAGCGAAGGGCGTGCCGATGACCCGGCGTTGGCTTCCATGGCCGGTGGCGGCGGCGCTCTGGGGCGCGGCGGCATGGCCACCAAGCTTCGCGCGGCCCACCTGGCGGCGCGCTCCGGCGCCTTCACCGCCATCGCCGGCGGCCGCCAGCCCGAGGTGCTCACCCGGCTGATGGCCGGTGAGCGGCTGGGCACCCTGCTGCGCCCGGACCAGGCGCCCATCGCGGCGCGCAAGCGCTGGTTGGCGGGTCAGCTTCAGGTAAGCGGCACGCTCACCCTGGACGCCGGGGCGGTGAAGGTGCTGCGCGAGAGCGGTTCCAGCCTGCTGGCGGTGGGGGTCAAGGCGGTAGCGGGGCAGTTCCGCCGCGGCGACATGGTGCTCTGCGTGGACGAGCAGGGCGGGCGTGTGGCCAAGGGGCTGGTCAACTACGGCGCCGATGACGCGGCGCGCCTCCTCGGCAAGCCGAGCCACCAGATCGAGGCGATCCTCGGCTTCATGGAGGCCCCGGAGCTGATCCACCGCGACAACCTGGTGGTGTTGTAGCCGCGTGACTAGTTGTAGCCGCGTGACTATGGAAAGCACGGCCCGGGCTGTGATAGGATGCGCCATCCTCTCAGACACGGCCCGTGAACGATCGCTGATGTCAAGCGGTCGGCCAGATGGCCAAGCCGGCGGAAAGTCTCGGACTTTTCTGCCGGATCAATACGTTATCGATGCCGTCATCACACGGGCGGCGAAGAATCTCCAAGGAGACACCCAGTGGCAAACAGCAAGCAAGCTCGCAAGCGCGCCCGTCAGTCCGAAGGCCGTCGTGTACTGAAAGCCGGTCAGCGCTCCATGGTGCGCACCTACGTCAAGCGCGTCATCAAGGCCATCAACAGCGGTGACCACGCTCAGGCCATGGCCGAGTTTCAGCTGGCGCAGCCGATCATCGATCGCATCGCCGACAAGGACGTGCTCTCCAAGAAGCGCGCCGCGCGTCTGAAGAGCCGCCTGAACAAGCGCATCAAGGCCCTGGCTGCCTAAGCCGGTCAGATGCCCTCGAGGCGCGGCCCGAGCGGCAGGCGTCTCGTGAAAAACCGGCTGCGGCCGGTTTTTTTGTGGCCGCCTTTCCCCGATCCCGCCGAGGAGCCCTACCGTGACGGATCGCGAGCAGTCGCCACCCACGCCGGTGGATGAGCACGACAAGGTGGTGGCCCCCAAGGCCGGCGGGCTGATGCGCTCGGGGCTGGTGGTCAGCGTGATGACCATGCTCTCCCGGGTGATGGGCCTGGTGCGCGACGTGGTGGTGGCCACCCTGTTCGGTGCCGGCAGCGGCGCCGACGCCTTCTTCGTCGCCTTCAAGATCCCCAACTTCATGCGCCGGCTGTTCGCCGAGGGGGCCTTCAACCAGGCCTTCGTGCCGGTGCTCTCGGAGTACGCCACCCGCGGCAGCAAGCGCGAGGTGCGCGAACTGCTCGACGCCGCCGCCGGCAGCCTCACCGTGGTGCTGGCGCTGCTCACCGCGCTGTTCATGGTCGCCGCGCCCTGGCTGGTGTGGGTGTTTGCCCCCGGCTTCGGCCGCGACCCCGCCAAGCTGGCGCTCACCGCCGACATGCTGCGGCTCACCTTTCCCTACCTGCTGCTGATCTCGCTGACGGCGTTTGCCGGCAGCGTGCTCAACACCTGGAACCGCTTCGCCATCCCGGCCTTCACCCCGGTGCTGCTCAACCTTTCGCTGATCGGCGCCGCCCTGCTGCTCACCCCGCTGATGACCGAGCCCGCCATGGCGCTGGCCTGGGGGGTGCTGATCGCCGGCGTCGCCCAGCTCGCCTTCCAGGTGCCCTTCCTGGTGCGCCTGGGGCTGATGCCCAGGCCCTGGCCGAGCTTCGTGCACCCCGGGGTGAAGCAGATCATGGTGCTGATGGCGCCGGCGCTGTTCGGCGTCTCGGTCTCCCAGATCAACCTGCTGCTCGACACCATCCTCGCTTCGCTGCTGGCACCGGGCAGCGTCTCCTGGCTCTACTACTCCGACCGCCTGGTGGAACTGCCGCTGGGAGTCTTCGGCATCGCCATCGGCACGGTGATCCTGCCCGCGCTCTCCAAGCGCCACGCTGCCCAGTCCGGCCAGCACTTCAGCGAGATGCTCGACTGGGCGATCCGCGCCGTGCTGCTGCTGGGGCTGCCGGCGGCGCTGGCGCTGGCGATACTGGCCGAGCCGCTGCTGATCTCGCTGTTCCACTATGGCGCCATGACCGAGCACGACATCGCCATGGCGGCCATGAGCCTGCGCGCCTATGCCTTCGGCCTGGTGGCCTTCATGCTGATCAAGGTGCTGGCGCCGGGCTTCTTCGCCCGCCAGAACACCAGCACGCCGGTGAAGATCGGCATCATCGCCATGGTCGCCAACATGGTCTTCAACCTGATCCTGATCTGGCCGCTGGCCCATGCCGGCCTGGCGCTCGCTACGGCGCTCTCGGCCTTCCTGAACGCCGGCCTGCTGGGCTGGCTGCTCCACAAGGAGCGGGTGCTGGTGTTCCAGCCCGGCTGGGGCCGCTACGCGGTGCAGCTGCTGGGCGGCTGCGCGGTGATGGGCGTCGGCCTGTGGGCGGTCTCGCCGGACTGGCAGGCGTGGCTGGGCTGGGACGTCTGGACGCGGGTCGCCTGGCTGGCGGCGCTGGTGGTGGCCGGCGCCGGGGCCTACTTCGCCTGGCTCGCCATCACCGGGGTGCGCCTGCGCCAGTTCAAGATGAAGAGCTGACCTGACTTTGTAGGAGCCAGGCTCCGCCGGGCGAATG
>NZ_JACUUD010000123.1 GCF_014859505.1 Halomonas sp.
GGATTCTTCTTCTGCGGCATGATCGAGGAGCCGGTGCAGAAGCGGTCGGGCAGGTCGATGAAGTCGAACTGGGCGCTGGTCCACAGCACCAGCTCCTCGCTCATGCGTGACAGGTGCATCAGCAGGATGCTGGCGAAGCTAGTGAACTCGATGGCGAAGTCGCGATCGCTCACCGCGTCCAGGCTGTTCTCGGCGGGACGCGCGAAGCCCAGCAGCTCGGCGGTGACGTGGCGGTCGATGGGGTAGGTGGTGCCGGCCAGGGCCGCGGCGCCCAGCGGCATCACGTTGAGCCGGCGGCGGCAGTCGAGCAGGCGCTCGTGGTCTCGGGCCAGCATCTCGTGCCAGGCCAGCAGGTGGTGGCCGAAGGTGACCGGCTGGGCCGTCTGCAGGTGGGTGAAGCCGGGCATGATGGTGTCGGCCTCGCGGTCGGCCAGCTCGATCAGGCCGCGGCGCAGGCGGCCCAGCTCGGCGGCCACCCGGTCGATCTCGTCGCGCAGGAAGAGACGGATATCGGTGGCCACCTGGTCGTTGCGCGAGCGGCCGGTATGCAGCTTCTTGCCGGTGATGCCGATCTTGTCGGTGAGCCGCGCCTCGATGTTCATGTGCACGTCTTCCAGCGCCACGGACCACTGGAATTCGCCGCGCTCGATCTCGTCGCGGATCTCGGTCAGCCCGTCGATGATGGCGTCACGCTCGGCCTCGGTGAGCACGCCGACCCTGGCCAGCATGGTGGCATGGGCGATGGAGCCCTGGATGTCGTGGACGGCGAGGCGCTGGTCGAAGTCGACCGAGGCGGTGAAGCGGGCGACGAAGGCGTCGGTGGGCTCGTTGAAGCGGCCGCCCCAGGACTGGTTGGTGCCGGCGGTGGTGGAATCTGCGCTCATCGGGCTGGGCATCCTGCGTAACGGGTTGCGGTGAAGCGGGGCCACAGGGCCCCGGCGCCGCCACGGCGGCGCTGGCTGGACATGCCAGGCAGTGTACCAGAGTCCGTCGGCGTGGCGAGGGGCCGCCCGGGGCGTCGATTTCTCCTGCCCTGCCGGGTGCTTTATGATGAGAGCCTATATGCTGTTTAGAAAATGCCAATACCAACGGGCGTCGGCGATGCTGGACGCCGGCAGGGGAACCGGGACAGGGAGAATCTCGTGCAAGCCATCACCAAGCTGCGTATTGCCACGCGCAAGAGTCAACTGGCCATGTGGCAGGCCGAACATGTCCGCGACCGCCTCCTGGCCGCCCATCCCGGGCTCGAGGTGGAGCTGGTGGCCATGGCCACCCGCGGCGACAAGATTCTCGATACGCCGCTGGCCAAGGTGGGCGGCAAGGGCCTGTTCGTGAAGGAGCTGGAGGAGGCGATGCTCGACGGCCGTGCCGACATCGCCGTGCACTCCATGAAGGACGTGCCGATGCACTTCCCCGAGGGGCTGGGGCTGTCGGTGATCCTGGAGGGGGCCGAGGCCACCGACGCCTTCGTCTCCAACCACTATGCCAGCCTGGATGAGCTGCCCGAGGGCGCGCGCGTCGGCACCTCGAGCCTGCGTCGCGGCCTGCAGATGCAGGAGGCGCGGCCCGACCTCGAGGTCCTCAGCCTGCGCGGCAACGTCCAGACGCGCCTCGGCAAGCTCGACGCCGGCGAGTTCGACGCCATCCTGCTGGCGACCTCCGGCCTGCGCCGCCTGGGCCTCGACGAGCGTATCGCCATGGAGCTGCCTCCGGAGGTCTGCCTGCCGGCCTGCGGCCAGGGGGCGCTCGGCATCGAGTGTCGCCTTCATGATCCCGAGCTGATCTCGTTGCTGGCGCCGCTGGATGATGCGGCCACGGCGACCCGAGTGCGCGCCGAGCGGGCCATGAACACCCGCCTGGAGGGCGGCTGTCAGGTTCCCATCGGTGGCCATGCGGTGTTCGAGAACGACGGCCAGACCCTATGGCTGCGTGCCCTGGTGGGGACGCCGGATGGCCGCCGGGTGCTGCGCGCCGAGGGGCGTGGTTCGATCCACGAGCCGGAGGCGCTGGGCATCCGTGTGGCAGAGGAACTGCTCGACCAGGGCGCCGGCGAGATTCTCGCCGAGGTCTACGGCGCCGACTGATGGAGGGCCCACCGGTCGTCATCACCCGGCCCGGCGAAAGGGGCGACGTGCTGGCTGCGGCCATCGAGGCCTGCGGCCTGCCGGTGACCCGCCTCGAGGCGCTGCGCCTGGAGGCGCTGCCCGAGACGGAGGAGCAGCGCGCTGCCTGGCTCGATGTCGACCAGTTCCGCCGGGTGGTGGTGGTGAGCCCCTTTGCCGCCGAGTGCCTGGCCGAGGCGCTGGACCGCTTCTGGCCGCAGCTTCCCGTGGGCATCGACTACTACGCCGTGGGAGCGGCCACCGCAGACACCCTGCACCGGCGGCTCGGGGTGCGGGTACATGTGCCGACTGCCGAGACCGGGGAGGATACCAGCGAAGCGCTGCTGCAGTTGGGCTCCCTGCAGGGCCTGGCGGGCGAGAAGGTCCTGCTGGTGGCCGGCGAAGGGGGGCGCACGCTGCTGGCCGAGACCCTTGCCGCACGCGGCGCCCGGGTGATCCGGCTGGCGGTCTATCGTCGCATCCCGCTCCCTCCTTCCCCCGACATGCAGCGCCGCCTGGCTCAGGGTGACTTTCGTGCCCTGGTGGTCAGCAGCGGAGAAATCCTCGAACATCTGGCAAGATGGTGTCAGGGCGTCGCCTTGAACCAACCGCTAATCGTTTCCAGCACCCGGTTGGCTACACTGGCCAGCAAGCTGGGGTTTCGTGCCCCTGTCGTGGCGTCCGGCGCCACGCCGACCGCACTGACGGTGGCGCTGACCGCCGCCTGTCACCCGCAGGAAGCCGATGTCGATCACGACGATCTCGAAAAGGGCTAGCGACAAGATGAGCAAGCAACCACACGAGCAGGACGAACAGAAGGCGTCTGACGGCGCGCAATCGGCGACCTCGGGCGGCGACGCCGGGAAGGGCAATCCCCAGAGCCGACGACGCTCTCGGCGCTATGACAAGGCCAGCCAGAACGCGGCCTCCCAGGGCTCGGCAGAGCCCGTCAAGGCGGCGGAAAAGCCGGATACGCCAACCCCCGACGATAACCGGGGCAAGGGCGACACGGCCCAGGCTGCCGGCAAGCCAGACGCCACTGCTGCCGGCAATGCGACCACGGCCGCCGCCCCGGCCAAGCCAGCCGCTCCCCAGTCCGCCAGCACCGAGAAGTCCGCCGGCACCGACAAGGCCTCATCCGACAGGCCCTCCGGCGCTGCCGGCAAGGGCAAGCCTGCCGAGCCCAGGCCGGTTTCCGGCGGCAGCGGCGCAGGCGGTGCGGCTCGCCCGGCCAGCGGCGGTGACGGCAAGGGCGGCAAGGCGGGTCTCGCCGCCATCGTGCTGGTGATCCTGCTCGCCATCGCCGTGGCGCTGTTCGGCTGGCAGGCGTGGCAGAAACTCGATGCCCAGCAGGCGCGCATCAGTGAGCTGGAGGCCGCCTCCGGCCAGTTTGCCAGCGCCGCGGACCTGGCGGGCCTGGAGAACCGCCTCGACCAGGGCGAGAGCGAACGCGATGCCGCCCTGGACGGCGCCATCGAGGCCCTGCAGGGGGAGTTCGCCGATTATCGCGGCGAGGTCAACCAGACCCTCGACCGGGTGCTCGACGAGCTCTCCAGCGAGCAGGAGACCGACGAGCGCGACTGGCTCCACGCCGAGGCCGCCTACCTGCTGCGCCTGGCCAACCAGCGCCTGCAGCTGGAGCGCGATGTTCAGGGCGCCGCGGCCCTGCTGCGCACCGCCGATGACCGCCTGCGCGAGGCGGACAACCCCGCCCTGGTGCCGATCCGCCGCGAGATTGCCAGTGAGCTGGCGGCGCTGGACGCCGTGCCGCGGGTCGATCGCACCGGCCTGTGGCTGTCGCTCAACGCCCAGCAGCAGCAGATCGCTTCCCAGCCGCTCTCCCAGGAGATCGAGGAGATCACCGTGCGCTCCGGGATGGAGGAGGCGCCGACCGGCAACTGGCAGCAGCAGCTTTCGCGCTTCGGCCAGGAGCTCAAGGAACTGGTCACCATCCGCTACCACGACGCCGAGCTTGAGGCGCTGATCACCCCGGAGCAGGAGTCCTACCTGCGTCAGAGCGTGCGTCTGGTACTGGAGCAGTCCCAGCTGGCGCTGCTCAAGGAGGAGCAGGCGCTCTTCGAGGCGAGTCTCGACAAGGCCCTGACCCTGATCGAGGGCTACTACGACACCTCTGCTTCCGGTGTGCAGTCGGTCGTCGCGAGCCTGCGCGAACTCAAGGCCCAGGCGATCCGCCCGGAGCTTCCGGATATCAGTGGCTCCCAGCAGGCCCTGGCCACCTTCATCGAGCGCCGCTTCGAGTCGCGCCGGGGAGATGACGCATGAGAAAGCTGATCCTGATCGTCGTCCTCGGCCTGGCGCTGGGCGCGCTGTTCGGCCAGCTGATGATGTCCGTGCCCGGCTACTGGCTGGTGCGAGTGGGTGACGTCTCCTTCCAGACCTCCTTCTGGTTCGGGCTGGTCATCCTGCTGGCCGGCTTCCTGGTGCTGCACTTCGCCCTGCGCGTGCTGATGCGCCTGACCCGCCCGGTCTCGCGCTTCAAGGTATGGAACAGCCGCACCCGCAACCGCAATGCCATGAAGCGCACCGTGCGCGGCCTGGTGGCGCTGGCCGAGGGCCGCTGGAAGAAGGCCGAGAAGTCCCTGGTCAAGGCGGCGGACGACTCCAGTACCCCGCTGGTCAACTACCTTTCCGCCGCCCTGGCGGCCCACTACCAGGGCCGCTTCGACCAGGCCGACACCCTGCTCAAGCGGGCGCACCTGAGCACCGAGGGCGCCGATACCGCGGTGGGCATGATGCAGGCCCAGCTGATGCTGGACCGCCAGCAGTACGAGGAGGCGCTGGCCATCCTCACCCGCCTGGACCGCCAGCTGCCCAACCACCCCCAGGTGCTCAAGCAGCTCAAGCAGGCCTACCTGAGCGTCAGCGACTGGGACGGCCTGCGCCGGCTGATGCCTCGCCTGGGCGCCCAGCAGCTGATCTCGAAGGAGGAGCGGGACCAGCTCGAGCAGCGCGCCTATCGCGAGCTGATCGTACGCGAGGCTCGCGAGGGCAGCGATATCGAGAAGGTGCGCGGCCTGTGGGCCGACATGCCCGACCACCTGCGCGGCAACATCGATATGATCGTGCTCTACGCCGAGGCGCTGGTGCGCGGCCGCCAGGAGCCCATCGCCGAGCGGCTGCTGCGCCACTCGCTCAAGGAGCACTGGGACAGCCGCCTGGTGCTGCGCTACGGCCTGCTCGACGTCGACGCCGCCCGCCAGCTGGTCACCGCCGAGAAGTGGTTGCAGGAACGGCCCAACGACCCGGACCTGCTGCTCACCCTGGGCCGCCTGGCCCTGCGCAACGCCTACTGGGGCAAGGCCCAGGAGTACTTCGAGGCGAGCCAGCGCCAGCGCCCCAGCGGCGTGGTGTGTGCCGAACTGGCGCGCCTGTATGCCAACCTGGGCGAGCACAACAAGAGCCAGCTCTACTACCGCCAGAGCGTGGAGATGCTCGACAAGTCGCTGCCCTCGCTGCCACAGCCCCGCGAGGACAAGGACGTGCTGGGCGAGAAGACGCCCTCCAGGGCGAAGCCCGAGGGTGCCGTGGACAAGGGCGACACGTCGGCAGGACACAAGGCCGACGAGAAGAAGTCTGCCTGAGGTCAGAAGGCGCCAATCGGCGCCCTCTCTGGCTTTGTCCTCAACAAGATAAAGGCGGGGCTGCCGATGGCAGCCCCGCCTTATACGTTGCGAGCGTGTTGTGAGGGCGCCGAGCCGGCGGCTCAATCCTCGTCGAAATCACCCTTGAACTCGGGGTTGGGCTTCGAGCGCGGGTCCTCCTCGCCGGCGCGGCTGCTTTCAGCGGAGCGCGGCTGGCCGCCGGGGCGCCCGTCGATGTCGAAGTTCTGCTGCATGAGGCGCAGGTTCGCGGGGGGCGCCTCGCCCTCCTTGCCGACCCCGAAGTAGAGAGTGGTGTGGGGGAAGGGGATCTCGATGCCCTTGCCGTCGAAGTGCAACTTGACCAGGCGGTTGTAGGCGCGGCCGGTGGCCCACTGGGTGCCCGGGGTGGTCTTGATGCGCACGCGGATGTTCACCGAGCTGTCGGCCAGGGCGACGACGCCGGCAACCTCCAGCGGGGCGAGGATGTTCATCTTGTGCTCCTCGTCGCCGGCCAGCTCGTCGAAGGCCTCGCGCAGCGCCACGATGGCGTCGTCGATGCTCTCGCGGTAGGCGATGCCGTACTCGCCCACGTGGTAGCCGAACTCGCGCATGTAGTTGGAGACGGTATCCACGCTGGAGAAGGGCACGATGTGGTAGGTGCCGTTGAGGTCGCGGATGCCCACCGAGCGGATGCTCAGGCGCTCCGCGGTGCCGGTGATGCCGCCCACGGTGACCACGTCCCCGGTGTTCATGGCGTTCTCCACCTGGATGAAGACCCCGGTGATGATGTCCTGGACCAGCTTCTGGGCGCCGAAACCGATGGCCAGGCCCAGCACACCGGCACCGGCGATCAGCGGGCCGATGTTGATGCCGATCTCGGCCAGCACGATCATCGCTGTCATGGTGACCAGAGCGATGGCCAGGGCGTTGCGGAACAGCGTCAGCAGGGTCTTGGCCCGGGCGTCGGGCTCGCCGGCGCCCGTCTCGGGATTGAGCTTGTGCTCGATCAGGCTGGCCAGGCCGAGCCAGGCGCCGATGGCGATCACCAGGATCATCGCCACGCTGACCACCTTGCCGACCAGGCCGCGACCCGCCTCGGAGGCGTACCAGCCCGCCAGGTCGAAGGCGCCCCAGGCGCTGAGCACCAGCATGATCACCAGGATCAGGATCACGGTGCGGATCACCCGCAGGGCATTGGGCACGTAGCTGTTGAGGCGGGCCTCGAGCAGCGGCAGCTTGCGGCGCAGCTCCTCGGAGAGGGTGATGCGCCGGCCGATGGTCTGGGTCAGGAAGCTGGAGAGCAGCAGGCCCACCACTACGGCGGCGATGGTCCTGAGGGTGGCGAAGAGCACGAAGGGCAGGGCATCCACCGGGCGCGTCAGGGTCACCACCAGCACCATCACGAAGTAGGCCAGGGCGAAGAGGTGCCAGGTGCGGGCGAAGAGCTGCAGGCTCACGCGGCTGGCGGCCATGGTGGCGCGGCTCGCCTTGTCGTTGAGGGCATCGCGCAGGCGCAGGCGATTCTTCATCACCACGATCACCGCGTAGAGGAAGGCGCCGAACATGATCAGGGTGCCGACCCCCTGGCCCAGGGCCGGGGCGATGTAGACGTTGATCAGCGGCACCACCACCATCAGGCCGTAGCCCACCAGGCCGATCAGCCGGGCGATCCAGCGGTTCCAGTATGAGGCCTCGGCGGCGGTGATGGGCAGCAGGCGCAGCCCCTCGTAGCGCGACGAGAAGAGCACCCGCAGCGCCGCCTTGAGCAGCTCGATCACCAGGAAGGCATTGAGGAACAGCGAGGCGCGGGTGGAGAGCTCGCCGGTCTCGCCGATGGCGAAGGTGGCGA
>NZ_JACUUD010000124.1 GCF_014859505.1 Halomonas sp.
CGACCTGACCGGGCGGGTCTTCCTCAGCACCTACGCCGCCTGGCAGGCGCTGGGCGCTTCCTCTACAACCGGCAGCTGATCAGCTGACGCCGCATCCCCCTCTGGCTTAGACATTGGTCTATGCCTGATCTTCTCTCGCTTCCTGAAGCGCCCCAGCCGGCGCCACTTTTCCCATGGCGTCACCATAGATTGCCGCCCGATTCATATCGCGATGGCGTTGACACCATCGCTGCCACTTCCCTACTATCGATTCCGTATTCGGAATACAGTACCGCACAGCAAAACAATATTAAGATCTGAGGAGCCCTCCATGCGATCAATTACTCGTCAACTCGCTCTCGCCAGCCTGCCCTTCGCCATGCTCGGCAGCAGCATCGCACTGGCCAGCGAGGTCAATCTCCCTCGCACCATGGCGTGGACCGCCTACGGCACCAACTCCAGCGGCTATGCCCAGGCCGTGGCGATCGGCAACATGCTGCAGTCCAACTACGGTACCTCGGTCAGGGTGCTGCCCGGAGACAACGACGTCTCGCGCATGACGCCGCTGAAGCAGGGGCGAGTCGATCTCTGTGCCTGCGGCATAGCCAGCTACTATGGCGTCGAGGGGGTGATGATGTTCGCCCATCCCGACTGGGGTCCTCAGCCCATTCGCCTGATCACCACCTCTACCGCCTCATTCGGCCTCTCTCTTGCCGTGGCCGGTGACCTGGGAGTTGAAACCCCGGCGGACCTGCGCGGCAAGCGGATCGCCTACATCCGCGGGGACGACGCCCTCAACAAGGGAACCGAGGCCTACCTGGCCTTCGGCGGTCTGACCTGGGACGACGTGGAACGCATCGACTATCCCGGCTACGGCCGCTCCTTCGACGGCATCATCGCCGGCAACGTCGACGCCTCCTTCACAACCACTGTCACCCCTCCCGCCCAGCAGCTGGCCAGCAGCCCCCGCGGCATCAGCTGGCCGGTGCTCGACCCCGACGATGCCGAAGGCTGGGAGCGCATGGCCGCCGTAGCACCCTACTTCCAGCCTCACCGCATCACGTCGGGAGCCGGCAACGTCAGTGCCGACAACCCCGTCGACAGCGCCAGCTACCCCTATCCCATCGTGGTCGGTAACGCCGACCTCGACGACGATATTGCCTACGGCCTGATCCGCGCCCTGCAGGACAACTACGACGACTACAAGGACAACGCGCCCGGTGCCGTGGGCTACGCCCTGGAGTATCAGGATCTGCAGTGGGTGATCCCCTTCCACGACGCCGTCGTGGAGTACTACGAGAAGATCGGCGTCTGGACCGACGAGATGCAGGCCCACCAGGAGCAACTGGTCGAGCGTCAGAACCTGCTGCTGGCGACATGGGGAGCTTTCGTTAACGACGCACCCGACGATGAAGAGGCCTTCGGCAGCGCCTGGATGGAGGCACGTGCCACCGCACTGCGCGACGCCGGTTTCGACCCAGTCTTCGAGTGATCCCCCCGGGGGGCGGCTCGGGCCGCCCCCAGCTTTCTGGACCCTGCCATGACCCACACTTCTGACAACGACGGCACCCAGCAGGCTAAGGAAAAGATCCGCCAGATGCGGACCCTGCCGCTGCCACTGCGCTGGATTCCCGGCGCCGTGACGGTGATCCTGCTGCTGATGACCCTGGACTACCTCTTCAATTTCGGCTACTTGACCTTCGTCACCGGACTGGAGACCCAGTTCTACTATGCGGTGGTGGCCCTTTTGCTGCCGCTGATCTACCTGCTCTGGCCGCTGACGCCAGCGGGCCAGCATCGCCCCATTCCCTGGTACGACTACCTGCTCAGCGCCGCGACTCTGGTGGTCAGCGGCTACTTCGTTATCAACGCCGACTCCATTCTGGAGCGGGGCTGGGCATTCGCGGCCCCGGATACCGCTCTGTGGGTCAGCTATGCCTGGTGGATACTGATCATCGAGGCGGCACGCCGCGCCGGCGGCTGGCCCATCGCCGTGATCGTCACTCTCTTTTCACTCTACCCCCTGGCAGCCGACGTGATGCCGGGCCCCATTCAGGCCTTTCCTTCATCGCTCTCGGAAACCGCCATGTACCACACCATGAGCACCGAGAGCATCATGGGCATCCCGCTGCAGGCCTTCGCCGGCCTAGTGATCGGCTTCCTGGTGTTCGGGGTGGTGCTGCAGAAAAGTGGCGGTGGCAAGTTCTTCATCAATCTGGCCTTCGCCCTGCTCGGCCATGTACGGGGCGGCCCGGCCAAGGTATCGATCTTCTCCAGCGGTCTGATGGGTTCGATGAGCGGCAGCGTGATCAGCAACGTGCTGACCACAGGTGTGCTGTCGATTCCCGCCATGCGCCGGATCGGCATGAGCCGCTCCTTCGCCGGCGGGGTGGAAGCCTGCGCCTCCACCGGTGGGGTACTGATGCCCCCGGTGATGGGCGCCACCGCCTTCGTCATGGCGATGTTTCTCGACGTGCCCTACTCCGCCGTTGTTCTGGCCGCCATCATCCCCTCGATCCTCTATTTCCTAGGCTTGTTCATCCAGATCGATGCCTACGCCGCACGCAACGACATCAAGGGCCTGCCCACCGTCGAATTGCCGTCACTCTGGCAGACGCTGAAGGAGGGGTGGTACTTCATCTTTGTCTTCGCGCTGCTGGTCTGGATGCTGCTGGTGATGCAGCGCGAGGCCGTGGCCCCCTTCTACGCCACCGCGCTCCTGCTGGTCCTCAACCAGCTCTCCCGGCACAACCGCTGGGGCTGGAAGGAGCTTGGTGAGGCGCTGTCGGGTGCGGCCAAGCTGTTCGCCGAGCTGATCGCCATCCTGGCGGGCGTGGGGATGCTGGTGGGCGCGCTCTCCATGACGGGGCTCTCCGGCACCATCGCCAACGACTTCATCCATCTCGCCGGTGGCAGCGTTCCGTTACTGCTGCTCATGGGTGCCCTGACCAGCTTCGTGCTGGGTATCGGCATGACCGTCACCGCCGCCTACATCTTCCTGGCGGTGGCCCTGGCACCGGCCCTGATCCAGGGCGGCGGCCTCGACCCGATGGCGGTGCACCTGTTCATCCTCTACTGGGGCATGCTCAGCTTCATCACGCCGCCGGTGGCGCTGGGCGCCTTCGCTGCCGCTACCGTCGCCGGAGCCCGACCGATGTCGACCGGCCTGCAGGCCATGCGGCTGGGCAGCGTGATCTACTTCATTCCCTTCCTGTTCGTGCTCAACCCGGCGCTGATCATGCAGGGCGAACCGCTGCAGATCGTGCTGGTGTTCGTCCAGGCACTGGCCGGCATCGTGCTGTTCGCCTCGGCCATGCAGGGCTACCTGATCGGGGTCGGTCGACTGGGTCATGGCGCGATCCAGGAGACGGCGATCCGCGCCCTGGTGCTGATCTCGGGGCTCACCCTGGCTCTGCCCGGGGGCGGCATGGTGCCGCTCAGCCAAGTCGAACTGCTCGGCATCTCGCTGGCCGCCCTGGTGCCTGCCGTCCTGCTGGCCCGCTGGAGTGGACGCCACCGCCGTGACGGCTCGCACGAGCCGAGCCTGTGACCCGACCCGGCCACACACCACGCCCACAACCCGGAGCTCATTGCATGCCAGCCTGTGTCCACTACCAGCGCCATGACGAGATCGGTGTGATCCGCATCGACAATCCGCCCGTCAATGCCCTCGGCCATGCCGTGCGCAGCGGCCTGCTCGAGGCGCTCGACCGGGGCCTGGCCGATGACGGCGCACGCGCCCTGGTGCTGATGGCAGACGGCCGCACCTTTATCGCCGGTGCCGATATCCGCGAGTTTGGCCAGCCTCCCCGGCAGCCGATACTGCCGGAGGTCGTCGCACGCCTCGAGGCCAGCACCAAGCCCCTGGTAGCGGTACTGCACGGCACCGCCCTTGGCGGCGGCCTCGAGGTGGCACTGGGCTGCCACTACCGTGTGGCCCTGCCGGGTACCCGGGTCGGCCTGCCCGAGGTCAAGCTCGGCCTGCTGCCCGGTGCCGGCGGCACCCAGCGGCTGCCCCGCCTGGTCGGCGTGGACAACGCCCTGGCACTGATCACCAGCGGGCGTTTCGTGCCTGCCGAGGAGGCATTGGCGCTGGGCATCATCGATGCCATTGCCGAGACTGCTGTCCCGCTCGATGCCGGCCTCGATGCCGCTCGCGCCATCCTGGCAGGCCAGCGCACCGCCCGTCGGACCGGAGAGCTACCCGCGCCCGCCGCGGACCCCGGGGCCATGGCACGCCATCGGGCTCGGCTCGAGACCGAGGCGCCCGAGCTGTTCTCGCCATTTCGTTGCCTCGAAGCCATCGAGGCCAGCACCGATCTCAGTCTGGCCGAGGGGCTGTGCCGCGAGCGCGAGCTGTTCCTCGCCTGCATGAACTCCCCCCAACGGGCCGGGCTGATCCATGCCTTCTTCGCCGCCCGCGCCCCGCACAGAGTGCCTGACAGCGACGCCCCCCCGGCGCTGACCCACATCGCCCTGCTCGGCGAGCACCCGCTCTTCGAGCGTCTCAAGGGCAATGCCGGGCGCACCGGCATCGCGTTGACCGACCGGCCGGACGCGTCCACGCAGGTCTGCCTGATCCCCCCAGACAACACGGATCCCCCATGTCCCGCGGGGTGTCTGACCATCGTCCTGCAGCCGGCGGAGGGCATCGGAAGACTGGATGAGATGGACGCAGACCTGGTGCTGGTCACGCCGACACAGGGCGCGCTGGTGGAACTGGTCGCCACTCGCGCCAGTGGCGAACAGCAACAGGCCGCGGCCTCTGCCCTCAAGGCACTGCGTCAAGCCGTCGTGGTGAGCCGCGGCCACAGCCTGCTCGCCGCGCTGTACCAGGCGGCGAACATCGCGCCGGATGACCGGTGGGCCGCCATGGAGGCGGCCAGCCTGCGCCTCGCCGAGCAGGGTTTCTGCTACCGCACCAGCGATATCGACCTGCTGGCCGTCGAGGTCCTGGCCTACCCGCGTCACCTCGGTGGCCCCCACTACCAGGCCACTCTCTCTGCATCCGCCACCTCGGAGACATCCCCATGAACCTGACCTACAGTGCCGAGGAGCAAGCGTTCCGCCAGGACGTACGCGACTTTCTCGCCACGTCACTCCCCGCCGACATCCGCGAACGCGTGCGGCTCGGCCGGCGGCTCACCGCCGACGATCACGTGCGCTGGCAGACAATTCTCAGTGAGCGCGGCTGGCTGGCCGCCAATTGGCCAGAAGAGCACGGTGGTCCCGGCTGGGGCCCGGTGCAACGGCACATCTTCGACGAGGAGTGCGCCGCCGCCCATGCCCCGACCGTGGTGCCATTCGGCATCAACATGGTCGCTCCTGTGATCATGAAATTCGGCAGCGAAGCGCAGCAGCGCCACTACCTGCCGCGCATCCTCGCCAACCAGGACTGGTGGTGCCAGGGCTACTCCGAACCCGGGGCCGGCTCCGACCTGGCCAGCCTCAAGACCCGCGCCGTGCGCGACGGTGACCACTATGTCGTCACCGGGCAGAAGACCTGGACCACCCTTGGGCAGCACGCCAACATGATGTTCTGTCTCGTACGCACCGACCCCGACGCCAGGAAACAGGCCGGCATCAGCTTTCTGCTGATCGACATGGCAAGCCCGGGCATCACCGTACGTCCGATCATCACCCTCGATGGCGCCCACGAGGTCAACGAGGTCTTCCTCGACGAGGTTCGCGTGCCGGTGGCCAACCGCATCGGCGAGGAGGGCCAGGGCTGGACCTGCGCCAAGTTCCTGCTGACTCACGAACGCACCGGCATTGCCGGACTCGGCCACGCCAAGCAGGCACTGCACCATCTCAAGTCGTTGGCCACACGGATTCAGCATCGCGGGCGGCCTCTCCTCGAGCTGGCGAGTTTCCGCCAGCGGGTGGTGAAGGCCGAGCTCGAGCTGATGGCACTGGAGGTCACCAACCTGCGGGTCATCGCAGCGGCCCGGGATGGTAGCGTGCCGGGAGCGGAGAGTTCGCTGCTCAAGGTCCGCGGCTCGGAACTTCGCCAGGAGCTCAGCGAACTGACCCGCCGCGCCCTGGGGCCGGCCGCGCTGCCCTTCTTCCCCGACTTCCTTCACGGAGACGGCGAGCTCGACGACCCGACCCTGGCGGAGAGCGCCGCAGGCGCCGCCCAGTACTTCAATCGCCGCAAGCTATCGATCTATGGCGGTGCCAACGAGATCCAGAAGAGCATCGTCGCCAAGACAATTCTTGGCATGTGAATCGCCGATCCTCCGTACCCAAGGAGCCGTCCATGGACTTTTCCCTGACCGACGAGCAGCGCATGCTCGCCGACACCCTTGATCGCCTGATTGCCGAATGGGTCGCCCCCGAGCAGCGCCGCGCCATGCTCGAGGCACCTGCCGATGAGCCTTCGGCGCTGTGGCAGACCTTCGCCGAACTGGGGCTGCTGCACATGCCCTTCCCCGAGGAGGTTGGCGGCCTCGGCGGTGACGGCATTGACCTGATGCTCATCATGCAGGCCCTGGGACGCGGCCTGGTGCCCGACGCCTACCTGGCCGGACTGGTACTGCCCGGTGACCTGCTGGCCCGGCTGGGTGATGCCGGCCAGCGGGAGCGCTGGCTGACCCCGCTACTGGAGGGCGACCATCAGCTGGCACTGGCCTGGCAGGAGAGCCACGCCCGCTACGATGCCCATGGCATCACCACCGCTGCACGCCGCGATGGTGATGGCTGGCGCCTCGATGGCAACAAGCAACTGGTGCTCAATGCCGCCTCGGCCGCTGCCCTGCTCGTCACCGCCCGCCTCGATGACGGGCGTCTGGGCGTGTTCGTGGTCCCCGTCGACGCCTCCGGTCTGTCACGTCGCGACTACCGCACCATCGACGACCAGTCGGCCAGCGACCTGACCCTGGATGCCGTCCCGTTGAACGATGCCAGCTGTCTCGGCCTCGACGCCGCCCAAGCCCTCGATGCCACCCTGGCGCTCGGCCGCGCCGCGCTGTGTGCCGAGGCGGTCGGGGCCATGGAGGTCGCCTGCGAGCAGACCCTCGACTACCTCAAGGAGCGCCAACAGTTCGGCACCCCCCTGTCGGCGTTCCAGAGCCTGCAGCACCGCATGGTCGACATGCACCTGCACCTCGAGCAGGCCCGCTCCATGGCGATTCTCGCCGCCACCAGCCTGACCCTTCCCGATGCCGAGCGTGACTATCGCCTCGCCGCCGCCAAGGCTTACTGCGGCGAGGCCGCCCGCTTCATCGCCGAGCAGGCCATCCAGTTGCATGGCGGTATGGGCATGACCGAAGAGTGCTACGTATCGCACTACGCCAAGCACCTGGTGATGTTCGATCATTATCTGGGTGACGTCGATCACCACCTCGACCATGTCAGCGACCACCTTGTCGACGCGGCCTGACCGCTGATTGCAACAAAGGAGAACGACGTGGCAACAATCGAACGCGATTCGATGGACTTCGACGTGGTCATCGTCGGCGCCGGGCCCTCGGGTCTGGCCGCGGCGTGCCGACTGATGCAGCAGG
>NZ_JACUUD010000125.1 GCF_014859505.1 Halomonas sp.
GGGCGGCGGCTATCCTGGACATGGCGCAGGGTCAGCGAGCGGTCGCCGCGGATGTCCGCCGAATAGACCTGGATGTTGGGCTCACGCAGCGACAGGGCATACTGGGTGGCCAGCGCCTCGCGAACCCGCCGGTAGCCACGCTCGTCGTGGATCGCCGAGACCTCGAGCATCTCCTCCTGGTCATCGTCCACCACCATGAACAGCTTGAGGTCGCGGATGACCTTGGGCGACAGGAACTGCTGGATGAAGGACTCATCCTTGAAGTTCTTCATGGCGAACTCCAGGGTCTCCCGCCAGTCGCCGCCGGCAGCGTCGGGGAACCACTGGCGATCCTCCTCCGTCGGGTGTTCGCACAGGCGCCTCAGGTCGCTGAAGATGGCAAAGCCCAGCGCATAGGGGTTGATCCCGCTGTACCACTGGCTGTCGAAAGCGGGCTGATGCACCACCGCGGTGTGCGACTGCAGAAATTCCAGTATCAGCCCCTCATCCACCAGGCCCTCCTCATAGAGCCGGTTCATCAGGGTGTAGTGCCAGAAGGTCGCCCAGCCCTCGTTCATCACCTGGGTCTGGCGCTGGGGATAGAAGTACTGGGCCAGCTTGCGCACGATGCGCACCACCTCACGCTGCCAGGGCGCCAGCAGCGGCGCGTTCTTCTCGATGAAATAGAGCAGGTTCTCCTGGGGTTCGGCGGGGTAGCGCCCACCCGCATGCAGCCCCAGCGGATCCTCCTCGTCGTGTCCGCCGGCCAGCACGTCCGCGGGAGCCCGCTCGGGAATGGTGCTCCACAGGGTATTGACCTGAGACTGCAGATACGCTTCACGCTCCTTCTGGCGGCGCACCTCCTCGGCGGCGGAGATCGGCGAGGGGCGCTTGTAGCGGTCGACGCCGTAGTTCTGCAGGGCGTGGCAGGCGTCCAGCAGCTGCTCCACCGCCGCCACGCCATGGCGCTCCTCGCACTCGGCCACATATTTCCTGGCGAACATCAGGTAGTCGATGATCGAGCCGGCATCGGTCCAGGCGCGGAACAGATAGTTGCCCTTGAAGAAGGAGTTGTGGCCATAGCAGGCGTGGGCCATCACCAGCACCTGCATCATCAGGGTGTTCTCCTCCATCAGGTAGGCGATGCAGGGATCGGAGTTAATGACGAGCTCGTAGGCCAGTCCCATCTGGCCGCGCCGATAGGCCTGCTCAACGGCCAGGAACTGCTTGCCGAAGGACCAGTGGTGGTAGCCCACCGGCATGCCGACACTGGCGTAGGCGTCCATCATCTGCTCGGTGGTGATCACCTCGATCTGGTTGGGGTAGGTATCGAGGCGATACTCGTCCGCCAGCCGGGCGATCTCGCGCTCGAACTCGGTCAGGATCTCGAAGTTCCAGTCTGAGCCGGTGGCAATGGGCTTGCGTCGTGTCATGGTTCCTCCTCGGCGCCGCGTCGGGCGCTCAACCACCGACGGCGCGGCGCTTGAACAGCTCACGGAACACCGAATAGATATCTCCGGCCTCGACGATCTGGCGCATGGCGAAGCGCGCCGGAAACTCGGCGGCCACCGTCTCGTACTCCTCCCACAGCGCCTGATGGGCGTGGGGCGTGATCTCCACGTAGGTGAAGTACTGCAGGCGCGGCATCAGCTTCTTGATCAGCAGGTCGCGACAGGCGACGGAGTCATCGTCCCAGTTGTCGCCATCCGAGGCCTGGGCCACGTAGAGATTCCATTCCCCGGGCGGGTAGCGCTTGGCGATGATCTCGTCGACCAGGGTCAGGGCGCTGGAGACGATGGTGCCGCCGGTCTCCCGGGAGTAGAAGAACTCCTCCTCATCCACCTCCTTGGCGGCGGTGTGGTGGCGCACGAAGACCAGTTCGACCTTCTCGTAGCTGCGCTCCAGGAACAGGTAAAGCAGCAGGAAGAAGCGCTTGGCGATGTCCTTGTGAGCCTGGGTCATGGAGCCGGAGACGTCCATCACGCAGAACATCACCGCCTTGCTGGAGGGCATCGGCTGATTGACCAGGTTGTTGTAGCGCAGGTCGAAGGTATCGATGAAGGGCACCGCCTCGAGGCGTTTCTCGAGACGCTCGACCTCCGCCCTGAGCTCGTTGATGCGTGCCGGGTTGCGCAGCACCGGGTCCTTTGCCTCCTCGAGCTCCAGGGCCTCCCGCGCCTCGCGCAGGGCGCGACGGATCGGCGCCCGCATGGCGATGCGTCGCGCATGGGCCTCGCGCATGGAGCGCACGATATTGATCCGCGCCGGCACACCATGGCGGGACACACCCGCCCGGACCGGGCGCACCTCGTTGAGGTCCACCAGCGCCTTGCGCTCCAGGTGGGGCAGCTCCAGGCCTTCGAAGACGAAATCGAGGAACTCTTCACGGCTCAGGGTGAAGGCGAACTCGTCCATGCCCTCGCCCTGATCGGAGGCGCTGCCCTCCCCGGCCCCGCCGCCACCTCCGCCGCCGGGGCGGCGCAGGCGATCCCCCTCGATGAACTCCCGGTTGCCCGGAGCGACAATCGAACGCTTCCCGCCCGGGCCATGCTGGAACACCGGCTCGGAGATATCGCGACTCGGGATCGAGACCTTCTCGCCACGCTCCATGTCGGTGATGGAACGACGGTTCACCGCCTCCTCCACCGAGCGCTTGATATGGGTGCGGTAGCGATCGAGGAAGCGCTGGCGGTTGACCGCGCTCTTGTGCTTGGCGTTGGCCCGTCGATCGATGAAATAGGTCATGAATGACCTCCTCGGCCTACTGCGACTTGCGCACCCGCAGGTACCACTCGGAGAGCAGGCGCACCTGCTTCTCGGTGTAACCCCGCTCCACCATCCTGGCCACGAAGTCCTCGTGTTTCTTCTGGTCCGCCTGGGAGGCCTTGGCGTTGAAGGAGATCACCGGCAGCAACTCCTCGGTGTTGGCGAACATCTTCTGCTCGATCACGCCGCGCAGCTTCTCGTAGGATTGCCAGCTGGGGTTCATGCCGTTGTTGTGGGCACGGGCCCGCAGCACGAAGTTGACCACCTCGTGGCGGAAATCCTTGGGATTGGAGATGCCGGCCGGTTTCTCGATCTTCTCGAGCTCCTCGTTGAGAGACTGACGGTTGAACAGCTCGCCGGTCTCCGGGTCGCGGTACTCCTGGTCCTGGATCCAGAAGTCGGCGTAGGTGACGTAGCGGTCGAAGATGTTCTGGCCGTACTCGGAATAGGACTCCAGATAGGCCGTCTGGATCTCCTTGCCGATGAAGTCCACATAGCGCGGCGCCAGATACTCCTTGATGTAGCGCAGGTAGCGCTCGAAGGTCTCCCGGGGCAGCTGCTCCTGCTCCAGGCGCTGCTCCAGCACGTAGAGCAGGTGCACCGGGTTGGCCGCCACCTCCTGGCTGTCGAAGTTGAACACCTTGGAGAGGATCTTGAAGGCGAAGCGGGTGGATAGCCCGTCCATGCCCTCATCGACCCCGGCGGCATCCCGGTATTCCTGGATCGACTTGGCCTTGGGGTCGGTATCCTTGAGGTTCTCGCCGTCGTAGACCCGCATCTTGGAATAGACGCTGGAGTTCTCCGGCTCCTTGAGCCGCGAGAGCACCGTGAACTGGGCCAGCATGCGCAGGGTATCCGGCGCGCAGGGCGCCTGGTTGAGCGAGGAGTGCTCGAGCAGCTTGCGGTAGATCTTGACCTCCTCGGAGGCCCGCAGACAGTAGGGCACCTTGACGATATAGACGCGGTCGAGGAAAGCCTCGTTGTTGCGGTTGTTGCGGAAGGCCTGCCACTCGCTCTCGTTGGAGTGGGCCAGCACGACGCCCTCGAAGGGAATCGCCCCCATGCCCTCGGTGGGATTGTAGTTGCCCTCCTGGGTGGCGGTCAGCAGCGGATGCAGCACCTTGATCGGTGCCTTGAACATCTCCACGAACTCCATCAGCCCCTGATTGGCGCGGCACAGGCCACCGGAAAAGCTGTAGGCGTCGGGGTCATCCTGGGAGTACATCTCCAGCTGACGGATATCCACCTTGCCCACCAGGGAGGAGATGTCCTGGTTGTTCTCGTCGCCGGGCTCGGTCTTGGAGATGGCGATCTGGTTGAGCCGTGACGGGTAGAGGCGCACCACCCGGAACTGCGATATGTCGCCGCCGTACTCCTTGAGACGCTTGGCCGCCCAGGGCGACATCAGGCTCTTCAGGTAGCGCCGCGGGATGCCGTACTCCTTCTCGAGAAGCTCGCCGTCCTCCTCGGGCGAGAAGAGGCCCAGCGGCGACTCGTAGACCGGCGAGCCCTTGATGGCATAGAAGGGCACCTTCTCCATCAGCAGCTTGAGGCGCTCGGCCAGCGACGACTTGCCACCCCCCACGGGGCCAAGCAGATAGAGAATCTGCTTGCGCTCCTCGAGGCCCTGGGCGGCGTGGCGGAAGAAGGAGACGATCTGCTCGATCGCCTCCTCCATGCCGTAGAACTCGGCAAACGCCGGATAGCGGCGGATGACCTTGTTGGAGAAGATCCGAGACAGCCGTGGATCCTTGGCCGTGTCGATCACCTCGGGCTCGCCGATGGCCTCGAGCATCCGCTCGGCGGCCGACGCAAAGGTCGTCGGCTCCCGATGACAGAGCTCCAGGAACTCCTGCAGGGTCAACTCCTCCTGCTGGACGCGCTCGTAGCGGTTCTGCACATGGTCGAAGATGCTCATCGATGTCTCCTTAAAGCCCGATGATTCGGCGCCTTGCGTCAGCGGCGCTCCGGATCGTGGCAGTTTCAGCGTAGGACAGTCCGGCACAGCATTAGCGGACATCGAATCAACGCTGGACCCTAACTCCTGAGAGCCTGATGTCGACCAAGGGTTCGTTGGTAACCGTGGAGTTTTGCCAACGCAAGGCGATCGGGCCCGCCGAGAAGACTCGGCGGGCCCGAAGGAAAGCCAGCAGGAGAGCGGCGCCAGGCTAGGCAGGAGATTACAGAGCCGCCGCCACCCGGGTGCCCTGATCGATGGCGCGCTTGGCATCCAGCTCGGCGGCCTCCTCGGCGCCGCCGATCAGGTGCACCTCCAGGCCCTCGGCTCGAAGCGGCTCGAGCAGTTCTCGCACCGGTTCCTGGCCGGCGCAGATCACCACGGTATCGACCTCGAGCAGTCGCCCCTCTTCCCCCACCCGCAGGTGCAGCCCGGCATCGTCGATGCCCAGGTACTCGCAGCCGACCAGCGTCTCGACGCCGCGGTGCTTGAGCGAGGCGCGATGCACCCAGCCGGTGGTCTTGCCGAGGCCCTTCCCGGGCTTGGAGGCCTTGCGCTGCAGCAGGAAGACCCGACGAGGCACCTGGGGGCGGCGCGGCGCCTTGAGCCCTCCCGGCGTAGAGACCGAGAGATCCACGCCCCACTCGTCGCACCAGGCATCCCGATCCAGGGATACGTGATCGCCCTGGGTGAGCAGCTCCGCCACGTCGAAGCCGATGCCGCCGGCGCCGATGATCGCCACCCGCGGCCCGACCCGCTCTGGCTGCAGGATCGCCGCGGGATAGCTCATCACCTTAGGATGATCGCTGCCGGGCAGCGCCAGACGACGCGGGCGCACTCCGCTGGCCAGCACCACCGCATCGAAGTCCCGCAGCGCCGGGAGATCCGCCTCGCAGTCGAGGCGCACCTGCACCCGGTGCTTGTCCAGCATCACCCGGAAGTAGCGCAGGGTCTCGTCGAACTCCTCCTTGCCGGGGATACGGCGTGCGTAGTTGAACTGACCGCCCAGCTCGGTGCCGCGCTCGAACAGGGTCACCGCATGGCCCCGCTGAGCCGCGGTGAGCGCCGCCGCCAGTCCCGCTGGGCCGCCGCCCACCACGGCAATGCGCCTGGGAGTCTCGGCAGGCGCGATAAGCAGCTCGGTCTCGTGGCCAGCCCGCGGATTGACCAGGCAGGAGGTCGCCTTGCCCTGGAAGGTATGGTCCAGGCAGGCCTGGTTGCAGGCGATGCAGGTGTTGATCTCCTCGGCCCGACCCTCGGCGGCCTTGCTCACCCAGGCCGGGTCGGCCAGGAAGGGGCGCGCCATGGAGACCATGTCCGCATGGCCCTCGGCCAGCACCCGCTCGGCCACCTCCGGCATGTTGATGCGGTTGGTGGTGATCAGCGGCACCGAGAGTTCGGCCTTCAGCCGGCGTGTCACCTCGGTGAAGGCCGCCCGCGGCACGCTGGTGACGATGGTCGGCACCCGTGCCTCGTGCCAGCCGATGCCGGTATTGATCAGGCTGGCGCCAGCGGCCTCGACGGCGCGCCCCAGGGCCACCACCTCGTCATGGGTGCTGCCCTCCTCCACCAGGTCGATCATGGAGAGGCGGAAGATGATCAGGAAGTCGTCGCCCACCGCCTCGCGGATGCGCCGCACGATCTCCACCGGGAAGCGGATGCGATTCTCGAAGGCCCCGCCCCAGGCGTCATCGCGATGGTTGGTGCGCCGACAGATGAACTGGTTGATCAGGTAGCCCTCGGAGCCCATCACCTCCACGCCGTCGTAGCCGGCCTGCTGTGCCAGGGTCGCACAGCGCACGTAGTCGGCGAGTTGCTGCTCCACCTCGTCAGCGGAGAGCTCCCGCGGCATGAAGGGGTTGATGGGTGCCTGGATCGCCGAGGGGGCCACCAGGGCCGGGCTGTAGGCGTAGCGCCCGGCATGCAGGATCTGCAGGCAGAGGCACCCACCCTCGGCATGCACCGCCTCCACCAGACGGCGATGCTCGGGCAACTGCGCCTCCCGATCCAGGGTGGCGGCGCCCTGGAAGACGGCGCCCTCGGGGTTGGGCGCGATGCCGCCGGTGACGATCAGCGCCACGCCCTCCCGGGCCCGCTCGGCATAGAAGGCGGCCAGGCGCTCGAAGCCGCCGGGCGCCTCCTCCAGGTTGGTGTGCATGGAGCCCATCAGCACCCGGTTGGGCAGCGTCAGGTGGCCCACCGACAGGGGACGGAAGAGATGGGAATAGGCAGTCACGGCGTGCTCCTTGTTCTTGGCAGACGACAGCGATGAATAAGCCGACGGGCAAAATTCAAACAACTGTATGACAGCGGACACGAAGGCGCAAAGCCTGATGCAAGAAACGGCCAGGGGCAAGGGGGGGCAGAAACGACGAAGCCCCGAGCGAGAAGGCTCGGGGCTTGCGAGATTCGTGTACAGCGAAGTGCCTGCAGGAATGGCGGACCGGACGGGACTCGAACCCGCGACCTCCGGCGTGACAGGCCGGCATTCTAACCAACTGAACTACCGGTCCGCGTGGTGGGTGATACCGGATTCGAACCAGTGACCCCCAGCATGTGAGGCTGGTGCTCTAACCAACTGAGCTAATCACCCACGTGAACTGCTAAGCATACTGCATCTTTCTACGGCGACCTGCTTGTGCTGTCGGCCATCATCGTGGCGGACCGGACGGGACTCGAACCCGCGACCTCCGGCGTGACAGGCCGGCATTCTAACCAACTGAACTACCGGTCCGC
>NZ_JACUUD010000126.1 GCF_014859505.1 Halomonas sp.
AGGAGGTCATCCATGACATCTATTCTGCTCAATGCCGACATGGGCGAGAGCTTCGGCCCCTGGGTGATGGGGATGGATCACGAGGTGATGCCCCACGTCGACCTGGCCAACGTCGCCTGCGGCTTTCACGCCTCGGACCCCGACGTGATCCGCATGACGGTGCGCCTGGCGAAGAAGCACGGCGTTCGGGTGGGCGCCCATCCGGCCTATCCCGATATGGTTGGCTTCGGCCGTCGCTCCCTGGCCTGCACTTCCGAGGAGATCGAGAACCTGGTGCTCTACCAGCTGGGGGCGCTGGCCGGTCTGTGCCGGGCGGAGGGCCTCGAGGTCAGCTACGTGAAGCCCCACGGAGCGCTCTACAACGACATGGCCCGCGATCCCGAGATCATGGCGGCGGTGATGCGGGCCATCCTGGCCTACGATCCGCGTCTTCCGCTGATGACCCTGGCCACCCGGGATACCTCGGTGGTGAGCCAGCTTGCCGCCGAGCAGGGTGTGACCCTGTGGTTCGAGGCCTTCGCCGATCGCGCCTACGACGGCGCGGGTCGACTGGTCTCGCGTCGCGAACTCGGCGCGGTGCACCGCGACCCCGAGGTGATCGTCGACCAGTCGCGGCGTATCGCCCAGGGGCTCCCGCTGACCGCCAACGATGGCAGCGAACTGATTCTGGCGGCTGACACCCTCTGCGTGCATGGCGACAATCCCGAGTCCATCGCCGCGGTGAGGGCGATCCGCGAGGCCCTGAACGCCCTCGAGGCGGGGGCATGAGCGGGGAGGGCGCACGCCTGCCGCGGCTTGAGTCGGCCGGGCTGGACGGTTGGATGGTGCGGCTGTTCGAGCGCATCGAGGAAACCAACCTGGCCTGGATCACCCCGCTGGCCCGGCGCTGCGAGGCGGCCCTCGGCGATGCCCTGGTGGACCTGGTGCCCTCTTATACCACCCTGCTGGTGGTCTTCGACCCGCTCAGGCTCTCCTCCGGGGAGGCGCGCTGCCGGCTGCTCGAGCTGCTGGGCGATCTCGCTCCCGACGAGCAGACAGGCGGCGGCGAGGTGCGTGAACTACCCACCTGGTACGACGAGCGCGTGGGGCCCGACCTGATGAGGGTTGCCGAGCTTACCGGGCTCTCGGTGGAGGCGGTGATCGACTGCCATGCCGGCACGCTCTACCGCGTCTTCGCCCTGGGCTTCGCCCCCGGCTTCGCCTTCATGGGCCTGCTGGATGCGCGTCTCGAGGTTCCCAGGCTCGACACGCCGCGCAAGCGTGTGCCGGTGAACAGCGTGGCCATTGCAGGGCGCCAGACGGCGGCCTATCCGGCGGTCACCCCCGGTGGCTGGAACCTGCTGGGGCGCACCTCGGCGCGGCTGTTCGATCGCGACCGCGACGGCTTCAGCCTGCTTGCCGTCGGCGACCGGGTGCGCTTCGTGCCGGTGGACCGGGAGACCTTCGAGGCCGAGGGGGGTGATCCCACGCCCATGGAGGCGGGTCGATGAACCGAGCCATCAAGAAATATACCGTTATCGGGTTTCGCGTCGAACGTGCCGGCCCCCTGGCGCTGCTGCAGGATGCCGGGCGCTTCGGTGTTCGGCGTCTCGGCGTCACCCAGGGCGGGCCGGCCGATCTCCACGGCTGGGCCTGGGCCAACCGGCTGGCGGGCAATCCCTGGGGGACGGCGGCGCTGGAGATCACCTTCGGCGGGCTGACGCTGGTGGCTGAGCGCGACCTGACGCTCGCAGTGGCCGGCGCCGACCTGGGCGCCACCCTCGACGGCAAGCCACTTCCGCGATGGGAGCGGGTGTCGTGCCGCGAAGGCCAGCGGCTGGTCTTCGCCGCGCCCGCCAATGGGCTGCGCGCCTACCTGGCGGTGGCCGGCGGCTTCGTCGCCGAGCCGGTGCTGGGCAGCGTCGCCTGCGTGGTGCGAGAGGGGCTGGGCGGCTTCGACGGGCGCGGCAGCAAGCTTTGCGAGGGGGACCGCCTGAGGGTAGGGGAATTGTCGGCCGGCGGCGCGTCACCCAACACGGCTCCCGACGAGGCGCGCCTCGACTACCGGACCACCGCCAGGCTATCGCTGCTGCCCGGCGCCCAGGTCGGCGACTTCACCGGGCAGAGCCTGTTTCAGGCCTTCAACGCGACCTGGCACGTTGACGACCGCGCCGATCGCATGGGGGTGCGGCTGACCGGGCCGCGGCTCGCGTGCCGGATCGGCTCGCTGGTCTCGGAGGGGATCGGACTAGGCGCGGTGCAGGTGCCGCCGGACGGCCAGCCCATCGCGCTCCTCAATGATCGTCAGACCATCGGCGGCTATCCGCGGCTGGGGGCGTTGACGCCGCTTTCGGCTTCTCGGCTGGCCCAGTGCCTGCCGGGCCAGGAGGTGCACCTGGTAGCCGTTTCCGGCGAGCGGGCGCTGGGTGAGCATCGGCGCTTCTGCGCGTCCTTCACTGTCTGAGCGGGTAGCCTGACGGTAAGGGGCCGGGGGCTGTCGGGTCCAGCGATCGGATTGGGCCATCGGGCCTTGCTATCGGGCTGCGGTATTGGGCTTTGCTATCGGGTCAGGCGCCCAGGCCGCTCTCTCGCAGCACCTGGTCGATGCTGCGCTCAGCCAGCCGGGCACCGCCGCCCTCGGCCGGCCGCTGGTGCTCGAGGGCTTGAACCCCGACCTCCACGCAGCGGGTGATAAGCTCCGCCTTGCCCAGGCCCGTGGCCCCGGCGAGGACATCGAGGCGGGCTTCCAGGTCGCGGGGAAATCTCAGCAGGTGGGGCATCTCGTCATCTCCAGCATGCCCATCCTCGGGCGGGGTGTCACGTCAGCATAAGGGGCTGGTTACATCCTGTCACCCACCACTCTGGCAGCTACGGGTGACGCCCGTGTGACAGCCTGGACGGCCTTGAAAAGCCCGCCCGAGGTGCCGGCATGCTCGCCTCGCCGCTGCGCCTGCTCAGCCTGGTGCTGATCCCGGCCGGGCTCGTCGGCCTCAGGCTGGCCGGCTGAGGGGAAGGCGTTGTGGCTCAGCCCTGGCGCTTCATCACCGTGGTGATGATCGGCACCGGGGTCATCAGGTGCTCGCGCATCATGTTGCTGGCGCGCTCCACGTCCCTGGCCAGTATCACCTCCACCAGGGCGGCGTGTTCCTGGCGCTTGCGCGCCAGGGCCTGCTCCGAGAACACCGTCTCGCGCAGCCACAGGTGCCGGTAGCGTTCCACCTGGTCGAACAGGCCCTCGCGTACCTGCAGCAGGTGGGGAGAACGGCAGCCGCTGGCGATGGCGGTATGGAAGGCCTTGTGGCGGGCGTCCCAGACGTCGAGCAGCTCGTCGGGGGAGTTGACCTCCATCACCTTGGCCAGGGTGTGGGCGGTGGCCAGGATCTCGGCCTCCCAGGCGTCGTCGCCGCGCTCGATGGCCAGACGCAGCACCAGCCCCTCGAGCTGGGCGCGGGCGTCGTAGAGGTCCTCGAGCTCGGCCAGGGACATGGGGGCCACACGATAGCCGCGCTGGCTGATGGCCACCACCAGCCGCTCCGCCACCAACTGGGAGAGCGCCTCGCGCAGCGGGCCGACGCCGAGGTCGTAGCGCTCCTTCAGCCGGCTCATCAGCAGCTTCTCGCCGGGCCGGAAGACGCCGCGGATGATGTCCTGCTTGAGCCAGCGGTAGGCGCTGATGCCGAGGTTCTGCCGAGGGGGAGTCGTGTCCATGCCGCCTGCGTCCTTGTACTTGTTCAATACGCCGTATTTATCCAATCCGTACTTATCCAGACCATGGTTTGCCGACATCATAGCCGAACATCGCCGATCTGAATAATCGGCGGCATCACGCCGGAATGACATCATTTGGCAGCCCACTGTCAGCGCCCCTGAAGCACCTCCTCGCTCCACTCGGCGATGGCCAGGGTCAGATCGTCGGCGGCGCGGCCGAAGGCTTCCACCACCTGCGTCACCCCGGTTCCCTCGCTGAGTTCACGCACCTCGAAGCGTCGCTCGGCCAGCAGCCGGCGATCGCTCTCGTCCACCAGGCTGGCGTCCAGGCGAATCACCGCCATTGGCGAGCCCTGTTCCTGCCCCCGTGGATAGACGCTGTGGAAGGCGCGCAGGTCGCTGACCAGGGTGACATCGGCCCCCAGCGGGCTGTTGTCGTCCTGGGCGCTCAGGCGTCCCCGGTCGCGTAGCCCCTCCACCAGGCGGTCACGCAGCAACAGCGGAGTGCGATCACTCCAGCGGGCGCCGGCATAGGCCTGCAACCGATTGGGCTCCGGCATCACCAGGATCCGCGCCCCGGAGAGCAGGGCAGAGGCCTGGGGCGTCTCGACCCTCAGGCGAGCCCCCAGTGGCGGGCCGTCGACGCGCGCCAGCGAGGCGGCGGGCAGCAGGTGAAGGCTGTCGGGTTCATGTTCCGGGAGCAGGGTGCAGGCGGCGAGCATGCCCGCGAGGGTGAGCAGGGCGAGGCTGCGAAGAACTGAGGGACGGCGGTTCACGGTGAAAACTCCTCGATCGGTTCGCGGCCCAGCAGGAAGTCGGCCGGGTTCTCCTCCAGGCGGCGGGTGATTCGCCCCAGGGTGTCCAGGGTGTTGCGCAACTCGCGGACGATCGGCCCCAGGTCGCCCAGGCCCTGCATGCCGCGACCCAGGGCCTCCTCGTTGTTGTCGAGCAGCGTGTCCAGGCGGCGGGTCATGCCCTGCAGGCTGCCCATGGCCTGGCCGGCGCTCTCCAGGGCCTGGCGCCCTTCGGCGTCGACCAGGGTCTCGGCGCTCTGGCTCAGGCTGGCCAGCGCCCGCAGCAGCTCGCTGGCCTCCTCGCCCAGGCGGTCGGCGATGTCGACCACTGCTCCCAGTTCGTCGCTGCGTGCGGCCAGTTGACCGCTGAGCTGTTCCAGGTTGACAAGGATCTGCTCGACCCGGTCGGTGTTCTCCTCGGCAAGCAGGCGGTTGGCGTTGATCAGCAGCTGGTTGAGGCCGGTGACCAGGGTCTCGCCATCGGACAGCAGCGAGCTCAGCGGCGAGGGCTCGGCCAGGATCAGCGGAGGATCCTCGAAGCTGCCCCTCAGGCGGGGTTGCTCGGGGCTGCCGCCCTGGAGCTGGATGTTCATGCTGCCGGTGATGTTGGCCAGCGCCAGGCCGGCGCGGGTGTCCTCGCGCACCGGGATGTCGGCCTCGATGCGGATCAGGGCGCGCACCAGGCGAGGGTCGTCCGGGTCCAGGCGCAGCTCGGCCACGTCGCCGACGCGAATGCCGCTGAACAGCACGGCGTTGCCGGTATCCAGCCCGCCCACGGGGCGGTCGAAGCCAACCTCGTAGTAGGTCATTTCTCGATCCGTGGCGGACTTGCCGAGCCACAGGGCGAACCCCAGCGCGGCGATGACGGCGATGACCGTGAACAGGCCGATCACCAGGTGGTGGGCGCGGGTTTCCATCAGGTGTTCTCCCGGGGAGTTGTCGGCGTGGGGTGCTCGGCCGCCTCTGCGGCTCCGGCGGCCGCTCGGCCTCGCGGGCCGTGGAAGTAGTCGCGGATCCAGGCGTCATCGCTGGCCTCCACCACCGACAGGCGGTCGGCGACCAGGACGCGGCGCTGCGAGAGCACGGCGACCCGGTCGCAGGCGGTGTAGAGGGTGTCCAGGTCGTGGGTGACCAGGAAGACGCTGAGCCCCAGGGCGTCACGCAGGGTCATGATCAGCTGGTCGAAGTCGGCGGCACCGATGGGATCGAGGCCGGCGGTGGGCTCATCCAGGAACAGCACCTCCGGGTCCAGCGCCAGCGCCCGGGCCAGGGCTGCCCGCTTGATCATCCCGCCGGAGAGCTCCGAGGGCATCATCAGCGCGGCGTTGGGCGGCAGCCCGGTCAGGGCCAGCTTCATGCGCGCCAGGTCCTGGGCGTCACGCCGGTTGAGGCCGGCATGCTCGATCAGCGGCAGGGCGACGTTCTCCTGCAGGTCCAGCGAGGAGAACAGCGCACCGCGCTGGAAGAGCACACCGAAGCGCCGTTCCAGCTCGGAGCGCCGCCGGGCCGGCAGGGCGGTGAGGTCCTCGCCGAACATCTCGACGCTGCCGGCGTCGGGGCGCTTCAGCCCCACGATGCTCCTGAGCAGCACGGACTTGCCGGTGCCGGACCCGCCCACCACGCCGAGGATCTCGCCGCGGAGGATATCCAGGTCCAGGTCCTCGTGGACCACGACGCTGCCGAAGCGGTTGGAGAGCCCGCGCACCCGAATGACGGCCTCCAGATCTGTCGCTACCCCGATACCTGTCGTTGCGCCTGCGTCTGCCATCACCACCCCATCTCCATGAAGAACAGCGCGGCCACGGCGTCGAGCAGGATGACCATGAAGATCGACTGCACCACGCTGGAGGTGGTGTGCTCACCCACCGACTGGGCGCTGCCGCTGACCTTGAAACCCTCCAGGCAGCCGATCACCGCGATAAGGAAGGCGAATATCGGCGCCTTTCCCATGCCGACCAGGAAGTGGTTGAGGGGGATGTCGCGCTGCAGGATGCTGAGGAACTGGGTGGCCGAGATATCGAGCATGAAGATGCACACCATGGCGCCGCCGAGGATGCCGCTCAGCATGCCGATGAAGGTCAGGATCGGCAGGATCACCATCATCGCCAGCAGCCGCGGCAACACCAGCAGTTCCATGGGGTCGAGGCCGATGGCGCGGATGGCGTCGATCTCCTCGTTGGCCTTCATGGCACCGATCTGGGCGGTGAAGGCGCTGGCGGTGCGGCCGGCCAGCAGGATGGCAGCCAGCAGCACGCCGAACTCGCGCAGGAAGGCGAAGGCCACCAGGTTGACGGTGAAGATGGTGGCGCCGAAATCACGCAGCACCGTGGCGCCGAGGAAGGCCACCACGGCCCCCACCAGGAAGGTGAGCAGGGCGACGATGGGCACCGCGTTGAGACCGGTCTGGTGAACATGGGCCACCAGTGCGGTGACACGCCAGCGCCAGGGGCGCACCACGGTGGCAAGCAGGGCGGTGAGGGTCAGGCCGATGAAGCCGAGCAGCAGGCGCTGCTGGTGCCACAGGCCGCCGACACGCTCGCCGACCTCGACCAGCCAGTCGGTCAGCGGTGCCCGAGGGGGTGGCTTCGGTTCCAGCGGTTCGCGCAGCACCCGCGCCATGGTCTCGAGCAACGCCTGACGCGCTGGGGGGAGGTCGGCGGCCCACTGACCCACATTGGCCACCCGCTCGGCGCCGACCAGCGCCACCAGCAGGCGGGCGCCGGCGGTGTCCAGCCCGGTCAGGCCGGAGAGATCCACCCTCTGGTCGTGCGAGGGCGCGACAGCGCCGCGGCGGTGGGCGTCGACCTGTGCCTTGAGTGCACCGTGGTGGGCGAGCACCCAGTCACCGCTGATCAGCAGTCGGCCGGCCTCCACGCTGAGTCGGCCGGGCGAGGCGTCGGTCGAGGGCATGGT
>NZ_JACUUD010000021.1 GCF_014859505.1 Halomonas sp.
TCGCCGTAGTCGAGCTCGTAGGCGGTGGCCAGCCACTCCAGGCGCGGCTCCAGGTACCCCCAGCTCTCATCGAAGCGCCAGCCCACCGCCGGCGAGAGATGCAGCCGCGAGCCGATGGCGGACTCGCGCTCCAAAGGAATATTGTTTTCGTCCACGTCGCGCCAGAAGTAGGTGTAGTTGGAGCCCCACTGCTGGTAGAAGCCGCCCTGGTTCCAGCGCGCGCTGGCGGAGAGGCTGGGCAGCCGGTAGAAGGGCTTGTCGCGGTCGGCCAGGGGGTCGTCGAGCCTCTGGAAGCCCTGGGCCCGGGCGTCGAGGCGCCAGACGTCGCCGCGGTAGTCGATCTGGGCCAGGCGCGGCATGGCGGAGGTGTTCTGCTCGGCGAAGTCGCTGCCGAAGTCGTCGAAATAGCGGCCGTCGCTGGCCGCCCCGTAGCGCAGCTGGTAGCGGCTGCGCGGGTTGAGGGTGCCGGCGTGGCGGTAGTCCACATACCAGCGCTCCTCGCCCTCGAAGCGCCGCGCGGCGTCATTGGGGTTGTTGCTGGACCCGCCGTCGTCGCTGCCCAGGAAGGCCCCCTCGATCTGGCCGGCATCGCTGGGGTAGAGGTAGCGGTACTCGCCGCCCAGCAGCAGGCCCCGATCGGTGATCCAGCGCGGCGTGATGGTAGCGTCGTGGTTGGGCGCGATGTTCCAGTAGAAGGGCTGGGCGTAGTCCACGGCGTCGCTGGAGAGCCCCACGGCCGGCCACAGGAAGCCGGTGTGGCGGCGATCGTCGATGGGAAAGCGTACCCAGGGCCAGTAGAAGACCGGCACCCGCCCCACCTCGAGCCTGGCATGGCGGGCGGTGCCGAAGCCGCTCTCGCGGTCGAGCACCACGTCGCCCCCCACCAGGCGCCAGAGGTTGTCGCCGGGGTCGCAGGTGGTGAAGCTCGCCGAGGTGAGCCGGTAGCGGCCGTCCTCAAGGCGCTCCAGCTGAAGCGCATCGCCGCGCAGGTGGCGGTCGTGGACGACATAGTGGGCGTTGTCGATGCGCGCGGCATCGCTGACCAGCGACAGCTCGGCGGCGTCGCCGCGCACCAGCAGGTTCTGGTCGCGCAGCGCCAGCGGCCCCTCGGCAAAGGCGCGCTCGCGGCTGCCGGGCACCCGCACCCGGGGGGTCTCGAGCTGGGCGGTATCGCGGCGCAGCACCACCTCGCCCAGCAGGATCGTCTCGCCATCGTCGCCGTAGCGGGCGCTATCCGACTCGCTGGCCACCCGCCCCGGCGACGGCTCGGCAAGGCGGTAGTCGGGCATCACGTAGGCGCCGCGACACAGGGCGCCGGCGGGGCGATCATCGCCCCAGGGACGGAAGTCCAGCGACTCGGCGGGCAGGGAAGCGGGCGAGGCCGCCGCAAAGGGGGCGCCGGCCATGCCCAGGGTCGCCAGGCCGGCCAGGGCCGTCCATGAGAGTCGCTTGCCCATGTTCCTCGATGTCCTTGGCGGGGTGAATCGGTATTATACAGGCCGCACCGCGCCTGTGCTGCCGGCGGGCCACGATGCGCCCAGCATGCGGCGAGCCCCCGCGGCCGTCAACCGACCCGCCGCCGGAATCCTTCACGTCACCCAGGAGCCAGCCCACCATGTCCGACGCCGCCCCTTCGCGTCTCGCGCTGCTCAGCCAGTGGGCCGCCGAGCGCCACGGCCTGCCGGTCGGAGAGATCGACCTGCGCCTGGCCGCCGGCGACGCCAGCTTTCGCCGCTACTACCGGCTGACGCTGCCGGATGGTGCCACCCGCATGCTGATGGACGCCCCGCCGGAGCAGGAGGACAGCCGCCCCTTCGTGGCCATCGCCCGGCGCTGGGCCGCCGCCGGCCTGCCGGTGCCGGCCCTGCACGGCGAGGACCTCGCCCGGGGCTTCCTGGAACTCGATGACCTGGGCGATACGCCACTGCAGCGCTGCTTCACCGGACAGGCCGAGGTCGAGGCCTGGCACGAGCGCGCCATCGCCCTGATCCATGAACTGCAGAACCGCGCCGGCCCGGACGAGCTGCCCCGCTTCGATGGGGCCCTGCTGGGCCGCGAGCTCGACCTCTTCCCCGAGTGGTGCCTGGGCGAGTGGCTGGACATGCGGGTGCCGCCGGGCTGGGCGGCGCTGCGCGAGGCGCTGATCGCCTCGGCCCTGGCCCAGCCGGTGGTGACGGTGCATCGCGACTATGACGCCATGAACCTGATGGTGCACCGCGACACCCTGCACCTGATCGACTTCCAGGACGCCGTGGCCGGCCCGCTCAGCTATGACCTGATCTCGCTGCTGCGCGGGCGCTACTGCCGTTTCGACCCCGAGCGCTTCGCCACCTGGGTCGAGTCCTTCCGCCGGCGCGCCCAGGCCGACGGTCGCCTGCCCGCCGGGGTGGAGGCGGCCACCTTCCTGGCCCACGCCCAGGCGATGGCCGCCCAGCGCTCGCTCAAGGTGCTGGGAATCTTCTGCCGACTGACCCTGCGCGACCAGAAGAGCGGCTACCTTCAGCGCCTGCCCCACTTCCTGGCCCATCTGGAGGAGAGCCTGGCGGGGCTCGACGGCCACGAGGCCTTCACGTCGTGGCTGGCCGAGGCGTTCCGCCCGGCCCTGGCGGCGCGCCTGGAGGGCGCGGCATGAAGGCGATGATCCTGGCCGCGGGGCTCGGCACCCGCATGCGCCCGCTCACCGACCACTGCCCCAAGCCGCTGCTGCCGGTGGCCGGCCAGCCGCTGATCGTCCACCACCTGGCGCGGCTGCAGGCGGCGGGCATCACCGAGGTGGTGATCAACGTCAGCTACCGGGCCGAGCAGATCATGGCCGCCCTGGGCGACGGCGCCGAGTACGGGGTGCGCATCGCCTGGAGCCGCGAGGAGGCGCCGCTGGAGACCGGCGGCGGCATCCGCCAGGCGCTGGCGCTGCTCGGCGAGGCGCCCTTCCTGCTGGTCAACGGGGACATCTGGTGCGACCTGGACCCGACCGACCTGCCCGCCCTGGGCGACGACCTGGCGTGCCTTGCGCTGGTGACCAATCCCGACCACCACCCGGGCGGCGACTTCCATCTGGACGCCGCCGGGCGCGTTCACGCCGAGGGCGAACCGCGCCTCACCTTCGCCGGCATCAGCCTGATGCATCCCGAGCTGGTGGCCGCCGAGCCCCCCGGCGCCTTCGCCCTGGCGCCGCTGCTGCGCCGCGCCATGGCCGCGGGTCGCGTAGGCGGCCACCACCATCGCGGCGAGTGGGTCGACGTGGGCACCCCCGAACGGCTGGCCGAACTCGACAGGCGCCTGCGGGGCTGAACGCCCCCCTCGCAGGCCTGTCGCCGGAACAGCCTTGAGCGATGTGCGGGGCTTGGCAACGACTGCTATGCTGCCGCGATTTGCCGACAATCGAGAAGGAATCCCGAATCATGAAAGCCAGCGTGAAATGGACCGACGGTCGCCAGTTTGTTGCCGAGAGCGGTAGCGGTCACAGCGTGGTGATCGACGGCCCGCCTGACCACGGCGGCCGCAACACCGGCCCGCGCCCCATGGAGATGCTGCTGATGGGCCTGGGCGCCTGCACCTCCTTCGACGTGCTGGAGATCCTGGAGAAGTCCCGCGCCCCGGTGAGCGACTGCGTGGCAAGCCTCGAGGCGGAGCGCGCCGACACCGTGCCCAGCGTATTCACCAAGATCCACGTGCACTTCACCGTCACCGGCAAGGGGCTGAAGGAGAAGCAGGTGCAGCGCGCCGTGGAGCTCTCCGCGGAGAAGTACTGCAGCGCCTCCATCATGCTGGTGAAGGGCGGCGTCGACATCACGCACTCCTTCACCCTCGTCGAGGAGTGAGGAGGAGGCTTAGACCCGGTAGACGCTACTGGTCATGACCTTCGACATCAGCCTCATGCCGAACTTGACCGGGGCGGGGAAACGGGCCCCGCCGGCTTCCAGCGCCAGCTGGGCATGGTGGGCCTCGTCGATGGCCATCTGGCGCAGCACCGCCCTAGAGCGCTGATCCCCCGCCGGCAGCTTGACCAGATGGTCCTCCAGATGGCGGCCCACCTGCTCCTCGGTGGCGGCCACGAAGCCGAGGCTCACGCGGTCGCCCACGGCACCGGCCACGGCGCCGATACCGAAGGAAGCGGCGTAGAACAGCGGGTTGAGCAGGCTGGGGCGCTCGTGCAACTCATCGAGGCGCTCGTCGCACCAGGCCAGGTGGTCGATCTCCTCCCTGGCCGCCTCCTCCATCTGGTCACGCACATCGGGCAGCTTGGCGGTCAGCCCCTGGCCCTGATAGAGCGCCTGGGCGCACACCTCTCCGGTGTGATTGATGCGCATCAGCCCGGCCGCATGGCGGCGCTCCTCCTCCTCCAGGGGTTCATCATTCACCTCGGGCGTGGCCGGGTACGGCCGCGACGCCTGGGCGGCATGGGGCACCAGGGTGCGCAGCACGGTATCGAACTGGTGGATCAGGTTGTCGCTGGGGGAGAGCTTGCGGTTCATGACGACCTCGTCGCGTCTCGGTCCGGAATGGGATGACCCATTGTAGCCGAGGGCCCTGGCCACCAGAAGCGCCACCCGAAACGACCGACGCCACCTGGCGGTGGCGTCGGAAGAAACTGCACCCGATGCGTCGAGCGCTTGAGCTCGCGCGGTGACCCGCAGGGCGCCGGCTAGCCAGCCGGCCAAGTGAAGCGTCGACCGCCCATCAGGTGCATATGGATATGGTAGACCGTCTGGCCGCCGTCGTCATTGCAGTTCATCACCACCCGGTAGCCCTCCTCGGCGAAGCCGCGCTCGCGGGCCAGCCGGGCGGCCACGATGGGCAGTCGACCGACCAGCGCCAGGTCGCGCTCCTCGAGGTCGTTGAGGGTCGCGACATGGCGCTTGGGGATCACCAGCAGATGGGTCGGCGCCTGGGGGGCGATATCCTCGAAGGCCAGCACTTCATCATCCTCGAAGACGATCTCGGCCGAGATCTCGCGGTTGATGATCTGGCAGAACAGGCAGGCCATGGGGTCTCTCCTTGGTCGGGGCTCGACGTTTTCAGGGCTTATGGTCTTCGAGGCCTAGCGGAATCGGCGCTGGGCCAGCAGATGGCGCACCAGCGGCGCGAGGATCAGCTCCATGGCCAGCGACACCCGCGCGCCCGGCACCACCAGGGTATGGGGCCGGCTCATGAAGGCGTCCGGGATCATCGCCAGCAGGTAGGGAAAGTCCACGGTGGCCGGTTCCCGGAAGCGGATCACGGCGAAGGATTCGGCGTCGGAGGGGATGTCCTGCACCTCGAAGGGGTTGGAGGTATCCACCGTGGGCACCCGCTGGAAGTTGATATGGGTGCGCGAGAACTGGGGCTGGATGTAGCGCACGTAGTCGTCCATGCGGCCGAGGATGGTGTCGATCACCGCCTCCTGGGAATGGCCGCGCAGCTTGGTGTCGCGCACGATCTTCTGGATCCACTCCAGGTTGATGGTGGGCGCCACCCCCACCAGCAGATCCACGTGGCGGGCGATGTCGTGCTCGGGCGTCACCAGGCCACCGTGCAGCCCCTCGTAGAAGAGCAGATCGGTGCCGTAGGGTAACGGCTGCCACTCGGTGAAGGTGCCGACCCGGTAGCCGGCCTCGATCATCTGCTTGTCCTCGGCGTGGATGTAGTGGCGATAGGTGCCACTGCCCTGCTCACCGTACTCCAGGAACAGCGCCTCGAGTTCGTCGAGCAGGTTGGCCTCCACGGCAAAGTGGGAGAGCTCATCCTTGCGCTCCGGCTCCTCGCGGAAGATCCGCGCCAGTTCCTCCCGGGTGTAGCGGTGGAAGGCGTCGCCGTCGACGACGGCAGCATGGACATCCTCCCGGGCGAACATGCGCTCGAAGGTACGCTTGACCGTGGTGGTGCCGGCGCCGGAGGAGCCGGTCACGGCGATGATCGGATATTCGCGGGACATCAGGTGCCACCTGCTCCGGCAAGGGCCGCCACCACGGCCTCGGGCACCGCCACCGGGCGTCCGTTGGCCGGGTCGATCAGGATCACGTTGAGCCGGGCGGTGGCCACGGGCCGGCCGCCCTCGGCGTGAAGCACGCGGTGGTAGACGGTGATCGCGCGCCCCGTGGGAGGCGGGATCGCCGTCTCCACCACCAGGGCATCGGGCCAGCGCGCTTCGGACTGGTACTGCACGGCGAGATCCGCCACCACGCTGGGGTAGCCGCCCAGATCCCACTCGGTGAGTCCCAGGGCACCGAAGGCCTGGATGCGCGCCTCGTGGAGCAGCGACACCAGGGTGTCATGGCCCAGGTGGCGGCCGTAGTTCATGTCGGTGACGCGCACCGTCAGCGGGTGGCGGTGCACGATGGCCGCCTCGGGAAACTCGAGCCTGACACGTTCCATGCTTGACTCCTTAAACAGCCTCCCGGGCGATGGCCCGGAAGGCGATATCTCGCCGGCACAGCACGCCCTGCCAATGGATGGCGTCGACGCCCCGGTAGGCCTGCTCGGCGGCGGCCGACACGCCCTCGCCCAGGGCGGTGACGCAGAGCACGCGCCCGCCGGCGGTGACCAGCTGGTCGCCCTGCTCGGCGGTACCGGCATGGAACACCTTGCAGCCGGTGGCCTCGGCGGCCTCGATGCCCTCGATGGCATCGCCCTTGCGGTAGCTGCCGGGATAACCCCCGGCGGCCAGCACCACCCCCACCGCGGCGCGGGGGTCCCAGTCGCAGGTCTTGCCCGCGAGCTTGCCGCTGGCGCCGGCCAGGCAGAGCTCGGCCAGGTCGGACGCAAGGCGCAGCATGATCGGCTGGGTCTCGGGGTCGCCGAAGCGGCAGTTGTACTCGATCACCTTGGGGTTGCCCTGGGCGTCGATCATCAGGCCGGCATAGAGGAAGCCGGTATAGGGATGACCCTCCTCGGCCATGCCGCGCACCGTGGGCAGGATGACGCGCTCCATGATCCGGTCATGCACCTCGTCGGTGACCACCGGAGCCGGGGAGTAGGCGCCCATGCCGCCGGTATTGGGGCCGGTATCGCCCTCGCCCACCCGCTTGTGGTCCTGGCTGGTGGCCATGGGCAGCACGGTCTCGCCGTCCACCATGACGATGAAGCTCGCCTCCTCGCCATCGAGGAACTCCTCGATGACCACCCGGGCGCCAGCGTCGCCAAAGGCGTTGGCCTCGAGCATGTCGCGCACCGCGGCCTCGGCCTCCGCAAGGGTCATGGCCACGATCACGCCCTTGCCGGCGGCCAGGCCATCGGCCTTGATGACGATGGGCGCACCCTGCTCGGCGAGGTACTCGAGGGCCGGCGCCGGCTCGGTGAAGGTACGATAATCGGCGGTGGGGATCGCGTGGCGGGCCAGGAAATCCTTGGTGAAGGACTTGGAGCCCTCGAGCTGGGCGGCGCCGGCGGTGGGGCCGAAGATCGCCAGCCCCGCCTCGCGGAAGCGATCCACCACGCCGGCCACCAGAGGTGCCTCGGGGCCGACGATGGTCAGGTCGATGCCCTCGTCGTGGGCGAAGGCCACCAGGCCGTCGAGGTCATCCACCGCGATATCGACGTTGGCCAGGCCCGGCTCACGGGCGGTCCCGGCATTGCCGGGCGCCACGAAGACCTGGACCACCAGGGGCGACTGGGCGACCTTCCAGGCCAGGGCATGTTCGCGGCCACCGCCGCCGATAATCAACACCTTCATCCATTACACCTTGTTCAACAAACCGAAAGCGGGCGATTCGGGACGATGACCGACGCCAATCTTCCGCCGGGCCACGCAAAAATGTCGCGGCATTATGTCAGAAAGTGCGGGCCCGCGCCCGGACCTCACTTCGTCTCGTCGTCGTCCTGGGAGCCAGCCTGGCCGATGGTCTTCTGCCAGAACTTCATGTTCTCTTCGGTCAGCTCGCGCATCAGCTCTATCGGGGTATGGCGCATGGCCTGCTGCCACTGGTCCTGAACCCGCTTCTGCTGCTCCAGCATCAGCTGGGTGCCCTGCTCCAGATAGCGCGCCAGGGGCAGCGGCTGGGCCATGTCGTAGACGCGGATGAACTGTGCCAGCAGGTCGTTGGAGAACACCTCCGCATCGCCGTCGGCCTGCTCCTGCTCGATGATGATCGACAACAGGATGGTGCGCGTCAGATCCTCACCGCTCTTGGCGTCCTCGACCCGGAACGGTACCTCATCGAGGATCAGCTTGCGCAGATCCTCCAGGGTCACATAGCGGCTCTGTTCGGTATCATAGAGCCTGCGGTTGGCATACTTGCGAATCACGCGCACGGCGCTGCTCCTCGGTCGTTGTGGGGGCATCTGCCCCTGCACGACTATTGTGCACCGCGACACCATCCATGCAAGGCATAGTCGCCAACGCGAGGCCCCGATGAACCTGATACTGCTTGCTCCGGATGATATCGAACACCACCACCTGGCTCGAGTGACCGACCCGCGCCGGCTGCGTCACTTGCGCGAGGTGCACCGCGCTGCGCCCGGTGACCGCCTCACACTGGGTGTCATGGGTAGCGGCATCGGCCAGGGGACACTGCTCACCCTGGACGACCGGGAGGCCACCTTCGCCCTGGAAGAGCTCGACCAGCCGCCGCCACCGGCACTGCCGGTCCACCTGGTGCTGGCCCTGCCACGACCGCGCATGCTGGCGAGAAGCCTGGAGCATGTCACCGCCCAGGGCGTGAAGTCGATCACCCTGCTGCACACCCGCCGGGTAGAGAAGAGCTACTGGCAGTCGCCGGAGCTTGCCGCGGAAAAGATCCATCAGCACCTGGTGCTGGGCCTGGAACAGGCCCGCGATACCCTGATGCCGACGGTCACCATGGAAAAGGGCTTCCGACCCTTCGTGGAGGAGCGCCTCCCCGGCCTGCTCGAGGGCCGGCGAGGCCTGCTGGCCCACCCGGGCATGGCCACTGCCTGCCCGCGGGGGATTGATGACCCCACTCTGCTGCTGGTGGGGCCGGAGGGGGGCTTCATTCCCTGGGAGGTGGAGAAGCTGCTGGAGGCCGGCTGCGAGGGAATTCATCTGGGGCCGCGAATCCTGCGGGTGGAGACCGCGGTCACCGCCCTGCTGGCACGGTTGTTCTGAGACGGGGGCGCCGACGACTCAGTTGTCGTGGCCCTCGCTCAGCTCGTCTGGCTCATGTTCACGAAGCCGCGACTCCTCGTTGCACTCCGGGCGCTGCAGGAAGGTCTCGCGCACGTCCAGCAGCCCGAGGTGGGAGAGAGTGCGTCGGCCCAGCAGCAGCGGATAGTTCATCTCCTCGCGATCACGCAGGCTGAACTGCTCTTCATAGACGGTATCGCCCAGGCAGAGCTTCATCAGCACTACCGGGCGCTCGTCGCGGCCTCCCGCACCGCGCACGCGCAGATCGCGATAGAGGGGCAACTCAAGCTTCTCGGTGAAGGCCTCGCCGCTTGCGGTGTCCTCCAGCTTGAGGCGGAAGCGTACCCACTCCTCCCCCTCACGCTCGAAGGACTCGATATCCCGGGCGTCCAGCGACGAGGTCAGGGCACCGCTGTCCAGCTTGGCATTGACCGCCACGCCCCAGGGCTCGATGGTGGCGCGCTCCACCCACCCGAACACCTTGTCGGCGATCGCCGTGGGGGCGGCGCCGGCCAGCAGGAATCCCGCCAGCAGCATCAATGGACGAGCGGCTCGCTTCATCTTCTTTCTCCGTTGGGTAAGCCCTTGAAGGAACCTCACCGGGTCAGACGCTCCAGCAGGCTCAGCGTCGCGAAGCCGTCGGGCGCGGTACCGATGGAGCGCTGGTACGCACGCAGACCACGGCGGGTATTGGGACCCATGACGCCGTCCGGGGTTCCCACCTCGAAGCCGAGGGCGTTGAGCGAGCGCTGCATCTCACGCACCTGGTCACGGCTCAGCGGCTGCTCGTCCCGGGGCCAGCCGGCGCTGATCCCCCCACGGCCGGCGATCTGGTCGGCCAGGGTGCCCACCGCCAGGGCATAGCTTGTGGCATTGTTGTAGCGCAGGATCGACCGATAGTTGGGACCCACCAGGAAGGCCGGCCCGCGGGCACCCGCCGGAACGATCACCGAGGCGACGTCGAAGTCTGGCAACGTGCCGCCGCCGACCGGACGCACACCCAGCTCGGCCCACTCCCGGGCACTGCGGCGGGTGGCGAGCTCAGCCTGGGCATAGTCGAAACCGTCGGGAATCACCACCTCCACCCCCCAGGGCTCACCGGCGCGCCAATTGGCCCTGGCCAGGTAGTTGGCGGTGGAAGCCATGACGTCGGGAATGCTGCCCCAGATGTCGCGGCGCCCGTCGCCGTCACCGTCCACGGCGTAAGCCTCGAAGCTCGAGGGGATGAACTGGGTGTGGCCCATGGCGCCGGCCCAGGAGCCGATCATGCGATCCGGAGCGATGTCGCCCGCCTCGATGATGCGCAGGGCGGCAAGCAGCTCTCCGCGGGCGAAATCGCTGCGGCGGCCCTCGAAGGCCAGGGTCGCCAGCGCCTCCAGAGTGGAGAAGCTGCCGAAATTGCCGCCGTAGTTGCTCTCGATGCCCCAGATCGCCACCACCACCTCGGCGGGCACCCCGTAGCGCTGCTCCATAAGGCGAGCGGTGTCGCGGTGCTCGGCCAGCCTGGCGCGTCCCTGGGCGACACGCTGAGCGGAGACGGCGCTGTCCAGGTACTGCCAGATGGGACGCACAAACTCCGGCTGGGAGCGGTCGAGCTCGATCACCCGCGGGCGATAGCGAACGCCGTCCAGGGCGCGGGCCAGGGTCGCCTCTGAGATACCCTCGCGGCGAGCCTCCCGACGGAACTGGGCCAGCCAGGCGTCGAAACTGGCGGGAGGTAGCGGTTCGGCCGTGGCTGCGTTCGTGCCGGCCTGGGCGGCCGCCGCCGTCTGGCTCGGCTCCGCGGCGGGCTCATCCGCCGCCCTGGCGTCTTGGGCCGGGCCGCTCTGGCAGCCGGCCAACAGGCCCAGCAGCAGGCCGAGGGTCAGGGTCCGTTTCATCACGCTTGCGCTCTCCATGGCAGGTGTGACCGATCATCGCGCAGAATCGCCACCACCACCAGCCCCACTACCCGCCAGCGAGGCGCCAGATCACCAGGATATGGCAGGCCACCACCACCGCCGTCAGCAGGGTACGCAGCGACTGATACCAGCCGGGCAGCAGCTCACGGCTTGCCTTGCCGCACTCGTGCAGCCGCACCAGCAGGAAGCCAGCAATCAGCACCCAGGCCCCGGTGACCGGATGCAACAGCAGCGCCGGCCAGGCGATCAGGCTCGGCGCCATGCTGAGGGCCAGCCGGGCTCTGAAGCCGAGGCTGTCGTCAGACTCCAGTGACATCGCCACGCCCCACTGCACCCCGCCCAGGAAGGAGAGGATCACCGCGCTGTAATAGAAAAAGGCCGGGATGGCGATGACATGCCAGGTCACCGGCGCCAGCCAGGCCGCTCCCGCCAGCACCAGGAACGGAATCAGGCCGGCGAGACCGAGGCCCCAGGGCAGTCGAGGATGGCAGGCGGCAGTCATGGAGTCTCCTGGTTGAGTTCGCAAGGGGGCGGGTTCGAGACACCGTCAGGCACCGCCGCCCAGGGGCGATGTCGGCCGGTGCCCGGGGGCAGCGCAGCGACCTCGGGCAGCCAGTGCGCCACGTAACTCCCCTCGGGGTCGTAACGCTCGGCCTGCCACAGCACATCGAAACGGTGACCCCGGGCGTCTCGGCCCACGCCGGCCACGTAGCGCCAGTTGCCCCAGTTGCTGGCCACATCGAAATCGAGCAGTGTGTGCTCGAACCAGGCCGCTCCCAGCCGCCAGTCACCCCCCAGTTCATGCACCAGGTAGCTCGCCACGTTCTGGCGAGCCCGGTTGGAGAGCCAGCCGGTGGCGGCGAGTTCCCGCATGGCGGCATCGATGAAGGGCAGGCCGGTGCGCCCCTCGCACCAGGCCCGGAAGGGCTCGTCGGCTGGCACGAGATCTCGCGCACCGAACAGCCCCGCCCCCTCCTGGCGCGCCGCCCAATGGAAGTAATCACGCCACAGCAGCTCGACGATGACCCAGTCGCTGGACTCGCTGGCACCGTGCTCGGCCTCCCAGGCGCGCACCGCATCATGCACCTGGCGCGCCGACAGGCAGCCGTGGGCCAGCCAGGGCGAGAGCCGGGTGGAGAAGTCGGCGCCGAGCAGGCCATTGCGAGTCTGCTTGTAGCGTCCAACGGCGCCGCTCTGCCACAGGTAGTGGTCGAGGCGGGCGAGCCCCTCGGCCTCGCCGCCGGCAAAGCGGAAGCCGGCACGGTCATCGCAGACCCAGCGCGCCGACCGGCTGCACACCTTGTCCAGGGCCGGAAAACCGCGGGGGGCCGCCTCGGGCCAGGGCGGCAGGGTCACCGGCGCCGGCATTGCCGCAGGCACCGCAGCGTCTCGCTCCACCCTGCGACGAAAGGCCGAGAAGCTTCCCGGCAAGGCGGCCACCGGCATCGGCAGAACGGCCTCGTCATACAGCAGGCCGCCATCGGATTGCCACAGCTCGACTCCCTCCCCCAGCCGTTCGGCCAGCCGCGCCGAGGCCTGGACCTCGTCCCAGCCGGCCTCGCGACGCACCCGCACCTGGCCCGCCCCATGGCGGGCGGCGAGTTCGGCGACCACCTCCACCGGGTCACCGACGCGCACCAGCAGATCGCTGCCGCGCCGGAGCAGTTCACCGCGCAGGGTAATCAGGCTCTCCCACAGGAAGCGCAGGCGAGCGGGGCCGATGCGCGGTACGTCCAGCCCGGACAGCGGCGACAGCCAGGCGCGATCGAGCACATGGACGCAGAGGAGTTGCTCGGGCGGTGTCTCGAACTGGAACAGGGGGTTATCGGCCAGGCGCAGGTCGTGGCGCAGCCAGAGGAGCGTCAGGCTCATGAGGCGCGCTCCTGGCGACGGGCCTCGCGCCGGCAGCGTTCGCTGCAGTGGCGCACCTCATCCCAGCAGCGCGCCCACTTGCGCCGCCAGGCAAAGGGTCGTTGGCAATGGCCGCAGGGCTTGCTGGGCAGGTGAAGTTTGCGATGCACGGTGACGCCCCGATATCATGGACAGAGCCTCATTATCGTACAATAAATGTATAACTTAAAGTTCCGATGCTTCCCACGCGTCACGGCAGAAGGCCGCCCGGAGGCGGTCTTCAACAGACGGATCACATGAAGGGTCAGGAGGGGTCGGTCTCCTTCGGCTCGCGACGGGCGTTGGCCTCGGTCTCGCGACCGCTCTTGAGCTCGTGGGTCAGCGGGTCGTAGTTGGGTCGCAGCTCATCCTTGACCGTGCCGCTCCACAGCTTGGAGCCCACGAAGTAGCCGGCCCGGCCGATCACATGGGCCGCCACCGGTGCGGTCATCAGGATGAAGACGATGATGGCGAAGGCACGCGCCGCCACCCCCACCTCGGAGAAGTGCATCGCCACCGCCAGCATGATCAGGATCACCCCGAGGGCCGCGGCCTTGGTGGTGGCGTGCATGCGGGTCAGCAGGTCCGGCAGGCGCAGGATACCCAGCGACGCCAGCAGCATCAGCAGGGCACCGGAAATGACGAAGGTGCCCTTGATGAACTCAATCATCGCGCGGTCCTCCACGTTCCAGGAAGCGGGCGAAACCGATGGCGGCCAGGAACCCCATCAGGGCGATGACAATGGCGGCATCGATGAAGCTCGAGACGTCGGACTTGATGGCATAGACCCCCACCAGGCCCACCACGATGCTGGCGAAGAGCTCCAGCGCCACCACCCGGTCGGGCAGGCTCGGCCCGCGAACCACGCGAACGAAGCACAGGATCAGCGCCAGGCTCATGATGACCTGGCTGATCAGGATCACGGTATCCATGTCGGCACCTCGCGGCCAGGCTCAGCGAAACAGTTGCAGGGCACGGTGTTCCATTTCCTTGAGGTTGCGGCGCAGTTCCTCCTCATCGTCGAGGAACATGGCGTGGATGTAGAGCACCTTGCGGTCGTCGGAGACGTCCAGGCTCAGGGTGCCGGGGGTCAGGGAGATCAGGTTGGCGACCATGGTGATCTCCAGCTCGGTTCGTGCCTCCAGGGGCATGGCGATCACCCCGGGCTTCATGTGCCAGGGTGGGGTCAGGATGTCGAAGCCCACCTTGAGGTTGGCCATCAGCAGCTCCTTGATGAAGAAGCCGAGGAAACCCAGGATCCGCGGAATCCGCGCCGGATAGCCCTCGAGGGACTCCACCTGGGGCTCGATCAGCAGCAGGGCGATGTAGCCGAACACCAGCCCCACCAACAGATTGAGCCCGGTGAAGTCGCCGCTGAGCACGACCCAGGCCAGGGCCAGCAGCAGGTTCCAGATGGCTCCGGTCATGGGCTGGTCTCCTCGCTTGCCGGCGCCTCGATGAGGGCCTCGATGACATCCACGTTGCTGCCGAGCACGGCGTCGATATAGCCCTGCGGGTTCATCAGCTGATCGCCGATGGTGTTCATCACCACCATCAGCGGCTCGGCAAAGACCCCGATCAACAGCGACATCGCCGCCAGCACCCCCACCGGCAGGGTCATCAGCCACAGGCTGGGCTTGACCATCCGGCCGTCATCGCCCACCACTGTCTCCCGCTCGGGCACCAGGTTGTCTTCGGGCAGCGCCTTCCAGAATACCTCGTTCCAGATCTTGACCATGGAGTATAGGGTCATGAAGCCAACGGCCAGGGCGATGCCGGTGACCACGTAGGCCTCGGCCTCGATGCCGGCGCGCACGATCACGAACTTGGCGAAAAAGCCAGACAGCGGCGGGATGCCAGCCAGGGAGAAGGCGGAGAGGAAGAAGGCCACAGCGAGCCAGGGGCGCTCCTTGTAGAGTCCGCCCATCTTCTTGAGCTGGTAGGTGCCCTGCAGGTGCCGGGTGATACCACTGATCAGGAACAGGTTGGTCTTGACCACGATGTTGTGCATCACCGCGAAGACGCCGCCGGCGATCGCCAGAGGCGTGTAGAGCGCCAGGCCCAGGATCATGTAGCCGATCTGACTGACGATATGGAACGACAGTATGCGGCGGAACTCGTACTGGGCCGCCGCGCCCAGCACCCCGGTGACCATGGTCAGGGCCGCCCCCCAGATCAGAAGGTCCTGAGTGTAGTCCATGGTCTCATCGAACATCAGGGTGAAGACCCGGAACAGCGAGTAGACCCCCACCTTGGTGAGCAGGCCGGCGAACAGCGCCGACACCGCCACAGGCGGCGTGTGATAGGAAGCCGGCAGCCAGAAGAACAGCGGGAAGGCCGCCGCCTTGATACCGAAGGCCACCATGAACATCACCGCCAGCACTTCCACCATGCCCTGGTGTTCCGCCGCGTGGAGGCGCAGGGCGATGTCGGCCATGTTGAGAGTGCCCACCATGCCGTAGAGCAGACCGATGGCGGTGAGAAAGATCACCGAGGCCAGCAGATTGAGGGTCACGTACTTGATGGCCCCCTCCATCTGCGCCTTCTCGCCACCGAGGATCAGCAGCGCGAAGCTGGCCACCAGCATCACCTCGAACCACACGTAGAGGTTGAAGATGTCGCCGGTGAGGAAGGCGCCGGCCACCCCGGCCAGCAGCAGGTGCATCAGCGGGTAGTAGCCGAACTTCTCGTGGTCCGACCCGGTGGAGGCCAGCGAGTAGATGGCAAGCGCCAGGCCGATCATCGCGGTGAGCACGATCATCACCGCGCTGAGCATGTCGGCCACCAGGGTGATGCCGTAGGGCGCCTCCCAGCCGCCCATCTGGATGGTCACGTAACCATCCTGATGCACCGACGTGAACAGCCACAGCGCCACTACCAGCAGCGCCAGATTGCCGGCCACGGCGGTGAAGCGCTGCATGGGCCGCGAACGCCAGAACAGCAGCGAGATGGCGCCGGACAGCAGCGGCAGGAGGACGGGAAGTGCGACTTCTGGCCTCACGTGTCGGTATCCTTCATCTTGTCCAGGTCATCGGCCTTGACGATCTCGTAGGCCCGGCGAATCAGCACCACGGCGAAGGCCAGCACGCCGAAGGCGATCACGATGGCGGTCAGCACCACCGCCTGGGGCAGGGGATCTGCCACCACCCCCTCCGGGACCAGCATGCCCTCGGGAATCAGCGGTGGCGCCCCGCGAGTCATCCCCGCCGAGGTGAAGATCAGCAGGTTGGCGGCATTGGTCAGCAGCATCAATCCGATCACCAGCTTGACGATGGAGCGGCGCAGCATCAGGAAGATCGCCGCGGCATACAGCATGCCGATGGCGATGGCCATCAAGGGTTCCATGGGGCATCTCCTGTCCGGTGGGCGGCGTTGTCAGGGCTCATCCTTGTCCACCTCCATCAGCGTCATCACCATGGTCAGCACCGAGCCCAGCACGGCCAGGTAGACACCGATATCGAAGATCAGCGGCGTGGATGCCTTGAAATCGATGCCGGGAATCTCCCACCACTGGGCGGTGAGGAAGGCCTCGCCCACGAACCAGGCCGGCACCACCGAGATCATGCCCAGCAGCAGCCCCATGCCGATCAGGTCCCGAGGGTCGAGCATGCGCAGCACCTCCTTGGTGGCGCTGACCCCGAAGGCAAACAGGTAGAGGGTGAAGGCGCCGGCGGCCACCAGGCCGGCGATGAAACCGCCACCGGGCTCGTCGTGGCCGCGCAGCAGCAGGAAGATCGAGAACAGCAACTGCAGCGGCATCAGCAGCCGCGCCGCCGTGTTGAGGATGATGGTGCCGGACTTAACCATCGGCGTTCTCCTTGGCTGCAGCGCTCTTCTTCGGCTTCTCCGGGGCGCGCAGCTTGAGCATGGCGAAGACCCCGATGGCGGCCAGGGCCAGCACGAAGATCTCGCCGAGGGTGTCGAGGGCGCGGTAGTCCACCAGGATCACGTTGACGATGTTGCGACCGTGGGCCAGCGTCGCACTGTTGGCGACCATGTAGTCGGAGATAGGCACGAACTGATCGATGCTCCAGGAGGTGAGCACCAGCAGGGTGATCAGTCCACCCAGGCTGCCGGCCACCGCCACGTCGCGCATCCGCTCCAGGGGGGTGGAGAGGCTCGCGAAGCGCGGCAGGCGAAACAGCACCAGCACCAGCAGGATCACCGTCAGGGTCTCCACCAGCAGCTGGGTGATGCCGAGGTCGGGTGCGCTGAACAGGATGAAGATCAGCGCGATGGAGAAACCCATGATCCCCACCGAGACCACGGCACCGAGCCGCGAGCGAGAGATGGTAGCGAACAGGGCGCCCATCACCATGGTGCCGACCACGACGGCCTCATGGAACTGCACGTCCAGGGCAACGTGGAACTGAGGCGCGTGGCGCAGCAGCAGCGAGTTGCCGATCAGGGCGATCAGGGTAACGATCATGACCAGAATATAGTTGCGCATGTAACCGTTCTGCAGCACCCGGGTCTGCCACTCGGAAACCACCACCACGCCATCCATCAGGGCGTCGTAGCCGGCTTCCGGGCCGCGGGAGAGCAGCGGGTCGAGGCGCGCCAGCCGGGCTCGGACGCGATCCCAGCGCTTGAACAGCAGATAGCCCAGCGCCAGGCTGACCAGCGACATCAGCAGCGGCAGGTTGATGCCGTGCCACAGCGACAGCTTGACCTCCATCGGCGTACCGGCGACCGCGGAGGCCGCCGCAGTGAGCAGCCCGGTGCCCGCAAGCCACGGCAGCAGGCCCAGCAACAGCGAAAGCGCGGCCAGCACCGCGGGCCCCAGGAGCATGGAGGCCGGCGCCTCGTGGGCCACCCGCGGGGTCTGACGGCGCTGTCCGAAGAAGGGGCGCAGGGCGATGATGGCCGCCACGGCGATGGTCAGGATCGCCGCGCTGAAGGCCAGCAGGACGACCAGCCACCGCCAGGCGCTGGCCTCGAGCACCGACTCGAACATCAACTCCTTGCCGATGAAACCGAACAGCGGCGGCACCCCGGCCAGCGACAGCGCCGCTAACATGGCCACCCCGGCGGTGATAGGCATCAGCGGTCGCAGCCCCCCCATGGCGGTGACGTCCTTGGTGCCGGTCTCGTGGTCGAGGATGCCGGCCACCATGAACAGCGAGCCCTTGTAGAGGGAGTGGGCGAGCAGGAAGGTGACGAAGGCGATCATCGCCCCCTCGGTGCCGATACCCAGCAGCATGGTCAGGGTACCCAGCGCCATGATCGTGGAGTAGGCCAGCAGCTTCTTGATGTTGGTGTGGCGAATGGCCAGGAAGGCGCCCGTGAACATGGTCAGCGCCCCCACCACCGAGAGCGTCACCGTCCACATCTCGGTGCCACCCAGGCTCGGCTGCAGGCGCGCCAGCAGGTAGATGCCCGCCTTCACCATGGTGGCCGAGTGCAGGTAAGCCGATACCGGCGTGGGCGCCGCCATGGCGTTGGGCAGCCAGAAGTGGAAGGGGAACTGGGCCGACTTGGTAAAGGCGCCGAGCAGCAGGCAGATCAGCAACGGCGTGTAGAGGTCATGGTCGCGCAGCACGTCGCCCATGGCATTGAGCTCGGAGAGCGACCAGCTTTCCCCGGCCACCCCCAGCATCGCCAGCCCCGCCATCAGCGCCAGCCCCCCCGCCACGGTGACGAAGAGCCCCTGGCGGGCCGACTTGCGGGCCTCGAGGTCGGTGTGATTGAAGCCGATCAGCAGGTAGGAGGTAATGCTGGTCAATTCCCAGAATACGAACAGGGTAAAGAGGCCATCGGCCAGCACCAGTCCCAGCATGGAGACCATGAAGGCCAGGATCGCCAGATGAAAGCGCATCAGGTCCGGATGCCCCTTCAGGTAGCCCCCGGCGTAGATCAGTATGAAGGTACCGATGCCGGTGACCAGTAGCGCAAACAGCATCGACAGGCCATCGACCACGAAGGTCAGGCTGATGCCCAGCGAGGGCACCCACTCCATGGCAAACACCAGGGTCTCGCCGGCCATTACCGCCGGCAGCTGACTCAGGAACCACAGCGCCAGGAAGCCGGGAAAGGCGGCCAGCATGAAACTGGCACGATCACCGAACCAGCGATGGAAGAGCGGCGCCAGCGCGGCCAGCAGGAATCCCGATAGCACGGCGAATTGCATCAAGGTAGCTCTCCTGGTCGGATTCTTCCCAAGGTCCATGGGCGCAGGTCTGGCGACGCTGGCCTGGGCCAGCATTCGCCTAATAGATGATGCAGCGCAACACCCGACGGCCTGTTAATCGATAGTGAAAGCCTATAGACTCTCGCCGGCGAGTGGCAAGGAAAGGCGTTTCCGCACCTTAAACGAAAGGCGGAAACTTATCATTAGTAAATGATTATCCTGCCGTTTCCGAGACGTCCTTCCTTTTCGCACGCCAACGGCTCGACGGTGCTCTTCCCCGTCGAGCAACGACGAGCCAGGCGGTGACGTGGCTGCCTGGGCCACAGAGCACCCCGGTGCCCGGCCTGGCCAATTGCGTCCCCCGCCATTGCGTGGACGAGCTGACCGATGGCACTTCTGTGGATACCTCTCCTCACCCTGCTCGGTGCCCTGGTGCCGGTATTCACATCTCGCTATGGCCGCCGCGCCTGCACCCTTGCCACCCTGATCGCTCCGCTGCTCGCACTGACCCTCGTGCTGCTCCAGGCCCCGGCGGTAATCGGCGGCGAGGTGATCCGCTTCTCGCTGACCTGGATACCCCTGCTCGGCCTCGATCTCGCGCTGCGCATCGACGGGCTGACGATACTGTTTGCCCTGCTGATCCTGGGCATCGGCAGCCTGATCCTCTACTACGCCGGCCACTATCTGAGTCCCGACGAGGACGACGGCCGCTTTCTCTCCTACATGATGCTGTTCATGACCGCCATGATCGGTATCGCCATGGCCGACAACCTGCTGCTGCTGTGGCTGTTCTGGGAGCTGACCAGTATCACCTCCTTCCTGCTGATCGGCTTCTGGGGCCATCGCAGCGACGCCCGCCGCGGGGCGCGCATGGCGCTGACGGTGACGGGTGCCGGTGGCCTGGCGCTGCTGGCCGGCCTGCTGCTGATCGGCCAGACGGTAGGCAGCTTCGACATGAGCGAGGTGCTGGCCGCCGGCGACGCTATCCGCGCCTCGGATCACTACTCGCTGATCCTGGCCCTGGTGCTGTTTGGCGCCTTCACCAAGTCGGCACAATTTCCCTTCCACTTCTGGCTGCCCCATGCCATGGCGGCCCCCACCCCGGTATCGGCCTTCCTGCACTCGGCCACCATGGTCAAGGCCGGCGTGTTCCTGATGGCCCGCTTCACCCCGGCCCTGGGCGATAGCCAACTGTGGGCGGTATCCCTCTCCCTGGTGGGCCTCGCCACCATGCTCTATGCCGCCTGGTTTGCCCTGCTGGAACGCGACCTCAAGGGTATCCTGGCCTTCTCCACGGTGAGCCACCTGGGCCTGATCACCCTGTTGCTGGGGCTGGGCAGTCCACTGGCCATCGTTGCCGCGGTGTTCCACATCCTCAACCATGCCACCTTCAAGGCGGCACTGTTCATGAGCGTGGGGATCATCGACCACGAGACAGGCACCCGTGACATCGACCGCCTGGGCGCCCTGTGGTCGATGATGCCGCTCACCGGCACCATGGTCATTCTGGCGGGCTCCGCCATGGCCGGCTTTCCGCCCTTCAACGGCTTCCTTTCCAAGGAGATGCTGTTCGAGCAGAGCCTGCTCAACAATGTGCTGGGGGCACTGAGTGCGCTGATCCCGCTGCTGGTGATGGTGGCCGCCACCCTCTCGGTGGCCTACTCGCTGCGCCTGATCTGGAGCCTGTTCTTCGCCGCCCCCAAGCTGACCCGCGAACAGAAGTCTCAGCCGCCGCTCAAGGTCCATGACCCGGCCCTCGGCATGCTGGCACCGGGGCTCTTCCTGGCAGCGACGAGCCTCGCGGTGGGCCTGTTCCCCATGGCCCTGGCCGGCCCCCTGGTCAATGCCGCCAGCCTCGCCGTACAGGGCGACACCACCCCGCTGTTCAACCTCGCCCTGTGGCACGGCCTCAACCTGCCGCTGGCCATGAGCCTGGTGGCGGTGGCCGCCGGGGTGCTGGTGCTGCGCCAGCACCGGCGCCTGGCCGGTATTGCGGCCCTGTTCCACCCCCGTGACGCCGGACGCCTCTTCGAGGCCGCCATGCTGAGGGTGATCAAGACGGCGCTGTGGCTCACCCAGCGCCTGGAGAATGGCTCCCTGCAGCGCTACCAGGCGCTGCTGCTGCTCTGCGCCCTGGCCATGGTCGCGGTGGGGCTGACCAAGCTCGACGCCCTGACCGGCCCGCTGGGCCTGCAACCGGTGGATGGGATGTTGGTGCTGGGGGCGGCGCTGATGGTGTTCGGCGCCATCGGCAGCGCCATGAGCCACCGCTGGCGGCTGGTCTCGCTGCTGATGCTCTCGGTGGTAGGCCTGACGGTGTCGCTGACCTTCGTGCGCTTCTCCGCCCCTGACCTGGCGCTGACCCAGCTCTCGGTGGAGGTGGTGTCGATGATCCTGTTCATCCTGGCACTGTTCTTCCTGCCCCAGCGCCCACCGCTGCTCGTCTCCAGCCGACGCATCCTGCGCGACCTGCTGCTCGCCGCCTCGCTGGGCCTGGTGGTAGCAATGCTCAACTATGCACTGCTGACCCGGGAGACGATCTCGATTGCCGACTACTTCCTCCGCGAGGCAGTGCCCGGTGGGGGCGGCACCAACGTGGTCAACGTCATCCTGGTGGACTTCCGCGGCTTCGATACCCTGGGGGAGATCACCGTGCTGACCCTGGCGGGCCTGGCGACCTTCAAGCTGCTGAATCGCATGAAGCTGTTCATGCCCGCGGGCAACATGGAGGGCATCCGCTGGTCCCGGCATCGCCACCCGATGATCCTGGCGGTGGCGGCGCAGATCCTGCTCCCGCTCGCCCTGCTGGTGTCGGTCTACATCTTCCTGCGCGGCCACAACCAGCCTGGCGGCGGCTTCATCGCCGGCCTGATCACCGCAGTGGCACTGATCCTGCAGTACATGGCTCGCGGATACGACTGGACCCGCGAACGGCTGCCACTCTCCTACCCGGTGGTAGCGGTCTCCGGCCTGGCCATCGCCGTGGCCACCGGGATGGCCAGTTGGCTGTTCGGTTACCCCTTCCTGACATCGACCTTCGGCTATGTGACCCTGCCGATCATCGGCAGCTTCGAATTGGCGTCGGCCATGCTCTTCGATGTTGGCGTCTATCTGGCCGTGGTCGGTGCCACCCTGATGATCCTGATCAACCTGGGCCGGGTCACCACGATCCATCGCCCCCGCCTGGAGGAACGCTGATGGAAGCCCTCTTCTCGCTGGTGGTCGGCGTGCTTACTGCCAGCGGCATCTACCTGCTGCTGCGCGGGCGCACCTTTCCGGTCGTCGTCGGCCTCGCCCTGCTGGGCTATGCGGTGAACCTCTTCCTGTTTTCCACTGGCGGCCTGCACACCCACGCCGCAGCGGTGATCGGCGAGTCCGTCAGCCCGGCCGATCCGCTACCCCAGGCGCTGGTGCTCACCGCCATCGTCATCGGCTTCGCCATGACCGCCTTCGTGGTGATCCTGGCGATTCGCGCGCGCAGCGAACTGGGCAGCGACCACGTGGACGGCCAGCAGGGTGAATCGGGAGACGCGAAATGATTCAGCACCTTATCACCCTGCCGGTGCTGATCCCGATGGTCGGCGCCCTGGTCCTGGTGCTGGGCAGCCAGGCCAGCGATACCCGCCGCCGTCAGCTGAGCACCGCGCTGTGCGTGGCCCAGGTGCTGATCAGCGCCTGGCTGCTGAGTCGGGCGGCCGGCGGTGAACTGCTCATCTATGCCCTGGGCAACTGGCAGGCGCCCTTCGGCATCGTGCTGATGCTCGACCGCCTGTCGGCGCTGATGCTCACCCTTACCGCAGTGCTGTCGCTGGGCTGCGTGCTGTTCGCCAGCGCCGGCGAGGACGCCCGGGGCAGCCACTTCCACGGCCTCTTCCAGCTGCAGCTGATGGGCCTCAACGGCGCCTTCCTCACCGGCGACCTGTTCAACCTCTTCGTGTTCTTCGAGATCCTGCTGCTGGCCTCCTATTCCCTGCTGATGCATGGCGGCGGCAAGGAGCGTATCGGCGCCGGGCTGCACTACGTGATCCTCAACCTGGCAGGCTCAGCGCTCTTCCTGGTGGCACTGGGCGTGCTCTATGGCACCACCGGCACCCTCAACATGGCCGACATGGCGCGTCGAGTCGCGGTGATGTCCGGCGACCAGGCCGCACTGGTGACCGCCGGCGCCCTCCTGCTGATCGTGGTCTTCAGCCTCAAGGCCGCGCTGCTGCCGCTCTATTTCTGGCTACCACGCACCTACGCCGCCGCTCCAGCCCCGGTGGCCGCGCTCTTCGCCATCATGACCAAGGTGGGGCTCTACGCCATCCTGCGTGTGCAGTCGCTGATCTTCGTTGACACTCCCGCCGCCGAGGCGATCACCGCCTGGCTGTGGTGGGCGGGTCTCGCGACCATTACCCTGGCAGCCGTCGGCGTGCTGGCGTCCCGCGACCTGCGCACCCTGGTGGCCTACCTGGTACTGGTCTCGGTGGGCACTCTGCTCGCCGGCCAGGCGCTGGGCACTATCGATGCTATCGGCGCCCTGCTGTACTACCTGCCCCACACCACGCTGGCATGCGGCGCCCTCTACCTGATCGCCGAGCTGATCAGCCAACAGCGCGGCAAGGCGGGCACGCGACTGGTGCGCGGTCGCCGCCTCCAGCAGCGTCACCTGCTGGGCGGCATGTTCCTGGTCGCCGCAGTGGCCGTGGCCGGCCTGCCGCCACTGGCCGGGGCCCTGGGTAAGCTCCTGCTGATGCAGGCCGCCGAGGGAACCGCTCGGCTGTGGCTGTGGCCGCTGCTGCTGCTGGCCGGGCTCTGCGCGCTGATCGCCATGTCCCGGGCCGGCTCGGTGTTCTTCTGGGCCAGCTACAAGGGCCAGGTGGAGAGCGGCCGGGTGACGCGGCCGCAGCTGGCCGGGGTGCTCTGGCTGCTGGCCAGCGTGCCGCTTCTGGTGGGCTTCGCCGGTCCGGTCAGCGACTACGCCCGTGATACCGCCGAACAGCTGGCGGAGCCGCAGGTCGTGATCTTCCGGCTACTCGGCGAATCGCCAGCCCTGCAGTTCGGCCGTCTCACCATTGACGAGGGAGAGTCACCATGAAAACCCTGGGGCGCCTGCTGCCCACCCCCACCCTATCGCTGGTGCTGCTGGTGGTCTGGCTGCTGCTGGTGCGCAGCATCGCCCCTGGCCAGCTGATCCTCGGCGCCTTCCTGGCGGTGGGCATCCCGCTGCTGACCAAGGGCTTCTGGGAACCGCTGCCCCAGGTCAAGCACCCCCTCAAACTGACCTGGTTCGTACTCAAGGTGCTGGGTGACATCTTCACGGCCAACCTCCAGGTGAGCCTGCTGATCCTGTCGCCCAAGCGCGAACCCCACCCGGGCTTCGTCGAGTACCCCCTGCAGGTGAAGGATCCACTGACCATCACCATGCTGGCCAACACCATCACAATGACGCCGGGCACCGTCTCCACCAACATCCGCCTGGACCGCTCATCGCTGCTGATCCATGTGCTCGACATGAAGGATGAGCAGACGCTGGTGCGCGAGATACATGAGCGCTATGAGCTCCCGCTCAAGGAGATCTTCGAATGCTAGTTATCGCACTGATGATCAGCCTTGGCCTGATCGTGGCGGCCATGGCCATGAATGTCCTGCGTCTGGCCAAGGGACCCGACGTTCCCGACCGCTTGCTGGCACTGGACACCCTCTACGTCAACTCCATCGCGCTGATCGTGCTGCTGGGTCTGTGGCTCAATACCAAGACCTACTTCGAGGCGGCGATCCTGATCGCCATGCTGGGCTTCGTCGGCACCATGGCCATCTGCCGCTACCTGCTGCGCGGCGACATCATCGAGTAAGGAGGCACACATGACCTTCACCCTGTTGGCCGAAGGCGTCGTCGCCTTCCTGCTGGTAGCTGGCGGCATGTTTGCCTTCACCGGCTCGCTGGGCATGCTGCAGTTCAAGGACTTCTTCATGCGCCTGCACGGCCCCACCAAGGGGACCACCCTGGGGATCGGCTGCATGCTGATGGCATCGATGCTCTATTTCACGGTGACCCAGCGGGAGTTCCACGTCCAGGAGCTGCTGATCACCTTCTTCCTGTTCCTTACCGCGCCGGTCACCGGTCACATGCTGGCCAAGACCGGCCTGCACATGCACCTGCGCTTCATCACGGGCACCCGCGGCTCGCTGCCGGAACTGCGCGACGAGGACGTCGGACAGAGCCGGGTAGCGCGCCCCGCCAAGGCTCGTCACCCCTGGCGCACACGCCGCCGGTCACGCCAGAAGCCCCGCCTGCCCCGCTGACGCCAGGGACAGGAGAGGCAGCCCAGCCGTCAGGACCCGGGAGCCACCCAGCCTGCTAGTTCATTCTCGATTATCGCCAGCAGCGCCGTGATATGGTCGTCGCGCTCGTTGAGGCAGGACACATAGGTGAAGGTCTCGCCGCCGGCCTCGAGGAAGGCATCGCGTATCTCCTCCTCGATCTCCTCCAGGGTCTCGACACAGTCGGAGGAGAAGGCCGGCGAGATCACCGCGATATGCTTCCTGCCCTGTCGGGCCAGTTCTGCCACGTGTTCCACGGTGGCCGGCCCCACCCACTCCTCGGGGCCGAACTTGGACTGGAAGGCGGTCTGGATATCCGCCTTCCCCCAGCCCAGCGCCTCGCGCAGCAGCCGCGTGGTCTTCTGGCACTGGCAGTGGTAGGGGTCGCCCTCCATCAGGTAGCGCTTGGGCACGCCATGGTAGGAAGCCACCAGCACCTCGGGCGGCGTCGCCGCGGCCTCATAGGCCTCGCGCACCGTGTTGGCCAGCGCCTCGATGTACCGGGGATGCTCGAAATAGGCGGGCACGGTGCGAAAGGCCGGCTGCCACTTGAGGGTCATCAGGGTGCGGAACGCCTGGTCGTTGGCGGTGGCGGTGGTCGGCGAGGCGTACTGGGGGTAGAGCGGGAAGAACAGGATCTTCTCGCAGCCCGACGCCTGCATCCGCTTGAGCACGCTGTCGGTGGAGGGGTTGCCGTAGCGCATGCAGAAGTCGACCATCACCTGATCGCCGAACATCGCCGCGAGGCCCTCGGCCACCTTGCGGGTCTGTTCCCGGGTGGTGGTCAGCAGCGGGCTCTCGTCCTTCTCGGTGTTCCAGATGCTCCGATAGGCCTCACCGGACTTGAAGGGTCGCCGGGACAGGATGATCAGTTGCAGCAGCGGCTGCCACTTCCAGTCCGGGTAGTCGACCACCCGCTTGTCGGAGAGGAACTCGCTCAGGTAGCGGCGCATCGACCAGTAGTCGGTGGCATCCGGGGTGCCCAGATTGGCCAGCAGCACGCCCACCCTGGCCCGCGGAATCGGCGGGTGGTCGCCCGGCGCATGGGCCAGGCGGCCGCTGCCGGGGCGGTCCATGTCGGGGTTTGCCGAATCCTGGGTCGTGTGGGTCATGGGGAGCTCCTTGGTCGATGCGCCGGATGGTAATGGCCGGCTGCCGATGTGAATGGCGCTAGTGTATCAGGCCCCTCGCGGCGACGGCGACGAGGTTGTACCATTGACTTTATTTGTACAACCCGAGGTCAACCCATGTCCCGCCCCCTGGTGCTGGTACTCGGCGACCAGCTCTGTCTCGAGTTGGCCAGCCTGCACGACCTGCCCGATGATGCCGTGGTGGCTCTGTGCGAGGTGGCCGCAGAGAGCACCTATGTGCCCCACCATCCCCAGAAGATCGCCCTGATCCTGGCTGCCATGCGCCACTTTGCGGCCGAGCTGCGCGATCGTGGCTACCGGGTGCACTACAGCGCCCTGGACGACCCCGACAATGCCCAGGCGCTGGTCGCCGAGGCGGAACGCCTGGCTGCCCTGCATGGCTGCGACGAGATCCGCGCCGTGCGCCCCGGCGAGTGGCGGCTATGGCAGGCGATGAAGGAGCGGGAGGCCGCCGCCCTGCCCTGGCGCCTGCTCGAGGATGACCGCTTCTACTCCACCCCGGACGACTTCGCCGCCTGGGCAGCCGGCCGCAAGTCACTGCGTCTTGAGTACTTCTATCGCGAGCAGCGCCGTCGCACAGGGCTGCTGATGGAGGGTGACGCGCCCGCCGGCGGCAAGTGGAACTACGATCACGACAACCGTGAGCCGTTGCCCGCCAACCTGGCGGTTCCCGAGCCCCCACGCCATGGCCGCGACGCCATCACCGAAGCGGTGCTGGCGCTGGTGGCCGAGCACTTCGGCGAGCACTTCGGCACCCTGGATGGCTTCCACTGGCCGGTGACGCGGCGCCAGGCGCTGGTCGACCTTCGCCATTTCCTCGACCAGTTGCTGCCCGGCTTCGGCCGCTATCAGGACGCCATCAGCGACGACGAGCCCTTCCTGTTCCACTCGCGGCTCGCCGCGGCGCTCAATCTGGGACTGCTCTCGCCCCGGGAGCTCTGCGAGGGCGCCGAACGCGAGTATATCGAGGGGCGTGCGCCGCTCAATGCGGTGGAGGGCTTCATCCGCCAGATCCTGGGCTGGCGGGAGTATGTGCGCGGCCTCTATTGGACGCGGATGCCGCACTACAAGCGCGGCAACATCCTGGGCGCCGACCAGGCGCTGCCCGCCTGCTTCTGGAATGGCGACACCGAGCTGCGCTGCCTGCGTCGCGCCATCGAGATGACCCGCGATAACGCCTACGCCCACCATATCCAGCGGCTGATGGTCACCGGCAACTTCGCCCTGCTCTGCGACGTGGCCCCGGAGGCACTGGGCGACTGGTACCTAGCGGTCTATGCCGACGCCTGCGAATGGGTGGAGCTGCCCAATGTGCTGGGCATGGTGCTGCACGCCGACGGGGGGCTGATGGGCTCCAAGCCCTACTGCGCCTCGGGCAGGTACATCGACCGCATGTCCGACCACTGCCGCCACTGTCGCTTCGACCCGAAGCAGGTCACCGGCGAACGCGCCTGCCCGCTCAACAGCCTCTACTGGCACTTCCTGGAGCGACACGCCGAAACGCTGTCATCGAACCCGCGCATGAAGCTGATCTATGGCTCGCTGGGGCGCATGGCCGACGAGAAACGGGCCGCCATCCGCGACCAGGCCGACCGCTTCCTGACGGCCCTGCCGCGCACGACGGCCTGGCATGCCGAGGCCGCGGGGCAGCGAGCCCTCCATCTGGCCGGCTACGCACCTGAACCCACTCCCCGGGAGGAGACCCCATGAGCCGACGCAACACCCTCCACGCCCTCGCTCCGGTGACCCTCTACCACGATGGCCACTGTCCGCTCTGCCAGCGGGAGGTCGCCTGGCTGGCGCGCCATCCCCGCAGCGAGCGGGTGTGGCTGGTGGACATCCAGGCAGCGGAGTTCGACCCCAGAGCGCTGGGGCGTACCTCCGAGGCGATGATGGGGAGGCTGCACCTGCAGGACGCCGAGGGACGCTGGTTCATCGGCATGGACGCCAGCCGGGCCCTCTACGCGGTGCTTGGCTACCGACGGCTGGTCTGGCTGAGCTGCCTGCCGGGAGTTGCCCCGCTGATGGATGCGGGGTATCACTGGTTCGCCCGCCGCCGGGTGCGCCTGGGGCGCTGGCTTGCGAGGCGGCGGCGGAAGTGAGGGAAGAAGACACTGCGGTAGGAAGGTCGTCGCGTGGGAGAGAGGCCGCCCCGTGCGACGGGAAGACGATGCCGGTCGGATTCCGCCTCAGAACACCAGCGGCATGCGCGAGGAGAGCGGATCGTGATAGTGAGCCTCGCGACCGATCACCTCGTCGTGTGGCACCTGCTGCACCAGGTAGGCCCGGCGAATGCCGACCCGCTTGAGCTCCAGGTAGACATCGTCCAGGGAGCGGTACAGCACCGGCTTCCCCTGGCGGGTCAGCATATGACGCTGCCCCTCGATGTCTTCCAGCTCCACCTGATAGAAGCGACTGCCGGCATGGCCGATGACACGAATCTCGTAGTTGTCGTGATGGGCCGCGAAGGCCTTGAGATCCTTGAATTCCATGGTTCCCTCCAGGGTAACTTGTGATGGCAGTGCGCCACAGTCTGGTGACGCCAGATGACGTCGCGGTGACAAACGGGTGTCGAGAATGTGACCCTCGACACCCCGGAGGGTTCAGCAAGTGACTGATTAATGGCTATTGGTAGCTGGAGGGATCGATGGCCTTGCCCAGGGAGTTGCGGTCGATCCACTTGCCGGCCTTGGTCTCCTTGTAGCGAAACACCACCCGGTCACCCACCTGTACCGGCAGCTCGGCGTCCTCGGTCTGGTAGCTGTAGCTCTCACCTTCCACCACCATCTGGTAGCGATAGAGGTCGGGCATGCCCAGCCACTCCTTGAAGGGGCCTTCCCGCTCCAGGGACTGTAGCTCACCGCGCGCCTGAAGCTTGGGGGTGCGCTGCCGATTACCGCGCCGGAATCCGCCTGCCATGCTGCCTCCTGTGCTCTGTTCTGACCGCTCGGCTCTCTTGTTCAGCCTTGTCTGCCAAGACTCGAGCGGAAGGTGGGCATTATACGGCCCTGCCCACCGGGCTCAAGCCGGGGGCCTCGCCGAAGGCTGCGCCCTACTCGCCGAAGGTGTCGCCGTAGCTGTCCGGTGCCAGGTCCTCGAAGCGGGTGTACTTGCCGATGAAGGCCATATGGACCGTGCCGATGGGGCCGTTACGCTGCTTGCCGATGATCAGCTCGGCCAGCCCCTGGTTGTCGGGGTTGTCGGGGTTGTAGACCTCGTCGCGGTAGACGAAGGCGATCACGTCGGCATCCTGCTCGATGGCGCCCGATTCGCGCAGATCCGACATCACCGGACGCTTGTTGGGGCGCTGCTCCAGGGAGCGGTTGAGCTGGGAGAGACAGATCACCGGACAGCCGAACTCCTTGGCCAGCCCCTTCATCGAGCGGGAGATCTCCGAGATCTCGCCGGTGCGGTTCTCTGAGAAGCCGGGGATCTGCATCAGCTGCAGGTAGTCGATCATGATCAGGCCGACATTGCCGTGCTCGCGCACCAGCCGCCGAACCCGAGAGCGCATCTCGTTGGGCGACAACGCCGCGGTATCGTCGATGAACAGCTGCTTGTCCTTGAGCAGGTTGACCGCCGAGGTAAGTCGCGGCCAGTCCTCGTCCTCAAGTTGGCCGGTGCGCACCCGTGTCTGGTCGATGCGCCCCAGCGATGAGAGCATGCGCAGCATCAGGGCATCTGCGGGCATCTCCATGGAGAAGACGATCACCGGCTTTTCGCTGGAAATAACCGCATGTTCAACGACATTCATGGCGAAGGTGGTCTTGCCCATCGAAGGGCGTCCGGCGATGATCACCAGGTCGGACGGCTGCAGGCCGGTGGTCATCTCGTCCAGGTCGCGGAACCCGGTGGAGAGGCCGGTCATCTGGCCCTGCATGTTGAACAGCTCGTCGATGCGGTCCACCGCCTTGGCGAGCAGCTCGCTCATGCCGATGGGACCACCCGACTTGGGGCGTTCCTCGCTGATCTGGAACACCAGGCGCTCGGCCTCGTCCACCAGCTCGTCGGCCGGCCGCCCCTGGGGGCTGAAGGCACCATCGGCGATCTGGCTGGCGGCACGAATCAGCTTGCGCAGGGTGGCCCGCTCGCGAACGATGTCGGCATAGGCGCGGATATTGCTGGCGGAAGGCGTATTGCGGGCCAGCTCGGCCAGATAGGCCAGACCGCCCACGGTATCCAGCTGGTCGCGGCCCTCCAGCGCCTCGGAGAGGGTCACCACGTCCAGCGGGCGGGCCGACTCGGCCAGCCCCGCCATGACGTTGAAGATCAGCCGATGCTCGTAGCGATAGAAGTCGTCGGACACCAGGCGGTCGGCGACATTGTCCCACGCCTGGTTGTCGAGCATCAGACCGCCCAGCACCGACTGCTCCGCCTCCAGCGAGTGGGGCGGCACCTTGAGGGCGGCGGTTTCCTTGTCGTGTACGAGCATGTCTGGCATCGCGATGGTTCACCCAGGTCTTGGCGGGGGGCCATTCTACCCCAGACAGGCGGCGGGCCCCATGCCCGACTCAGCGGCATCCAGACGCGACGAGGGGCGCGGGGATCTCTCCCCGCGCCCCTCGTCGGGCGGCGACCAGGACTTACTCGGCCACGACCACCACACGTATGGTGGCATCGACTTCCGGGTGCAGCTGCAGGTGGATGTCGTACTCGCCGGTGGCACGGAGCGGGCCTTCCGGCATCTTCACTTCGCTCTTGGCCACATCGAAGCCGGCGGAGGCGATGGCCTCGGCCAGGTCGCGGGGACCGATGGAGCCGAACAGCTTGCCTTCGTCGCCGGCCTTGGAGACCAGGGAGAGTTCGATCTCGTTGAGCTGGGCGGCACGAGCCTCGGCCTCGGCCTTGCGCTCGGCGGCCTGGGCCTCGAGCTCGGCGCGCTGGGCCTGGAAGGCCTCGATATTTTCCTTGGAGGCCGGAACGGCGAGGCCGTAGGGCATCAGGTAGTTTCGGCCGTAGCCGGGCTTGACGGTGACCTGGTCACCCAGGCCGCCGAGCTTGCCGATATTGTCGAGCAGAATGACTTCCATCTCGTAAACCTCTAGTCAGTTGCGACTGGCCACACGTCCGCGGATGTCCGCGAAGACGTCGATAAAGGCCAGCAGCAGCACAATCAGAATCATGGGCCAGGTGGTGATCAGCAGCACATAGAAGACGACCAGCCACAGCCCGTTCATCCCTTTCAATCCAACGTAACCATGCACCAGCGCGATGCCGGCAACCAGCAGCGGGATCCACAGCAGCATCCCGAGAGACACGAGGCCAAGCACCCCACCGATCACCCCAATGACCACCAGCACGGCGAGCTCGCGGGGCGCCAGGCGCAGGGCATGAAACTCCTCGCGGAAGCCGCCGGGGTTGTAGAGCCCCGCCTGCCAGCTGCGCGCCAGCGCCAGGCAGGCGACCGACGCGATCAGCACGACCAGCCCGGTGATGCCACCGATCAGCACACCGGCCAGCTGCTCGGTATCGAGCCCCTGGCTGGTCAGCTCGCTGAGCAGGCGCTCCACCTCGGGAGAGCCCTGGCGCAGCTGCTCCAGCATGGGGCCAGCACCGCCCGGCGGCAGGAAGATACCCAGCTGGATCATGCCGGCGCCGACCAGGGCGCCGATGATCAGCGCTTCGGCCCAGCGCATGCGTGAGCGCAGCACGATCGCCATCAGGGTGACCAGCAATACGCTGGTCAACGGGATGACGTCGCCCTGCGCCCACCACCAGCCGGCCGGGACCCCCGCCGCCACGATCACCGGCAGCGCCGAGGCGAGGCCATGGCGCAGGGTGACCAGTGCCGCGATGGCGGCCCCCAGCCAGAACAGCCAGGGAATCAGCGTTGCGAGGGCGGCCCCGCCGACGGCGTAGGGCGTGCCCCGCATCATCCAGCGGGCGATCGCGAGCATCACGCCAGGCGCTTACTGGTGACTATCGGTGAAGGGCAGCAGGGCCAGGTAGCGGGCGCGCTTGACGGCGGTCGCCAGCTGGCGCTGATAGCGAGCCTTGGTGCCGGTGATGCGGCTGGGAACGATCTTGCCGGTCTCGGTGATGTAGGCCTTGAGGGTATCCAGATCCTTGTAATCGATCTGCTTCACGCCCTCGGCGGTGAAACGGCAAAACTTGCGGCGACGGAAAAAGCGTGCCATGGGAAGACTCCTTCAGCGGTGCGATGGGTGAGATCAGGCGGTTGCGGCGCGGGGCTTCTCGTCGCGGGGCTTCTCGTCACGATCATCGCGACGCGCGCGCTTTTCTTCCGCCGGCTTCATCATCGGCGACGCCTCGGTAATCGCTTCCTTGCAGCGCACTACCAGGCTACGAATGATGGCGTCGTTGAAGCGGAAGATGTTCTCGATCTCGTCGAGCGTCTCGCCTTCGCACTCGACGTTCATCAGCACGTAGTGGGCCTTGTGGATCTTGTTGATCGGGTAGGCCAGGTGACGACGGCCCCAATCCTCGAGACGATGCACGGTACCGCCGTTTTCGGTGACGAGGCCGGTGTAGCGCTCGACCATGGCCGGGACCTGCTCGCTCTGGTCCGGGTGGACCATGAACACGATTTCGTAATGACGCATGGAATCTCCTTGCGGTTTGGCAGCTTCCGCGGGTGCCTGGGCTCCGGGGAAGCAAGGAGTGATATCGGAAAAACACGAGTGCCCGCTCGAAGGACGAACGGGCGCACAGATTGTAGAGAGAGGTGATGGTGATAGCAAGCGCCGGTCGCGTCAGCCGCGTCGCTGGCGCACCGCCTCGAACAGGCAGATACCCGTGGCCACGGAGACATTGAGGCTCGACACGCTGCCGGCCATGGGCAGCTTGACCAGCAGATCGCAGGCCTCGCGGGTCAGGCGGCGCATGCCCTTGCCCTCGGCCCCCATCACCAGGGCGGTGGGACCGGTGAGGTCGGCCGCGTAGACCAGCGCCTCGGCCTCCCCGGCGGCACCGGTGATCCACACCCCCAGCGCCTTGAGCCTGGCCAGGGCACGAGCCAGGTTGGTCACCTGGTAGACCGGCACGCTCTCGGCGGCCCCGCAGGCCACCTTGCGTACCGTGGCATTGAGCGGCGCCGACTTGTCCTTGGGCACGATCACGCCGTGGACGCCGGCGGCATCGGCGCTGCGCAGGCAGGCGCCGAAGTTGTGCACGTCGGTGACGCCGTCGAGCACCAGCAGCAGCGGCGGCGCCTCCAGCGGCCAGGCCTCCAGCTTGAACCACAGCGACGCCTCGCTCTCGAAGGCCAGCGGCGCGGCGAAGGCAATCACTCCCTGATGGGCCGACCCCTGGGCAATCCGGTCGAGCTCGTCGCGGGGGCGGGTCTGGATGCGAGCACCTCGATTGCCGGCCGACTCCACCAGCTCGGCGAGGCGGCTGCCCGCGGCACCCTCCTGGACCCAGAGCTCCCGCGGTGTCTCGCCGCGCTCGAGCAGGGCGCGCACCGCATGCACACCGAACACGGCCTCGAGGCCGCCGGGTGTGCCGGAATTGCCGCCTGCGGGGCGGCGGGATCGCTTCTGTTTCATCGCATTCATCCACGCTGGGAAACGAGCAGGGGCGCCGGCGGCAGGCCACCGGCGCCCCTCACGGACAGGGCTCGATCAGCGGCGCGAGCGGCGGCGGCGACCGCCACCCCGCTTCTTGCCGTCGCCCTCATCGGCCTTGGCCGCCGGGGTGGCCTCGGCCTTGGGCGCCTTGCCACCGGCACGCGCACGCCCCTTGTCGGGGGCGTCATCACCCCCGCGGCGGCGGCGCGGTGCCCGCTTGGGGCGCGGCTTGTCATCGGCCAGGGCGAAGTCGATCTTGCGGTCGTTGAGATCGACCCGGGCCACCTGCACGGTGACGCCATCGCCCAGCCGATAGCTCATGCCGCTGCGCTCACCCTTGAGGCGGTGCTTCTCCGGCTCGTAGTGGTAGTAGTCGGAGGGCAGCGAGGTGACATGCACCAGGCCTTCGACATAGACCTCGTCGAGGCGCACGAAGATACCGAACTGGGTGACCGAGGCGATGGTGCCGTCGAACACATCACCGAGCTTGTCGGACATGAACTCGCACTTGAGCCAGTCCTCGACGTCGCGGGTGGCGTCGTCGGCGCGGCGCTCGGTCATCGAGCAGTGCTCGCCCAGCTCGAGCATCTGCTCGAAGGTGTAGGGCGCCCATTTGCTCGGTGGCTCCACCTTGGCGCCGTCGGCACGCAGCACCGTGGCGGTCTGACGCGGGCCACGGATGACAGAGCGGATGGCGCGGTGCACCAGAAGATCCGGATAGCGACGGATCGGCGAGGTGAAGTGGGCATAGGCCGGGTAGGCCAGGCCGAAGTGACCGTCGTTCTGGGGCGAGTAGACCGCCCGACTCATGGAACGCAGCATCACCGTCTGGATGACGTCGGTGTCGGGGCGATCCTTGATGACCTCGGCCAGTTCCCGATAGTCCTGCGGGCTGGGATCGTCGCCGCCCCCCAGGGAGAGCCCCAACTCGTTGAGGAACAGGCGCAGCTTGTCGAGGCGCTCCGGCGAGGGCTTCTCGTGGATGCGATAGAGCGCCGGCAGGTCGTGCTTGTCGAGGAATCGGGCCGTGGCCACGTTGGCCGCCAGCATGCACTCCTCGATGATCTTGTGGGCATCGTTGCGGCTGCGCGGGACGATCTTCTCGATCTTGCGCTCGTCGTTGAAGACGATGGCCGTCTCGGTGGTCTCGAAGTCGATGGCGCCGCGGGCCACGCGGGCTTCGCGCAGCACCCGGTAGAGGCCGTGCAGGTTCTTCAGCGACGGCACCAGCTCGCGGTGCTCCTCGCGCAGGGCATCGCCCGCCGAGTCCTCCTCGTCGAGGATCGCCGCCACCTTGTTGTAGGTGAGGCGCGCGTGGGACTGGAACACCGCCTCGTAGAAGCGGTAGCGGCTGATGGTGCCGCTCTGGGAGATGTTCATCTCGCAGACCAGGGCCAGGCGATCGACGGACGGGTTCAGTGAGCAGAGCCCGTTGGAGAGCAGCTCGGGCAGCATGGGCACCACCTGCCCGGGGAAGTAGACCGAATTGCCGCGACGAATCGCCTCCTGATCCAGGGCACTGCCCGGACGCACGTAGTGGGAGACGTCGGCGATGGCCACCAGCAGCTTCCAGCTGCCGGACTTGGTCTTCCAGGCACAGACGGCGTCGTCGAAGTCCTTGGCGGTTTCGTCGTCGATGGTCACCAGCGGCACGTCGCGCAGGTCGATGCGGCGCTGCTTGTCCCCATCGGCCACCTCGGCGGACATGCTGGCGATCTGATCGTGGACCTCCGGCGGGAACTCGGCAGGGATCTCGTAGCTGCGGATGGCAATGTCGATCTCCATCCCCGGATCCATGCGCTCACCGAGCACCTCGATCACCTCGCCCACCGGCTGCACCCGGGTCTCGGGCTGCTGGACGATCTTCGCCGACACCACCTGACCATCCTTCGCCCCGCCGCAGGCACTGTGCGGAATGATCACCTCCTGGGTGATGCGCGGGTTCTCGGGAATCAGCACCCCGAACTCGGAGGTGTTCTGACGATAGACGCCGACGATGGTCTGGGTATTGTGGGAGAGCACTTCGGCGATGGTCGCCTCGTCGCGGCCGCGGCGATCCCGCCCGCTGACACGGGCCAGCACGTAGTCACCGTGGAAGGCGCGACGCATCTGCCGGGGCGGCAGCACCAGGTCGGGCTTCTTGCCATCCTCGCGAAGCAGGAAACCGAAGCCGTCACGGTGGCCCAGCACCTTGCCGCGGATCAGGTCGAGCTTGTCGATCAGCGCATAGGCACCGGCGCGGTTACGCAGCACCTGACCGTCACGCTCCATGGCAGCCAGGCGGCGACGCACCGCCTCCTGCAGGTCCTCGTCATCGAGGCCCAGCAGGCGGCTCATCGTCTCGTGGGTGATCGGCTTGCCAGCTTCCTCGAGCCGGGCGAGCAGGTACTCGCGGCTGGGGGCGGGATTGTCGTACTTGTGGGCCTCGCGGCTGGCGTGCGGGTCGTCGCTGAGCGTCCAGTGGGTCATGCGTTGAGCATCCTTGGCAGGGTCGATGACGGCATGAGTGGGAGGGCGCGCAGGCGCCGCGAGCATGAGGTCTGGGATATCGTTTCGATTGTCATGGGCGCAGTATAGCGCCGCGTCGTCCACCACCCAACCATGGCGACCCTCGCCGCCACGGCGAAAAGCGAGAAAACTGCGCCCCGAGGTCCTTCCGACGCTTGCATTGGCGAGGGAATGGGGTATCATGCGCCTCGCCTGCCCAGATGGCGGAATTGGTAGACGCGCTAGCTTCAGGTGCTAGTGTCCGTAAGGACGTGGAGGTTCAAGTCCTCTTCTGGGCACCATCGCTCCTCCGGGAACGATGATCGGGAGCTCGCTCCCTGCTCTTTATCAGCTCGAATCGCTCGTGTTCGCCCAGGTGGCGGAATTGGTAGACGCGCTAGCTTCAGGTGCTAGTGTCCGTAAG